>NZ_KQ968978.1:31068-40827 GCF_001578725.1 Streptococcus sp. DD04
AAAATAAATGGCAATGTTGCAAGTGGAATGTCGGGATTGTGGAGCTACTTTCTCATTGAGAGGATGGATTGAGCCTGAGGATTTGATTGGGACTCAATGGGAAGGCTACACAAACCAAGATATAGTAAATGCTGAAAAGGAAAATCCAAGGATATTCGATGGACTTGACCCTTGGGATAAATTTGAAAGCAATGAAATTTGTCCGTTTTGCGGTTCATCAAACGTCATTAGTATTTAACCTGAAAATTATTTTGTAATTAAGGAATCAGAAGAAATTCAAAGGGTTTTAAAAAGAATTCAAGGTGAGTTATCAGAATATGATAATTAGTAGTGTATGCACTTATCGTTTTGGTGAGTGTTTTTTTTATTTACATTTTAGAGAAAGAGAGGTTTAGTAAGTGAGTAAATCTAGGGTTTTGATTAGGAATCCTCAAAACGGTAGGCAGGCATGGTTTAGTTTGCCTTTTTATTTTGGCAAACTTACAAAAATCGGTTTGTCTGGTTCGTATGATGAACAGATTGAGATTGTAGAGTCGGAAGGTTCTGCTTATATTGGCACAGGTTCCTTCACTGTTGAGGACTTGGAACAATTAAATAGACAAGCAGAAGAATATTGAGGTGAATTGAATGGCAAATGATGTAGTGGTTGATGTTAGAAATAAGTGTTTGCTCTATCTTAGTGAGTTATTGAGTAATCCTAATAATTTAGATAAGTATGATCTGGTGAATGTTGCTATTCTTTTGAAAGAGATTAGGAAGTTAAAATAAAAAAGGCATATAGCCTTTTAGTCTTGATTGGTGATGATGATTGCTTTTAAGTCTTCGCCTTTTACAATGACAATATTTGTGTCGCTGATGAATTTGTATTCTAGCAGTCCTAGCGAAAGTTCTTTGATACTATCTAATGGGAAATCTTCGTATGATACTAATTCTTCGATTGGTAGATTGTTTTTAATTTGAATTTTAGTGAGATTGTCTATAGTTGTTATTCGATTGGTAAGTCCTTTGATTAAAATTTCAATTTTCATGTGCTGTTTCCTTTCGTTAAAAATAGAATATCATATTTTGTTAGAAAATAAAAATAAATGAGGTGAGTTATGCTTGCAAATATAAGAGTTCGTGAGAATGGGCAATCACGCTTTCTGTGTGAATTAGATTTGATGAAGTTCACAAAGGAACAGGTACAGGAAAGAATAAATGAAAGAGGACTTGATGAAGAGTCCTTTTTTATTTGCGGTTTTCCTGAATGGGGGGTAGATACGATTTTTACTCTAGGGAAAGCCTATCTTTTGAAGAAAATTATTGTTGATTTGTATGAGGGAGATGAGTTCGTTGTGTGTTGCTTGTTAAAGCAAGGAAAATCGCTTGTTGACATTGCTACAAGGACTTATCGTTTTTTGACAAAAGATGAAGCAGAATTGATGGAGAAATTACTAGAACAGGCAGAATTTAGCTCTGTTATTCATTTCTTTTATAAAGCAGGTAGCTGGATAACAGCTGTAAATAGTTATATTGAAAAGGGGGTGGTGCTAAATACACCGAAAGGATTTTATGTAGATGAAGAATATTTCCATTAGATTGGAAATAATTTAAAATTTCCGTTGTGACGGAAAAATATTGTTGCAAAAGGAGAGAAATGACAGAAGAGAAAAAAGAAAAACGTTTTTTGAAGAAAATCAATCAGAAGCAGAAGATTAAGATGAAATTACCTAAAAAAGTTAATCAAAGAATAGCTAATTTGTTATTTTTGGGTGGAACTTTAGCGTTGGTTGGTTTAGCTGCTGGAACAGTGATAGTTACTTTTACACGGCAAGTAGTGCCGAATAAGCCAACTGTGAAGGTGGTAGAGAAGACCGATAATGGTTATCAGACAGATAATCGGTTGGAGTTATTCTTGAATGGTTATGTAAGTAGCTATTTTAATTATTCAGGTGAAGAGTCTTTGCAAAAGGAAGAGATTGAACGTTTGAATAGTTATTATGATGTGATTCCAGAAGTTCGCTCACAAGGTCAGTTAAGACAGCCTACAAGCTTGATTTCTTCCCGTGTACAAGAAATTAAGAAGGATGTAGCTGTTTACCGTGTAACTTATGAAACAGGTGCGGAAAAGACTAGAATTACGGTGAATTTTTCAATTCCTTATGGAGAAAACAAAACAGGATTCTATGTGTCTGGTCTTCCCTGGTTTGAAGCAGTGGAAAGTTTCAAGGCGACTGAAGTAGATAAAAAGAATGCCTTGAATCTGACGGCGACAGACGAAGTTGTGGAAGAAGAGCAGGAAAAGTTAGATAACTTTATCAAATTGTTTTTCAACAACTATACGACTTCTCAAGACAATCTAAATGCAGTCGCAAAGGATGTAAGAGCTATATCTGGAGCAGTTTTTAAAACGTTAGATTATGCTTATTACAAAAAGGATGGCAAGAAGGTGACAGCTTATATTCAGGCAACAATAGAGATTGCTGGAACAACTCATAGTGAGAATTTCACGTTTGAGTTGGAAGAAAAAGCTGATAGCTTTTTTATTACGAAGATGGAACATGGTATTCCAAAAGATTATGCGAAAAAATAGAAAGAAAATGAGGTAGAAAATGGGTTTACAAGCAATATTTAATTGGTTTGTTGAAGCGGTATTGGTTTGGGTGATTGCTGGTTTTGCTGGATGGAAGTTTATTGATGGCATCCGAGAGCAAAAAATTGGTAAAGCTGTATTTTCGTTATTGATTGGTGGAGCAGCTTATTATTTTGTGAAAAATCCTGAACAGGTCTTGCGTCAAGTTGGAACGATTATAGCTAAGATTTTTGGTCACAGTTAGTTATGGAACAGGAATTAAAAGATAAGAAACTTTATTCTTACAAGCGAGCGTTGAATCAGCCTTATTGGATTCAACGATTGAATGATAGGCTGTCTTTAGATGCTCCAATCAAATTTTCATTGCTTGTTTATTTTTTGTTGGTATTTGCCCTACTTTATGTCTTATTGGATGTATTGTTTAAGTCTTTCCCTTTTGGATTGAAAGGGATGTTTGCTAGTATGGCAGCCTTTTATGCGGCTAGAATTTTATCAGATCTAGTTGTAGATGGGAAAGCACTGATTTTCTATATCATAGATTATCTTAAATTCTATGTGATGTATGGATTGAAGTCAGATCGTATTTATATCAACAAAGGAATCGTTTATGAAAAGCATAAAAAGAGAAAGGAGAATGATTGAAAAATCAGATTTGGGATATTAAAGACAATTTAATGCTAAAGACAGATGGTTCTGTTTTAGCAGTTTATCGGATTCCTTCAAAGGTCATCAATTCAACGGATGCTGCTGCGAAGGAAGAGTTTAAGAAAATTGTTTATTCGGCCTTAAATAATCTTAGGGCTTATTATGATTTTGAGATTCAAATGTTGCCAGTTGATGTAGATTTGGTTGAAAATTTCAAAAAGCTTTCTCAGGATATTGATTGGGATAGCGGTGCAGGTTCTCTTGCGGAATATGTCCTAAATGGCACGATTGAGAAGTTAGAACAGTCAATTGGCACTTTGTATGAGTATCAATATTATTTGATTGTCCCGTTGAAGTCGATTCATGTATCGGTGGACTTAAAAAGTGTAGTGAAGCAAGGTTATGATAATGCAAGAAAGACTATTTTATCTACTTTTGGCATTGGAGAAGTAGTTCCCAAAGATTGGGAAAAAGGGTATCAGAATCAAAGAGAAGTTTTGGAAAATGCGCTATCTCTTTTAGACATTCGCTTCTTAACGACTCGGGAAACTATTTTTCTGAATCGCCTGCAGTATCTAAGAGGTCAATTTTATGATAAAAACACGGAAATTTCTATAGTTCAGAATTCCATGGATAATTTGGATGAGGTGAATATAGAATTTGAAAATGTGAATATTTTAAAATTGACAAATTTCGATCAATCTAGTTATGTTGCTTTGTTACCAGTGAATCATGTGCCAGAAAACATGTCTCATCTACATTTGCAAGAGGAATTGCAGAATTTGCGTTTTCCAGTAGAGGGCAATTTTAAGGTTCAGTTTTCATTGCCGAAAGGTGTTTTTTCACTGACAGAAAAAGCCAAGCGTGCTAGAAAACGGCTAAAGAATACCTCTCAAGAAGCAGCTGAAACAGATGATGTACAGAAATCATCTGTTTTAAAAAGCATCTTCCTTTTAGAAGATCTGAGACGGAAGGTGGATGAAGAAGAAGCCCTGGTTTCTTACTTGAATGTTTTGATTGTAACCGATCAAACAATGGAAGGCTTGAAGAATAAGTATGAAGCACTTTATGCCTACCTCAATCAAATTGGGGTAGAAGTAGTTAGAGCAAATGCGGATCAATTGTATCTCTTCTATAAGACAAGAATTGGTGAAGTCTTAGAAAGAAAAGACAAGAATTTCCTTCAGGCGATGACTTTAGAAGCATTTTGTGAAAATTTGTTTTTCATGACTAAAAAAGTGGGAACAGATATTGGCTTGTACATAGGACGGGTCGATCATCAAAATGGCTCTTGGCAAGGAGATTATAAGGCAGCAATCGACTCTAGCTCGAATGCTGTTTTCACAAATTTGCTTCAGGCAAATAAGTTGAATGTAAAAGATAAGACGACTAGCAATCCTCATGTTGCTGTTATTGGTGAAACGGGGTCTGGAAAATCATACCTGACTAAATTGCTATTTACTTATCATACGTTATTGAAAACTAAAACTTTGTATATTGATCCGAAAGCAGAAATGCGAAGGCAATATCAAGCAGTATTGAAAGAGTATGAAGAGAAAGGTATTTATCCAGAAATTCAAGAGTATATCCAGTCGATCGACTTTGTAACGTTGGATGCGAATGATCCAAAGAATTATGGGGTCTTAGATCCATTGGTATTCTTGAAAGGTCGAGAGGCACGTGACTTGGCGGATAGTATGATTGATACCTTGTTAGGTAAAGAGAATACTCTTAAAATTCGAACAGCTTATTTGAAATTGCTTGATAAATACCTGGCTCTAAGGGAAGATGGTCAGCAAGTTGGGATGATTCAAGTTTTTGAAGATCTCAAAGAACATGAAAATGAGACGATTCGTGATGCAGGAGAGTTTTTGATTTCTGCAGTGGAGCAGTCCATTCTTTCCCTTTGTTTCTCAGATGGGAAAAACGAGGGAATTGATACAGATGCTAAGGTCACAATTTTGGAGATTACAGGTCTTAATCTTCCAAATGAAGCATCAAGCAATCTGGAGCTGACTCAGGATGAGCGAAAGAGTCTATCGGTTATGTATGCCTTGGGTTACTTTTGTACAAAATTTGGAAAGCAAAATCCGCATCAGGAAACGATTGAGTTCTTTGATGAAGCCTGGTTCTTTAATTCGACTTCAGTAGGGAAGAAGATTCTCAAGATGATGAAACGTGTTGGACGTTCAGAGAATAACTTTCTTGTATTCATTACTCAGTCTGTCAATGATATTCAGTCTGAAGATGATACGACTGGCTTTGGTACAGTATTTGCCTTCCTGGAGAAGAATGAGATTGAAGAGGTTCTGAAATATCTTAAAATTCCAGTAACTAAGTCCACTAGAGAATGGATTGGAAATATGACAATGGGTCAGTGTATCTACTATGATACGTTTGGTAGAAAAGAACGCATCACGGTAGATGGTCTTTTTCCTGAAATTACGAAACTGTTTGACACTGTAAAATCTGATCTTAAAGCTGTTTTGTAGAGGGGGTGAGGAAACATTAAACTATATGAAAAGTTTAACAAAAGAAAAGTGTTTTGGTTACTTGGTTTTCTGGGATTAGTAGTTCTGGGGACTAGTCTTTTCGTTTTAGCGGATGAAGAAGCTCAACAAACCTTGACTGGCTTAGATTACAAGAGCGTCAAAGAACATTTGGATCAATTCACTAGTAAAGTCTGGTTTGGTGATGATCTTTTGGGTTTGGGTTCAGAAACACTCTATCTAATCAACAAATTTGTTCAAGCTGTTTTCTGGATTACTAAGTTTGAGTTCAAAATTTTTGCAGGAATTTATGAAATTTTGTCTGCTGCAAATGGTCTTGGCAATCTTTCTGATTTAATTCGAACTGTAATTGGAGAAATGGCTCAAGTCTTTGGGAATTTAAAGAATAGCTTGCTTATGCCTGTAGGGATAATGATGGCAACTTATGCAGTTTATGTGTATTTTGTCAGGAATGGTTCTTTTGTAAAAACGCTGTTGAAATTGTTAGCAGTTTTTGCGTTTAGTGGCGCCTTGTTTACTCAGACCACAATTCAAGGTAAAAGTGGCTATGTGGCAGAAATTCTATATGATACGGTGGAGACGGTAACAAATGAGCTTTCAAATAAGGTCACAGGGAGTTTATCTGGTATTCATTCAGACCAGACAGCTGTTTTGGATCAATATTTTTTAAAAGCTATTTGGACACCTTACAGCCATATGAATGGTGAAGATAAAAGCGGAAAGATTATTCTCAAAGATGAGGAATTGAAACGCTTGGTTTTCTACAATGATGGAGATGATGATTTTAAAATTGGTGATCAAAAAATTGATAAGATTGCGGGTGATAGGAAAAAACCAAAAGTCTATGCATTAAAAGATTCTTGGGGTATGAAGTTCACTTATGCTTTTATCTCTGTAATAGAATCTTTTGTCATGGGAGTGGTGATTGATGGTTTTGCCATCTTTGCTTTTGTCATGAGGTTAATGTTTATTTTGATTGTCTTCTTATCACCAATAGCCATTCTATTGTCGTTGATTCCAACGTTTGAAAACATTCTTTTTAATATTTATAAAAAAATGTTAATCTCTCTGGGTTTGAGTGGTTCTATGTCTATTATCTCGGTCTTGTTTTTGTATTTTTACAATAAACTAGGGGAGATTTTGACTCAGGCTGTAGCTGGCAATTTGATTTTAGGGACGATTTTAAAAGCTCTTGTCCTCTTTATTCTCTGGAAGAAGAGGGACTGGCTTATCAGCATTCTCACAGCGAATAGGGTGACTTCTGTAGCTCAAGATTGGGTTCATAAGTTGCCACGATTAAATACGCAGGGATCAGTAAATGAGCTGGAGTATGAAGGTGAAGAGGGCAAAGCAACTAGGATGAGTTGGATGCAAAAAGGGAATTGGAAGAACTGGCTCAAAAACAAGAGTCGGCCTTCTACTCAAGTTCCCACACCTACTCCAGCTCCTGTTTCGGATTTTGGGGCAGGAAACCCTGAAGGGGGTGTTTCGCCAGATGAAAGTATTGAAATGGTTCCAAAACCAATTCAACGTCCAGATTTTGAGACAGATCAGCCGTTTCGAGAGGAAGAAGTACCTGGACTACGGAACAAAATTCCCCCTCGTTTAGAAGAGGAAGATTTGGCACCGAAACCAGTTGTTGAGAGACCAAATTTGCCCCCTATTTCACCTCAGTCAGAACATGAGGTAGAAAGAGTGGAAGAACTATTGGAAAATGAACAACGCAATCCAGCGCCTCGGCCATTTTCGCCTTATCAGTCAGAGCCAGAAATGATGAAAGAGGAACCTTCTCCTCCACAGGTGAGACCACCAGCTGTTGAGCCAGAGGAAGTTGAAGAACGTTTAGATAAGACACGTAAAAAATCAGAGAGCAGTCCGCCTAAACAAGAGGTCAAACGACCAATTGAAGAGCCACGTGAGATTTCAGAGCCAAAATCAATTCCAGAAGTGAGAAAACCGATTGTAAGACCACCATCAAAAGTGGAGGACTCTCCGTTTTCAGAACCTGAGATAAAGACAGATAGAGAGAATCTATTTGTGCCAGAAGTAAAATTTCGGAATCGCTTTAGGAGGTAGAAGATGAAAAAGAAATGGCTGTTGATGCCATTGATGGGGGTGATGCTGCCGCTAGTCATGATGTCGTTTCTTTTATTTTCTTCTGCTGGAGGCGGTGGAAGTGAAGGAACGACTGGAGTTGGAACAAGTTTAACGGCTAAAGAAGTTGCTTCTAAAACAGATATTTCTGAAGAAAGGGCTAAGGATGTCATTAAGATATTAAATTGGCTCATGGGGAAGGAAGAATCTACTTTAGAAGGAGCGACTGGAGTATTAGCTGTTGCTGAGCGAGAGTCAGGATTTGATCCTGAAGCAATCAATACAGGGGGAGGTGTCGCTGGCTATTTCCAGTGGTCTGGCTGGTCTAATCAAGTCAACGGAAATCGTTGGGCATTGGCTAGAGAGAGAAAATTAGATCCAGATGTGGAACTGGATTTAATGAGTAAAGAGCTAAATGGCAACTGGAAAAAGGTTAAGGATTATTTAAAAACCGCAAAGAGTCCTGAGGAAGCAGCTTTGTATTGGTCAGAACATTACGAAGGGGTTTCTTTATCGGATGGACAGACAAAAGCCGAAACTTTAAAGAAGAATGCCAAAAAATGGCAGGAAGTATTTAAAGGTACGATTTCAAACCAGGGCAAGAAAAGCAGTAAAAAGAAGAAGGGTAAAGTAAAAGGCAATGCTCAAGTTGCTTCAGGTCAAATTTCTAGTGAAATTCCTGCAGGTTTTACATTGGACAAACCTATGAATACTTCAGGTTTTATTGCCAGTTCTTATCCGTATGGACAGTGTACTTGGTTTGTATATAATCGAGCAAAAGAGTTTGGTGTATCATTCTCTCCGTATATGGGGAATGGTGGAGATTGGAAAAGTCAATCAGGATATGAGGTGACGAATACTCCAACCAAACATGCAGCAGTTAGTTTCTATCCAGGGCAAGCAGGAGCAGATTTTACATATGGTCATGTTTCATTTGTAGAAGATGTAGCTGCAGATGGATCAGTTTTAATTTCGGAAAGCAATGTTTCTGGATTAGGTGTAGTTACTTATCGTGTGTTTGATTCAGAAAGTGCTAAGAAATTGACCTATGTTATTGGTCGTAAATAAAAATGTAAAGGAAAATGGAAATGAAAAAAGAACAAGTCATTGGTTTAGCTACTGTTGTAGCAACTTCGATTGTGATGTTTGCAGGAAACGTATCTGCAGATGGAGTAACAATTGGCTCTAGTGAGCCAGGAACAAGTGTAGAAGCTCCAGATAAAGGGGGAGATGCAGGAGTTGTGATTGGAAAAGAAACAACGAAACCTGCTCCAGCTGAGCCATCTACCAAAGATGGTGTTATTGGTGAAAACAAAAAACCAGATGCTCAGCCGAGTGATGTTGAAAAGCCGAAGGAGGAAGGTAAGGCAACAGAACCGAGCCAGCCAGTGAATCCTGAGAAGGATAAAGAATTGCCTAAACCCGCTCCACAAGAAAAGGACGATATAGACAATAAACTCAAAGAGGAGACTCGAACAACAGACCAAGCGAACCAGGTTAGGGAATCACAAGTTGGCACAACTTCCAGCGTGACTGGTCAAGTCGTTCAAAATGTTTCGTCAGAAGCACCCGTTCAAACCAACACAGGCGTTAAAATTGTCAGCACTGAAAATGGTCTAGTAAAGCTAAGTGACGGTTCTTTAGTCACTCCTGAAGCTGTAGGGGCTGTTACGAATGCAGATAAAACGATTTCAGTCACAAAGGCAGACGGTAAAAAAGCCACCTTGCCACATACTGGGGAAGCGCAGTCTCTCTTGTCATTCCTTGGTGTAGCACTATCAACTGTTGCAGGATACGTTTTCCGTAAAAAACAAGCTTAATAAAAAACTACTGATGACCGAAAAGTCATTAAACTAGATAAAAAAATGAAGGAGATTCACATGAATCAAGAAACAAAACAAATTTTCTCAATCCGTAAATTCAAAACAGGAACATATT
>NZ_KQ968978.1:42016-52891 GCF_001578725.1 Streptococcus sp. DD04
GGTTACCTTTAATGATATTGATAATAATCAAACCGTGACACTCAATGGGCTTGACGGCTCTAAATTGGTAAAAGGTCGAAATATTAACCAAGCAGGCAACAGCTATTCAGCTGGCGCTGGAGATGTCTCTCAAGCCTCAGGTGGGGTCATTGATTCAAATGGTGTACAGTTCAACTTTGATACGGCTCGAAAAGTGACCTTCAGCGGTAGTCATTATTTACCAGGTTACATCAATACATCCATTGTAGCAGGTATCTTTGGTGTGGCCTCTGAAGTGCCAAAAGAGCCTAAGAAACCAAACTTGGAGGTTACTAAAACAGATGTGGCAGTTCCAGAAGCACCTCAAGCACCAAAACCAATCACTGTAGCGGTGAAGAAAGCAACCGTTGGAGCTCCTAAAGCTGGTGACAAACCAGTTCCACCTACTGTAGCGGTTGAAAAAGTTACCGTAACAGCTCCTGATGCTCCAGAAGCACCAAAACCAGTGGAAGTTGACGTACACTATTACAAGATGACGACAACACCAACTCCAGAAGCACCTGCACCAAAAACTCCAGTCGCACAAGCTTCTGTCCTTCCTTCAACAGGTGAAAAAGGCAGTGTACTTGCAGTGGTAGGAGGAGCTTTACTTGCTGGATTAAGTTTGGTAGGTATTCGTAAAAGTAAGCTGCTTCAGTTGTAAGTTATGCTGCTGGTTATGGCTATACAAAGAAACGTAAGAATAATTAACTAAAAGAGAGCAGGCGAGCATAGGTGCTTGCTTGCTTCTTTTTTTATAGAATGTTCGTCTCCTGAATGCTTATATAGGTTCTGCAGTCAAAAAATCGTTCGGATTTTTAATCAATTAACTGGAAACCTGGTTTACTTAATGTTCGGATTTAGAAAGGAAATAGAAATGGAGAATGGAAATATTATCTCTGACAAAGAGTTGATGAGTATGGGCTATAATAAAGCGACTGCTCAGAGAATTATCAAGGAATCAAGAGAATTACTAGTGGAAAGGGGGTTTTCATTTTATGATAGGAAACGTTTAATGATCGTACCTAAAACAATTGTAGCTGAAATTTTAGGAGTACAGATCTAATGGCTAATATTCGTTATCGAAGAAGAGGAACTTCAGGACTTTGGTCGTATGAGGTAAGGGAAAAAGGTCAAACGGTCGCTCATGGAAGTAGTTTCAAAACAAAGAAAGAGGCCATTGTTGAAGCGGAAAAAATAGCTCAGAAAATACGTTTGGGTGGAAGGCTGAGCAAGGATATGACTTTGGTGTCGTTGTATCAGGAATGGTTAGAGTTAAAAATTCTTCCGAGTAATAAAAGTGAGTTAACTAAACAAAAATATGTAGCTAGGAAAAAGATTATTCTTGAATTATTTGGGAATGAAAAGATTTCTTCAATACGAGGAAGTGATTATCAACGAGCTTTAAATAACTATGGTGAACGAGTTGGCAGGGATGTTTTACGGCGTTTTCATAATGGTGTTAAAGCTGCGTTGAGAATGGCTATTGGGGATAAGTTGATGGTTGATGATTTTACAAAAGATGTAGAATTATATCCAGGAATGAAAGAGCAGGAAACGGATGAAAAATACTTGCATAGCGAAGAGGAATATTTTTTAGTTTTAGTGGAATTAAGAAGACGGTTTGACTATTTTAAATCGATTGTACCTTTTATTTTGTATTTTTTATTTGTGACAGGAATGCGGTTTGGTGAATTGATGGCTTTAACTTCAGATGAGGTAGACTTTGAGAATAATCGTATTTATACTTATAGGCGATATAATACCTTGTTAAGAAAATTTGTTCCGCCAAAAAATAAGACTTCTATACGTCATGTGCCACTTAAGAGAGAAGATATGGAGCTTTTGCGTGAGTTGATTGCTTTACAAGAGAGAGTTAATAAAGAACTTGGATTAAATAATCCTGAGCGCTTAGTTTTTCAGCATTTTTCGTATAAATATGGAGTTCCGTTGACAGATACGGTCAATAAGTATTTAAGAGAAATGTTAGAGGATTTGGAGATTGAGCCTTTAATCACAACAAAAGGCGCACGTCACACATACGGGAGTTATTTATGGCACTGTGGGATTGATTTAGGAGTGATCGCAAAAGTATTAGGTCATAAAGATATAACAATGTTGATAGAGGTTTATGGCCATACATTGGAAGAAAAGATTGATGCAGAATTTGATCGGATTCGATCGCTAAAATACAAAAGATAAAAAGTGGGGCAAAAAGTGGGGCAACTTCGTATTAGAGCAACGAAAAAAGCCTATATGATAGGCTTTTTGTACAAAAATTATTATGCCCCCTGCAGGGCTCGAACCTGCGACCCATAGATTAAGAGTCTACTGCTCTACCAACTGAGCTAAGGAGGCAACAGAAAAAGCTGTATTGGTGCCGGACCTTCACGATTTGTATTGAACCCGCGCAATTAAGCAGGTGGGCAACTCGCTCTAACTGAAGCTGCTTCCGCGTGACACGGCCTGCACGCTGTTAGAAGTCTTTTGTTTCCCTAGTAATACAAAAAATAGTCGGTCAACACTTAAGTGTGAAGTCGTACACCACAGCGTTTCTATAATTATGATACCATAAATTTTGAAAAATTCAAGAGAAAAATATGATTTTTTGCAAACGATGCCATCATTTTTTTAAGTAATCAATTTTATCCTTGGTCATACCAAGGGCTCGCTCATATTTTCCATTTTCATTTGGGGTGAAATAATCCGCGTCTTTTATTTTATCTGGCAGATAGTCTTGTTTGACCCAATTGCCGGGATAGGAGTGAGGGTAGAGATAGTCCTGAGCGTTACCTAACTCCTTGCTACCGCTATAGTGTCCGTCGCGCAGGTGGCGGGGGATAGACAGATTTCCATTCTTCCGTAGGTCAGCCAAGGCCTTGTCCATAGCCAGATAGGCTGAGTTGGACTTGGGAGATAGGGCCAGATCGATGACAATATTGGCAATGAGGATCCGGGCTTCAGGAAAGCCAATTCGCTGGGCCGCCTCCAGAGCTGTGACGGTATGAACTTGAGCGTCTGGATTTGCCAGGCCAATATCTTCATAAGCGATAACGATCAGGCGGCGAGCTAGGCTAGGCAAGTCTCCGGCTTCAATGAGTCGGGCTGCATAGTGAAGGCTGGCATTGACATCGGAGCCACGGATGGACTTCTGCAAGGCAGAGAGGACATCATAGTGGCCGTCCCCGTCCTTATCCATGGTAATGTAGCTCTTTTGCAGGCTGTTTTCCATCACATCGAGCGTGATGTGGCGAATGCCCTTGCCATCTTCTGGGGTAGAGAGTACGGCTAGATCCAGCGAGTTATAGGCAGAGCGCAGGTCTCCGTTGGTAGAGATGGCAATAAAGTCTAGAGCATCATCGTCTAGCTCCACTGGAAAATCAAATCCTCGTTTCTTATCACTCAAGGCTAGCTGAATGGCTGTTCGGATGTCGTCGTTGCTTAGGGGCTCAAGCTCAAATATCTGAACCCGGCTTCGGATGGCAGGGGTGACAGAAAAGAAAGGATTTTCTGTCGTCGCTCCAATCATGATGACCAGACCGCTTTCTAATAGCGGCAGCAGGAAGTCTTGTTTTGTTTTATCCAAGCGGTGAATCTCGTCTAGCAGGAGCACCAGTCCGCCGGAAAATTTCGCTTCTTCAGCAATCTCCTGCAGGCGCTTCTTGCTATCTACGGTGGCGTTAAAGGTCCGAAAGGCGAACTTGGTTGTGCCGGCAATAGCCGAGGCGATGGAGGTCTTGCCGATGCCGGGTGGCCCGTAGAGAATCATCGAGGACAGCCGGTTGGCTTCAACCATACGGCGGATAATTTTCCCGGGTCCGACCAGATGCTGCTGTCCGATGATTTGATCAATGTCGGTAGGCCGCATGCGCAGGGCTAGGTTTTCTGGCATAAGATTTCCTTTCTGCAAGTGTTTTTCTTAGCGTTTTGTGTTACTATTGTAGATAGTAATATTTTATCACAATGAAAAGAGGAAATCATGGCTAAGTACGGTTTTTTGGAGATATTGGACGAGGAAATGGGGAAGAGCTTTCCTTTTGACTATGAGATAAACTGGGATAAGAAGAATCACGCGGTGGAAGTAGCCTTTCTCCTTGAGGTGCAAAATCCAGGCGGGGTTGAAACTGTTGATGCTGAGGGCAATGCATCGGCTGAAGATATTTACTTTGAGGAGGCTGTGCTTTTCTACAATCCGGCCAAGTCTCACTTTGAGGAGGACGATTATCTGGCAGTTCTTCCCTATGAGCCTAAGAAGGGCTTGTCGCGAGAGTTTCTGGCTTATTTCGTGGATTTTCTAACCCAAACAGCTGAGTCTGGTCTTGATGCGCTCATGGACTTCTTAGCAGATCCAGAGGCAGCAGAGTTTGAGATGGCTTGGAATGCTGAGGCTTTTGAAAATGGCAGAGCTGACTTGACTGAGAAGACCTTTTATCCTTATCCGAGGTATTAGGAGGCGCTTATGGAAGATGCAGAAGGACTAGATCTGCTGCACAAACAGAAGGAGTTTTCTGGCTGCAAGATTGCCTTGCTCTGTGATGACAAGTTGCTGACCATCTTGCGAGACGATATTTCAACCATTCCATACCCTAATATGTGGGAGCTGCCGGGCGGTGGCCACGAGGAAGAGGAGACTCCTTTTGAATGCGTCCAACGAGAGGTTTTTGAAGAGCTTGGTTTGAAACTTGAAAAAACGGCTATTGTCTGGGTTAAGGCATATCCAGGAATGCTTGATCCAGACAAAACCTCTATTTTTATGGTGGGAACTATCACTCAGGAAGATTTTGCCAGTATCGTCTTTGGCGATGAGGGTCAAGCTTATCAGATGATGGATGTGAGCCAATTCTTAGCAGATGAAAAGGTTATTCCGCAGTTGCAGGACAGGTTGAGCGATTATTTGGAGGGTAAATAGGTTCTAAAAGATATGAGTAAATTAACATATAAATCATATTCATGGGATAAAGACTTTGAAATCAAAGGATATTTTTCTGATAATAAATCAAAGGTAGTTAGCTCTGAAGCAAATAGTGGTATTTTGACATACTCACCTAATGAGATTGTATTAGAAATTTTCGGGGAATTTCCAAATGATGAGGCTATATCTATTAATTTTGGTAATCCTGTTGATCAAATATATGGATTTGATTCCTCAGGTAATCTATTAATTTTGGAATCTTATGGTAGTCCGTTTGGAACAGAAAATGCTCCAGGCTTTCCAATAAGGAAGTATAGAATTAAAAATTTTAAAATTTTTGAGATAAATTATCAATGGCTTCCAAATAAGAAAAATTTCAAAGAGTTGATAGTTGAATTGATTGACGAATTGGAAGATACTAAAGTCCAGTATTACCAATTCTCTTTTGATCATTTAGAAGATTGGATTGGAAAATCAATTATAAGTGCGGAACGTGATTTCAAACAACGAAATTTTAATATTGCTGTAAATATTGATAAATATCAATCTACGGAAATTTTGATAAAATCAGAGAATTTAAAATTTGAAGATGTAGCTAGCTATACTTTTTCATATGACGCATTAAGCTTAGAACAATTTTATAAAATTCGTCTATCCTCTTCTAAAAATGAAAAGGTCTCTTTGCAGAAATGTTATGAGACTTCAATACGGATTAAGGAATTAGTTGAAATGTTGTCTGAAAAACCTCTGTCTTTTCTAACCATTGAATTTTTGTGCGAAAAACGTCAGGATAACAACTGGCCTATAATTAAGGGGAAATATTTTGTACAACATTCAAGAAAAAATACTAAATGGGACAAGCATGAACTACACAGGATTTCATTGGCTAAACTGGGTTGCAATTTTGAAGCTATTATAA
Source organism: Streptococcus sp. DD04 (assembly GCF_001578725.1). Taxonomy (NCBI): domain Bacteria; kingdom Bacillati; phylum Bacillota; class Bacilli; order Lactobacillales; family Streptococcaceae; genus Streptococcus; species Streptococcus sp. DD04. The sequence goes on from NZ_KQ968978.1 coordinate 47,866, forward strand.
ATAATTGGTTTGATAAAAGTGAACGGTTGGAATTTATTGTTCGAAGTTTTACATCTAATTTGCATGGGGCTCCCTATCTTGAAGATAGTTTTATCGATTCTATCCGTAACTTAGAAGTCTATGCTAGGAATTTTCGAGGTGAACAACGAGTTGATATTTCTAAAGAAGAAGATATAAATAAACAAAGAGTGTTTGATTTTATTAATAACAATGTTGATGAGTGTTTTAAAAAAATCTTTAGAAATAGGTTGAAATATCAAAGACAAGATAATGACTTAAGAAAGAAATTGCTAGATTTATTTACAAATGCTTTAGGTAAAATAGAGAACAGCAAGTTTTCTGAGGATTCCATCTCGAGTATTGTTGAAAAGTTGTATGATAGTCGTAACTACTATACCCATGGAGACGAGAAATCAAAATATAAAAATCTAGTAACAGATTTTAATGAAATGTATGAACTTCTTGAATTATGTCAAGAAGTATTACGTTTATACATATTTCAAGAAGTTGGATTAGAATATGACAAGGAGTAATAGTAACATGGACACTTGGCAGGAATTAACGATTGAAGTGAAGCGTGAGGCGGAGGAAGCGGCCTCTAATATTCTGATTGAGCTGGGCAGTCAGGGCGTGGCCATTGATGACAGTGCAGATTATCTGGGGCAGGTTGACCAGTACGGTGAGCTTTTTCCAGAGGTTGAGCAGAGCGAACGGGTCAAGATTACGGGCTACTACCCAAATTCGGTAGATATAGAGGTCATTGTAGCCCAGGCCAATGAGCGATTGGCTGAGCTGGATGGCTTCGGCTTGGAGACGGGAGACATTGAGTTGACTCGGCAGGAACTAGCCGAGGAAGACTGGGCGGACAATTGGAAGAAATACTTTGAGCCGGCTCGTATCACCCATGACTTGACCATTGTACCGTCCTGGACGGAGTATGAGGCGACAGCTGGTGAGAAGATCATCAAGCTGGACCCTGGCATGGCCTTCGGTACGGGCACTCACCCGACGACCAAGATGAGCCTTTTTGCGCTGGAGCAGGTCTTGCGGGGCGGAGAAACTGTGCTGGATGTAGGCACAGGCAGTGGTGTCCTCTCCATTGCCGGCTCTCTCTTGGGCGCTAAGGACATCTACGCTTATGATTTAGACGAGGTGGCGGTGCGCGTGGCGCAGGAGAATATTGAGCTCAATCCAGGTATGGAAAATATCCATGTGGCGCCGGGTGATCTTCTCCGAGGCGTAGAAATCGAGGCGGATGTTATCGTTGCCAACATTTTGGCCGATATTCTCATCCGTCTGACAGAGGATGCCTACCGTCTGGTCAAGGATGAGGGCTATCTGATTATGAGTGGGATTATTTCTGAGAAGTGGGAAATGGTGCGCGAGTCAGCGGAAGCAGCAGGATTTTTCCTGGAAACGCATATGATTCAGGGCGAATGGAATGCCTGTGTCTTTAAGAAAACGCAGGACATTTCAGGCGTGATAGGTGGTTAGATGCAGCAGTATTTTATAAAAGGAAAAGCTCAGTCTCCTCTGGTCATCACGGACAAGGACACAGCTAAACACATGTTTTCGGTCATGCGGCTCAAGGAGGGCGAGCAAGTCACGCTGGTCTTTGATGATGGAGTGAAACGGCTGGCGCGGGTGCTGGATCCAGCTCAGCAGAGTTTGGAAATCTTGGAGGAGCTAGCAGATAATACTGAGTTACCGGTCCAAGTGACCATTGCTTCAGGTTTTCCCAAGGGTGATAAGTTAGAGTTTATCACTCAGAAGGCAACGGAGCTAGGAGCCAATGCTCTCTGGGCCTTTCCAGCGGACTGGTCGGTGGCCAAATGGGATGGCAAAAAGCTAGCCAAAAAGAGTGAAAAGCTAGAGAAAATTGCTCAAGGAGCAGCAGAGCAGAGCAAACGCAATCTGATTCCTGAGGTTCGACTCTTTGATAAAAAGGCAGCCTTTCTGGCGGCCTTGGCAGTCTTTGACCGCATCATCGTGGCCTATGAAGAATCAGCCAAAGAAGGAGAAACTGCAGCACTAGTCCGAGATCTTTCAGGCTTGGAAGCCGGAGCAAAAGTGCTCTTTATCTTCGGACCGGAGGGCGGTCTATCGCCAGATGAAATAGCAGTCTTTCGCCAAGCAGGGGCTGTATCGGCTGGTCTAGGTCCACGTATCCTGCGGGCTGAAACAGCTCCGCTTTATGCCTTGACGGCAGTCAGTGTTTTGTTGGAATTGAGCAATGACAGTCTTTAAAAAATAAAATCAGCAGCCGTTTTGGCTGCTGATTTTTTAATTATTATTATCTTTCCCGTTTTTTTAGGGCGAAGATTCCTGCAAGTCCGGTCATGACAAGTCCTAAGAGTCCGAGTGAGGACGTCTTTTCTCCAGTCGCTGGGAGACTTTCTGCTCCTGCTTGTCTGTGGGAAATTTGCTTGTTTGTGTTAGGGGTAGCGGTCAAGACAGGGAAGTCTACTCTGCTATGCTGCAGGTTGGCTGCTTCGACTGCGATAGTCGGACGGCTTGGCTGCTCAATTGGCACTGGTTCAGTCTTCGGTGCGACATAAACAAATTTGTATTCGCCGAATCCTTCTTGAGCTGATGCCGCTAGATAGACGATGTCTCCGTCTGTACCAATCAAGTTCTTGGCTTTATCAGCTGTCAGGAAGCGCAGGTCCAGCCCCTTAATGGTATCAGCGAAATGCCAGTTTTTATCGGCACTTGGATTGATGTTTTTAACAGCCAAGATATAGTTGATGATGGCCTGACGGTTTTCCAGATTGAGCAGACGGTTGAGGCTGGCTTCTCGAACACCTGGGAACTTACCGTTAGCTCGATAGTTATTGGTCACGACGATAAATTCTTGCTTAGGGTCAATCTCCTTGCCTTGATACTTCAAATTGCGAACCCGACTGGCATTTTCGTTAACGACTTTGCCTTCGCGGTCGTATTTTTTCGGCTGGGTAATGTCAAACTCATAGGTAACACCGTCGATAACATCAAAGTTATAAGTCCGGTAGTCAGTATTGACCAGATTTTGCGGTTGGCTATTGTTAGGGTCAATGGTATTGAACTGGCCAGCTGACATTTCCAACCATTCTTTGAGCTGGGCACCGTTGACCTTGAGGATAGCTGTGACATTGTCGTAGAGATAGAGGTCGTCTACATTCTTGATGGCAATAGGGCCAGCTGGAATGTCTGTGTAAGCCGTTGCATCCCCACGGGTTCCCGCCTTGAAAGGCGCTGCTGCAGACAGAATAGGAAGGTTGGCTTCAGGCGTGCCAGCCAGCTCTTGCTTAGCATACCAAAGCTGAGCATTGTTGACGATTTGCACGGATGGATCGTCTTTGACCAGAGCGAAGTAGCTGGTAATCGGTGCAGTCGTAGTGCCGACTTGCTGGCGGACGTAGTTGATAGTACCTTGGTGGGATTCTTTGGCAATGTCAACGACGCGCTGATCTGCTTCATTAGACTTGGTATCCACCTTGCGGATGGAGCCTTTGCTGTCAGTGACCTTCCATTTACCGTCGGTATAGGTCATTTTGAGGTCAATGACGCCCAGATGGTCGCCGTATTGCCCAGCCATGGTCACTGGAGTGCCATTGATTTTGCCGTTGATACCATCTACACCAGGGTATTTTTCATAGAAGCCGCTTCCGTTTCCGCTTGGAAATTCAGCATGGGAGTGGCCTGTTACAACAGCATCTACACCTGGCAGGCTAGCGATTTGATAGCCTTCATTTTCCTCGCCTTTTTCATACTTATCATCTCCGATACCAGAGTGAGAAAGTACCAAAGTGATGTCTGCACCTGCCTTGCGCATCTCAGGGATGATGTCTCGAATAGCCTCAACAGAGTCACGAACGACCACTTTTCCTTCTAGGTTCGCTTTATCCCAGTTGAGGATCTGTGGCGGAACAATCCCAGTCACACCGATCTTGACAGTCGTCAAGCGGCCTTGAGTATCCGTAAAGGTCTTTTCGATGATTTTGTAAGGTTGATAGATGAATTTACCAGTTGCTGGATCCAGCACATTGGCATTGACAAGTGGCATACCAGCTGTCTTAATCACACGGTTCAGATAGTCCAGACCATAGTTGAACTCATGGTTTCCTAGCGTACCAGCTTCAAAGCCCAGAGCCTGCAGGGCAGCGTACATAGGGTGCTGCTCGCCCTTCTCCACAGGCTCTACAATTGCCTTATAGGTTCCAAGCGGCGTTCCTTGGATGGTGTCGCCATTGTCCACTAATAGGACGTTTGGATTTTCTTTCTTGGCCTTCTCGATTAGCACGGCTGTCTTAGCCAGTCCCAAAGTTTCCACCGGCTTGTCCTGATAGTAGTCGTAGTTGACCAGATTGGTATGGAGGTCGGTCGTTGCTAGGATACGAACATCGACAGTCTGTCCCTCCACGGGCTTAGTGTCCTCAGTAGCTGCGACGTTGCGAGCCATGGCCATCAAAGCATCAGCGTTTCCACTGGTATTTTCTGGGGAAATAGCAGAGCTAGGCTCCGTGCTCTCTGGTGTCGCAGTAGTCTCAGTAGGACTTGCAGCAGTCGTTGGTTTTGCCTCTGCTGCGCTGCTTTCTACTGGAGCAGGATTAGTAGTGACTGCTGGAGTATTCTCATCAGCCTGAACAGCATTTACAGCTGCCGCAAGAGCCGCTGTGCTCAAAAGCACAAGGGCTTTTTGAAGAGATGATTTTGACATAATAACTCCTTTTTAAAAATGAATGTCGGATTTCCATTATACTACATCGAAGCGCTTTCATCAATTGATAAATCTTATTACGCAATTTAATGTTTATTGCAGAAAGAAGTGATTTTAAGAATCTGGCCCCTTAATCTTGAATTCTGAGACGCTTCTCATACCTATTTGATTGCTACTGTTCTCGGTACTGTATGGGCTGGTCTGGAAGTAGGAATTTTATGATATACTATAAGGGAATTAAAGTTAGTTGTTTTATTGAATATCATAAATAAGGAGAAGGTCATGAACAAACGCACTTTTCTTACAATGTTGCTTATAGGAGGACTG
>NZ_KQ968978.1:52940-56761 GCF_001578725.1 Streptococcus sp. DD04
AGGACTGATAATGATGGGATTGGTAGGATGCGGAGAAAATAAGAACAGCCGAGAATGGATCGAAAACAAGGTTTCTGAGGTGAGCCGTGTCTATCTGACTGAGAATCTATTTGATTTATTTAAGCAATTTCCGGAAGGGTTTGAGATAAGAAGTATTGACACTTATGATGAGACGAAGGAATATTCTCGTTATCAGAAGATTGAGCTCATTGGAAATGCAGAAACACAAGAAATAACTGGTAATTTTAAAAGGATAGAAACTCGAGGTAATCCTTATGAAGAAAAAGTGCTTTTAGAAAGCAGTATTATATACACTGAAAAAGGGCTGGAATTTTCGAATCCAGAAGTTTCTAAAGATGATTTGTTTTATGATGGGTTTTTATTTCAACAGTTAAAACTAAATAAAACAGTTCTGTCTCGATTAGAACTCAAGAAAACGTACTATAATTGGGAGACTGGTGAGGCTTCCATTGCTTATAAAAATGTAAAGAGTAAAATTATTCAGGACTACTTCCATTTACAACCAAGCGAGTCGCTAGATCTTTATATTAGTGCAGATCGCTCTGCAACTATTGGCTATGAATACGGATATCCTATTGTTTTTGACGGAGAAAATATCTCTCATTCAGAACTTATAGCAGGAAAAATTAAGAGTATGGAGAAGATAGATGCCAAATAGTAATGTGCTAACCTTGGATGCTTCTAATCTGACTTATGAATTTGAAAATATGAGAGTTAATCAGGGAGCAACTGACAATAATGTGCTTCAATATGTAGAAAAGTACACTAAGAAAAAACTCCCTCCTAACCTCCAATACCTAGACGATCCCTGAGCCCACTTTATTATATCAAACCTCAATATTATATAGGGTAGCAAGGAAGTAGAAATTTTATGATATACTATAAGGGAATTAAGGTTAGTTGTTTTATTGAATATCATAAATAAGGAGAAGGTCATGAACAAACGCACTTTTCTCACAATGTTACTTTTAGGAGGACTGATAATGATGGGATTGGCAGGATGCGGAGAAAACAAGAACAGTCGAGAATGGATTGAGAATAAGGTTTCTGAGGTCAGTCGCGTCTATCCGACTGAGAATCTGTTTGACTTGTTTAAGCAATTTCCGGAAGGGTTTGAGATTGAGCAGGTCTATTTTAAAAAGAAGAGTGATGGAATCGATGATTTCATCACGGAAATTAAGCTGAAGGGTGATGCAACATCGCATACAATAGTGGGTACCCTTGCTAAAATTCCAGCAACTGATGATGCGCCAAAAAGCGAAGAAGAAGTAGTCGTAAGTGTTCATTATGCGGATAACAAGTTTACTTTTTCTGAGGAAGAGACCGCTAGGAAAATATGGAAGTTTGACAGATTTTTATTTCAAAAGTTAACTATAAACAAAGCTGAATTATCTAATTTTAGATTAAAAGAAAAATCGTATAACAGTGTAACAAATGGTTTTAGCATATCTTATCTTACAGAAAATAAAATAGTTAATAATTATTTTGATAAAAAAGATTCTGAGAAAAGCATACTTGAGATTGGAAGTTCTCTACAAAATGAAGGTTATTACTACTACTCAATTTTAATAGATTATAAAGATGGCTATTACTTTAGAGAAACGGTGTCAAATGCGGGGGTATATAATGGCCAATAGTGGGATTCCAACTTTAGATGCTTCTAATCTGACTTATGAATTTGAAAATGTTCGAGTTCATCAGTCTGATATTGAAGATAATGCTAAAAATAAACTTCTTAGGGAAGTTAATAAATTGAAGTCTATCCCTCCTAACCTCCAATACCTAGATGATTTTCGTGACGGTTTGTCTGGTACCAGCGGTACAGCTTTCCTAGATAAGGATAGTGGAGAGGTTATTATTGCTTACACGGGAACCAATCCTAATGCGGATTTTGTAACAGATGTCACGGTAGATATTACTACTATTTTAATGTCTTACGGCTATCATTATGATGAAGCTTTTAAATTTTACGAAAGAATCCGACAGAAATATGGGGACAATATCACCTTAACAGGGCATTCTTTAGGAGGTAATATTGCTCAGAGGGTAGCTTTGGAATTTAACGCTCCGCGTACAGTGGTATATAACTCAGCCCCTCTCTATGTAGAGGGAGTGATTCGAATGAAGGATAGAGCCATAGACTATCTGATTCCGTTGGATTCTGCTCGCGAGAAGATTCTGAACAAATATGCGGACTTTACAGGTCAAGTCATTCGTATTACAACAGAAAAAGATCCTCTTAACATATGGTCCGATAGACTTGGAGGTGTCTATCTAGGCAAAGAGTATATACTTGATAATTCTGGCGGACACAGCCTTGACTCGGATATTACAGGTGATAAGAATCAAATTAATCAAATCAAGGATATTTTGGAAAAGCAGAGTCCAGAGAGGATGACTGGGCTTGAAAAGAAGCATTATAAGACCTTGAAGAAATTGCAGGGAGTAAAAGACGGTCTCCTCAAGCAATTGACCGGTCAGTTTTTATCAGATGGTAGTATTAATAGTCACGAGATGTTTTTCTTGGATAGCGTCCAGGCAACGGCTGTTGCGGCAGCTCTGACAGAGGCTGTCAGCAATGGGCACAGCGAGATTGAGGCGGTTGCGAAAAAAGCAATGACAGATGCAGAAGAACTCTATGACAAAAGCAAGGAAATTCCTTGGTTTGTAACAGAATTGACCTATGATGAGGTGCAGGAGGCCTATGCAGAAGCTGGAGTAACTTATGATAGCATTGTAGGAAAGACTCAGCGACATTTTGATAAAGCGGTAAACAAATCGGCCACTATTGTGACGGCGTTTACAGACTTGGAGGGTAGTATCCGAAATGGTATTGATCAGGCAGTGGCAGCAGACGAAAGTTTGGCAGGAGATATTAGCCAATGGACAAAATAGATGAAATTCAAGCTAAAATTAGAAACCAAGAAGAAGAACTCTGGGACTTGGAGGATAATTATAAGGCTGCCAAGAAAGAAATAGAAGAAACATATTGGAAACTAGAAGATAACAAGCGTCATCTGACTAGACTTTATGAAGAGTTTGAGGAGGCTACTTATCACTTTAGCCGACAAGATTACGTGGATAAGGAAGAGTGTCGTAAGTTTATTAATCTGTTAGATGCTTATGCGAGTGAGACGGATAGAGAATATCGTCGTCAATGTGCAAAAATAGAAGAAAAAGATGAAAAACTGACAAATCAGTATCGGAAAGATCGCAGGCAGCTGGAAGACGAATTAGAAAAGAGTTACCAGCTGAGAAGGAAATTGGATGAGGAAGAAGGAGGAAATAAATGAGTATAGCAGATGTTGTCTCAGATGCATTGTGCAGCCCCTTTACCGAAGTAGCACGAAGAGAAATTAAAAAAACATTGGAAAGAGAAGCTATTAAAGCCTTCTGCGCACCACCGATAAAAGCAAGTCGAAAAGATATTGTAGAGAAGTATGATGAGGAGATTGGTATCTTGGCCATGACAAACAAGACAGCTGTGCTCAATCTATCCAACCAAATGGACAGCTCAATTAACGGCTTGGGTCAAAAAGCAATCAGTGAAGCAATTAGCAAAAACAGCACCACTTTCGATGATTTGAATCCAGAAGAGAAAAAGTAGACTGATATGATGTTAGTTTGCTTTTTAATATAGTGCAAATTCCTTAATTTTTCCTGTTTTATTCGGCTGATAAATGGTATAATATAAGTGAATCCTAAGGCAGGCTAGAAAGGGAAAAAACGGAAACAAATCAGCCGCCTGAGGAGACGGATGCATATGTTTACTGGGTAAGGAGAGGAGGTTTATCATGTCT
>NZ_KQ968978.1:56781-57794 GCF_001578725.1 Streptococcus sp. DD04
GAGGAGGTTTATCATGTCTTTGTCTACCTTATTTGAAGTATTAGTAGCTATTTTAGGTGTGGTATCCATCGGTTATCTCATCTATGCCTATTTTGAATTTTTGAAGGATATGGTTCAGACCGAAATAAACCATCGCCTTCATCACAACCCGCCGCTTTAGAGGCGGGTTGTTTGCGTCTTTTAGCATCCTTTTAAATTCTCTGCACTTTCTGTGTTTTCATATTGATGTAAAAGTGATAAAATAGTAGGCAAGAAATCGGAGAGAATGCGCATGCCAAAAGAAATAAATTTAACGGGGGATCAGGTCGTCTCCCTTACAAGAAAATATTTAGCTGCAAAAGATGTGGCTTTTGTACAAAAGGCATTGGTCTATGCCATAGATCGCCATAGCGGGCAAACTCGCCAGTCGCAAGAACCTTACATTGTGCATCCTATCCAGGTGGCGGGCATTTTAGCTAAGCTTAAGCTGGATGCTGTTTCGGTTGCCTGTGGTTTTTTGCACGATGTGGTTGAAGACACTTCGGCAACACTAGATGATTTGGAGCAGGAATTTGGGCATGATGTGCGCGTGATTGTGGACGGAGTGACCAAGCTGGGGAAGGTGAAATATAAGTCCCATGCGGAACAGTTGGCGGAAAATCATCGCAAAATGCTCATGGCCATGTCTGAGGATATCCGTGTTATTTTGGTCAAACTAGCCGACCGCCTGCATAATATGCGGACCCTTCATCATTTACGGCCAGACAAGCAAGAGCGAATTTCGCGGGAAACCATGGAAATCTATGCTCCTCTGGCTCATCGTTTGGGGATTTCTAGTGTCAAATGGGAACTGGAAGATTTATCCTTCCGTTACCTTAATCCGACGGAGTTTTATAAAATTTCCCACATGATGAAGGAAAAACGGCGAGAGCGGGAAGCTCTGGTGGAGGAAGTTGTCCACAAGATCGAAACCTACGCAGGTGAGCGCAATCTGCATGGTAAGATTTACGGCCGTCCCAAGCATATTTATTCCA
>NZ_KQ968978.1:58306-60535 GCF_001578725.1 Streptococcus sp. DD04
CAGGATAAGAAGAAGCGTTTTGATGAGATCTATGATTTGATTGCCATTCGCTGTATTTTGAAAACTCACAGTGATGTTTACGCCATGTTGGGCTATATCCATGAGCTCTGGAAACCAATGCCGGGGCGTTTCAAGGATTATATTGCCAATCGTAAGGCTAACGGCTATCAGTCTATCCATACGACGGTCTATGGGCCTAAAGGACCAATTGAATTTCAGATTCGGACCAAGGAAATGCACGAAGTGGCGGAGTATGGGGTCGCAGCCCATTGGGCTTATAAGAAAGGGATAAAAGGTCAGGTTAACAGCAAAGAGTCGGCCATCGGAATGAATTGGATCAAAGAACTGATGGAGCTCCAAGACCAGTCGGGAGATGCTCAGGAATTTGTCGATTCGGTCAAGGAAAGCTATTTGACAGAAGAGATTTATGTCTTTACGCCGAATGGCGAGGTGCGCTGTCTGCCCAAAGATTCTGGTCCGATTGACTTTGCTTATGAGATTCATACCAAGGTTGGGGAGAGGGCGACAGGAGCCAAGGTTAACGGCCGCATGGTGCCCCTGAATACCAAGCTGAAAACAGGGGATCAGGTGGAAATTGTCACCAATGCGAACTCCTTTGGGCCTAGCCGTGACTGGCTCAATATTGTCAAGACCAGCAAAGCCAGAAATAAAATCCGTCAATTCTTTAAAAATCAAGATAAGGAACTATCTATCTCCAAAGGGCGGGAGCTCTTGCAGGCTCAATTTCAGGAGCAGGGCTATGTTGCGAATAAGTACATGGACAAGAAGCACATGGAGGAAGTCCTGCAAAAGACCAGTTATAAGACCGAAGATGCGCTTTTTGCAGCGATTGGCTTCGGTGAGATTGGTGCTATCAGCATTTTCAACCGTCTGACGGAAAAAGAGCGCCGTGAGGAAGAGAGGGCCAAGGCCAGAGCAGAAGCTGAGGAATTGGTCAAGGGCGGTGAGGTCAAGGTCGAAAACAAAAAAGACACTCTCAAGGTCAAGCATGAAGGCGGTGTAGTGATTCAAGGGGCATCCGGTCTCCTGATTCGGATTGCCAAATGCTGTAACCCCGTGCCTGGTGACGACATTGTTGGTTACATTACCAAAGGCCGTGGTGTAGCTATTCACCGAGAAGATTGTATGAATCTCAAGGCTCAGGAAAATTACGAGCAGCGCTTGATTGAGGTGGAATGGGAAGACAACAACACGACCAAAGAATACACGGCCCATATTGATATTTATGGTCTCAATCGTTCTGGACTCCTCAACGATGTGCTGCAGGTCCTGTCTAATACCACCAAAAATATTTCAACAGTTAATGCTCAGCCGACCAAGGATATGAAATTTGCCAATATCCATGTTTCCTTTGGCATTGCCAATCTGTCCACGTTGACGACAGTGGTGGACAAGATTAAGAGTGTACCGGAAGTGTATTCTGTTAAGCGGACCAATGGCTAAAGTATGGGAATAATAGAGTAGATGTTAGTTATTAAATAAAGGAAAAGATATGAAAATCGTCATTCAGCGCGTGAAACGTGCGCAGGTCAGCATTGACCAACAGCTACATAGCAGGATTGAACAGGGACTCCTGCTCTTAGTCGGAGTGGGTCCTGACGATAGTCAGGAGGATATGGATTATGCTATCCGCAAGATTGTCAATATGCGAATTTTTTCTGATGCTGAGGGAAAGATGAACCTGTCCATTCAAGATATTGGTGGAGAGATTTTATCTATCTCCCAGTTCACCCTGCACGCAGATACGAGAAAGGGCAATCGGCCAGCCTTTATCAAGGCCGCACCACCAGAGATGGCTAGCAATTTTTATGATGCCTTCAATCTCGCCCTGCAGCAGGCAGTTCCGACCCGAACGGGCATTTTTGGCGCAGACATGCAGGTGGAGCTGGTGAATGATGGACCGGTGACCATTATCCTAGATACTAAGAATCGATGACATATAGCTCTTTATCACTTATAGTGGGTGACAAATGTTAACAGGCTCTTTGTCAACTGTAGTGGGTTGATGTCAGCTAACATCTGGAGAGGACCAAAAATGTCCTCTCCTTTTTGATATTCAAAGCGATGAGAATTCTAGTTCTAAAGTTGTCAAAGTTCCGAAATCCAAAAGCGTTGCGCTTGATAACCTTGATGAGGTTGTTAGTAGCCTCCAGTTTTGCATTTGAGTAAGGGAGTTCAAGAGCGTTGATAATTTTATCTTTGTCCTTG
>NZ_KQ968978.1:61484-73698 GCF_001578725.1 Streptococcus sp. DD04
CCTGTTAACATTGAGAGAGATCACAGATTCTCTCTTTTTTGATGTCTAGGATGATAAAACTTCTTTTCTTGAAGGTAGGGATCTTTCGACAGCAGAGGCTGAAGTTCGTTACATATATTAGAGGAAAAAAGAAGAAATATAAAAAAGCAAAATCGAGAGTCTTTTGAAGGGTCATCAGATGAGACACTTGTATGTGGTTGGTTATGTAAGGGCTTTTACGACTTATGGTATAATAAAACTAGAAAAGCTTGAGAAGTCTCTTAATTTTTTCAGGCTAATTTTCATAAAAAAGAATAGGAAATAGATATGCGCACTGTTCTTGCCTTGTACATTACCCTGATGCCAGTCATTCTAGCTGGGGTTTTGAATATGATCTTTTGCAAGTCTTCACTGCTGCAGGCAGCTTATCGACCCATGGATGGCGGCTTGGTTTTGAAAGATGGAAAGCGGCTTTTCGGAGCTAACAAGACCTGGAAAGGCTTCATAGGAATGATTGTTTGGGGCTCTTTAGCCCAGATTTTATGGGGGGTGCTCTTGAAGAGCACTCCTAATCTAGAGAAACTGCACTTGGTTTACGCCTTCTACGAAAACACCTTGCTTTTTAATCTGGTGTTTGGGGCTCTTTTGGGGCTGGCCTATGTTTTGTTTGAGCTGCCCAATAGCTTCATCAAGCGCCGTTTGGAAATCAGAGAGGGCAAGACGGCGGAAAATGGCTGGAAATGGACCTTTATCTGGATAGACCAGATTGATTCTTTGATTGGCTGTATTATTTTCTTGCTTTTCTATATTCCTCTGTCTTGGCAGCAGATGCTGGGCATTCTAATCCTAGGGGCAGGGACGCATCTAGGAGTCAATCGTCTGCTCTACTGGGCTAAGCTTAGAAAAAATCGTATATGAGATGGGAGTTTTTGATGAAAGAACTATGGCTGGAAAAAGAGCCGTCGGCCGTCTATGGCGGTAAAATCAATCAGTTAATCAGTCTCTGTCAGTTGGGACTTTCGGTCCCTAGAGCCTTGATTTTACCAGCAGATCAAGTAATGGCTTGGCTAAGAGCAGCTTTACCAGAATACTCAGAACAGGGGCTTAAAGAGTTAATTCATCTGGGCAAGGAGGAGATAGCAGAGCGTTTGCAGCAATGTCCCTTGGATCCAGCTTGGCAGCGGGAGCTAGCAAGCTTTTGTCAGGAAAATCAAGCTTATATCGTTCGCAGCAGTGCCCTTTTAGAAGACGGACAGGTCATGTCATTTGCTGGCCAATATGACTCGATTAGCAATTGCCGGACGATTTCGGAAATCGAGCAGGGCATTCGTTCTTGTCTGCTTTCTCTCTTTAATCCAGAAGCCTTGGCCTACTGGCAGCGCCAGGGTTTGCCTAAGCAGGATTTTGCCATGGCAGTGCTGATTCAGGAGCAGATAGAGCCTGACTTTAGCGGTGTCTGCTTTTCCCTAGATGTGGCGACTAATCAGGACCAGACCATGCTCTTGGAGTATGTAAAAGGCTCGGCTGAGAGCTTGGTTAGTGGCCAAGTCAATCCTGAGCAGCTGACTCTTTCTTGGTACAAGCCGGACTGGAGCCAGTTTGAAAAAGTTGAAATGCCTCTGGCGATCTTGCAGAAGCTGCACGAGCAAGTTTTGGAGATTGTGGAGTATTTTGGTCGGCCGATGGATATTGAGTGGTGTGCTGTCCAAGAGCAAGTCTATCTGCTGCAGGCTCGGCCCATCACGACAGTACCAACTAAAATCGACAGTGGTCGCTGGACGACGGCTAATTTTCGAGACGGAGGCGTGGCGGCTCAGCCCTGTCCCAACCTGATGTGGAGCCTTTATCGCCATTCTTGGCAAGAGGCACTCTCCAGCTTTTTGCTGGCAATTGACCTAGAGCCTGAAGGTGTGATGCCGCCGCTGATGCGTCTCCATTATGCTCGGCCTTTCTGGAACTTAGGCGTAGTCAAGCAAGGTATGGAGCAGATTCCGAGCTATATTGAGCGAGATTTTGATGATGAGCTGGGAGTTAATAAAGACTACCAAGGTCAAGGTTTTACCAGCAAATTAAGTCCAGTCTTGCTTTTGAATTTCCTGCGGGTAGCTTGGAAAACTCAAAAAGTAACTAAGACTTTTCTGCATCAGGCACCAGACAAGCTGCAAGAGCTGCGCCAGCAATTTAACCGTCTTCATCAAGAAATAGGAGAACTGAACGACCAAAGCTCGTTGCAACAAGTCGAGAGTCTTTGGCAGTTAGTGCTAAATCAGGCTTATTTAGACAGTGAGGGAACTTATTTCTGGCAGGCCTACATCAATACGGTCCAGCTGTCCATGAAAAAGACCAGTCTGCTCAAATGGCTGACGGTTGATGAATTTTTCCAACTGATAGCTAAGTTGGGAAATGTTTCGCATACCAAGCCTTTGGCTCGAATGCTGGAAGCTACGGATCTTGTTTTGGCAGACGAAAAGTTGACAGACGATTGGTTGAAGCTATCGGTGGAAGAATTGCAGGGACTGGCTGCACAATATCCTGAGCGAGCAGATTTTATCAAGATTCAGGATTTTCAAAAGGATTTTGGCTATCACTCAGCTCGCGAGCTGGATCTGCGAGTAGCTAGTTATGAAGAAGATGCTCATCAAGTTATGACAGCGGTCCAGCAGTTGGTTGCTGATTCAGCATACTACCAAGCGGCCAAAGCTTCGCTCAGTCCTGTCCCAGAGTCTGAGCTGGATTTGGCTCATCTATCTCGATCCAAGCAGAAAAAGATAGAAAAAATCAGCGAAGATCTTCGGAACTTGCTCTGGTGGCGGGAGGAGTTCAAGGATATTTCCACACGCTATTACCACCTCATTCGTCAGATTAGCCTCAAACTCGGCCGAGCATATGAAAAGCGAGGTTTTCTAAAAGATTCTCAAGATGTTTTTTACATTAAGAAAGAAAGTCTGACTGCCTTTATGGAAGGGCAAAAGACTGCCGACAAGCTTCAAGAAGAAGCGGCTGATAATCGGCATTATTGCCAGGCCTATCGAAATTTTGAGCCAGTAGGTGATTTGACTGATAAAGAGATGAGCCTGGAAGAGGTGGCCTATGAGAGTCAAGCCCTGCTGACAGGAATGCCAGCCAGCAGCGGTCAGGTGACCGCTCGGGTTCGAGTTCTCTTGGATTTAGCGGATATTGAGACGATTGAGCCGGGAGAAATCCTTGTCACCCGCTATACAGATACGGGCTGGAGCTATGTTTTCGGTATTCTAGGTGGTCTTGTAACAGAGTATGGTGGAGTTCTCTGCCATGCCTCCATTGTCGCTCGGGAATGCAGGATTCCAGCTCTGGTCTGCGCTAAGAATGCAACTCAGTTGCTAGAAACTGGCATGCTGGTTACTTTAGATGGAAGAAGAGGAGAAATAATAATTCATGAAGAAGAATGAACCTTTGTTTATCGGTGAATACGACAAATCTGTTATCTTAACCTATATGGGCGCTGCTTTTGCACTTTTGGCTGTCTATGCCGTCATTCAGTCCCAGATGAGGCTAGCCATGATGGCCTTTATCGTTAGCGGTGTCTGCGACCTTTTTGATGGTGTAGTGGCGCGGCGGATGAAGCGGACTGAAAGTCAGAAGCGCTTCGGCATTGAGATTGATTCCCTCTGCGACATGATTAGCTTTGCGGCTCTTCCGGCTGTGCTGCTCATGACTCAGCTGCCCTTGGGAGTGGCCAATATCATCTTGGCTGTCCTCTATGTCTTGGCTGCAGTTACTCGCTTGGCACATTTTAACCGTTTGGCCAAGCATGATGAAGGCTCTGGTTCTTATTTTATCGGCTTGCCCGTGACTTACAGCGCCCTATTTTTCCCATTGACCTATCTGGTATGTCAATGGCTGGCGCCTGCTCTCTTTGCTTGGGTATGGCTGGGATTGTCTCTTTTGTTGACCTTCCTATTTGTTTACAACTGCCGTATTCCCAAGCCGAATAAGCTAGCCTATCTAGTCTTTGCGATTTTAGCTGTTGCAAGTCTGATTGGTCTGGGGGTTCTCCCCCATGGTTAAGGTCTATCAGAGAAGGACTGGCCAAGTAGTTGACCCGATAGAATACAAGGCGGGTCTGCTAGACAAGCTTTATGGTACTGCTTGGGGGCGCTTTCTGTTGCCTATCTTGACCCGACCTAGCCTGTCTTATCTTCTGACTTTGATAGACTACACTCCTTTTTCTCGCAAGAAAATAGCAGCTTTTGTGGAAAATTATCAGCTGAATCTGACTGACTATGAAGATGGTCCCTTTTCTAGCTTTGCGGCTTTCTTCAAGCGAAAAATCAAGCCTGGTCTGCGTCCGGTCTGTCCTGATAGTCAAGTACTGGCTGTGGCGGATGCCAAGCTAGAGGCTTTTACCATCAGTCAGGACTTACAGCTGACAATTAAGGGGCAGACATACAGGCTATCTGACTTACTGCTGGATGAAGAGTTGGCTCAGCTGTTTAGTGGCGGAACAGCGCTGGTCTATCGTCTGGGTGTGGAAGACCTGCACCGCTATCTGGCAGCTGAATCCGGCAGAATTACCCAAATACGAAAAATCAAGGGACGCCTGCATACGGTCAGACAGGTAGCCCAGAAGCGGCGCCTCATTTACAAAGAAAATAAAAGAGAATACTGTCTTTTAGATACCGACCTAGGGCCAGTCCTACAGATGGAAGTAGGGGCTCTCTTGGTCGGAAGAATATACAATCACAGTCAGGACCATTTGGTCAGGGGACAGGAGAAAGGCTGCTTTGGTCTGGGCGGCTCAACCATTCTTGTCCTCTATCCGACAGACAGGATTCGCTTGGATCAGGATATCCTGACTTACTCAGACCTCGGAATAGAAACCCAGATTCAAATGGGTGAAAGGATTGGAGAAAAGCTATGTTTAAACGATTAGCTGTTTATTATAAGGAAATGTTTCCTTTGCTGCCGCGCTTTTTTGTGGCTGCCATCATGTTTTTTGAGATTTATTTTGTCCTCCTGCTCAATGACGGAGTGACCACCTTTCACTTTGACCATCAGGAGTTGATCGGAATTTTTACCATTTTCGTCTTTCTGATGATTCTGCGGATCGCAGATGATTTCAAGGACTATGAGACCGACAGACGGCTCTTTCCTCATCGGGCTCTGCCATCTGGCCGGGTGAAAAAGAAGGACCTGGCTATTGCTCTCAGCTTTATCGTAGCAGTGTCTGTGATTTTCAACATTCTCTTTATGAACAATATCGGTTGGTTCCTCTTTCTCTATATCTACGGGACCCTCATGTCCTTCTGGTTCTTCAAGCGTGACAAGATTCAAAATTCTCTGCCACTGGCTCTAGTGACCCATAATCCGGTCATGATGATTTTGAATCTCTATACCATTTCTTTTGTCTGCTACAAGTATAATCTACCTCTCTTGTCCCTGCCGACGGTCTTGCTGGCCTTTACCATGTATTTCCCAAGTCTGATCTGGGAAGTCTGCCGCAAGATTCGGGCGCCAAAGGACGAAACAGAGTATGTGACCTATTCGATGCTTTTTGGCTACAAAAAAGCCACTCGCTTTATCGAGGTCGTGACGCTGCTGGATATCTTGACCAATTTCGTCCTCCTCTGGAATATTTCCCATGTCGGAGTGGTGGTGCTGGTGCTGAATGTCATCTGGATGACCGTCCAGTTTGAGCAGTTTATCAAGGATCCGACTCGCTTTAATATCCGAGAGAGGGTGGAGCGTTATACTTATATCACAGAGACGACCATGGTTCTGTCCGTTGCTGTTTATCTCTTGATGGGGGTACTTTGATGAAAAGAATCAAGCAGACAGGGCTTGACCAGGTCGGAGGCAAGGCCTATCATTTGCTGAAAATGCAGGCTGCTGGTTTGCCAGTGCCTGACTTTGCAGTGTTTGCTTTTGACTTTTTTCAAAAATCTGCCAGCTCTGCTGACTTGGAGCGGCTGGAAGCAGCCTATCGGTCTGGAGAGTTGGACTTGTCCCAGCTCAGTCAGCAGCTCCAGGACTGGGCCAGAGAGCAGTTTAGTCAAGAAGATTTGACAGCGGCAGAAAGTTGGGTTCGTAAGGAACTTTTCCAGACAGCCTGTCGCTTTGCAGTCCGCTCATCTGCAACCATTGAGGATGGGAAGGCTTCCTCATTTGCCGGTCAGTTTGAGAGCCAGCTCAATGTGAAGCCAGATGGACTTAAAGAAGCCATCCAAGCGACCTTGCTCTCTCTTTATCAGGAGTCTGCTCTTAGTTATCTATTTGAGCAAGGCCTATCTTTGAAGCAGGCACAGATGATTTGCCTTGTTCAGATCATGCAGGAGGGAGACTTGTCTGGGATTTACTTCACAGCTAATCCCAAGGGCATTCTGAACGAGCACATCATTGTTATCGGTCGAGGTTTGGGCAATAAGGTTGTCGAGGATAAGATTCCTACAACTATGGTGACCCTCCATCCCAAGGACCAGCTCTTTTATACAGAGCAGACGGAGGATTCACCAGATGTATCACAGGAACAACTCGAGAAGTTACAAGCCTTGGCTAGTCAGGTAAGTCAGCTTTTCGGACCTTATATGGATATGGAGTTCACCTTCGCAAATGGCCAGCTCTATCTCTTGCAGGCTCGACCTATTACCACCTTGCCAGAGGGACAGCAGATTATTCTGGATAACAGCAACATTGTCGAGAGCTATCCGGGCGTTTCCTGTCCTCTGACTATTAGCTTTATCCAAGAGGCTTATGCCAGCATTTTCCGCAGTCTAGCGCAGCGCTTGGTTGGCAAAGATGCTCAAGAGTTGGCTGCCTATGAAGCCACCTTTCAAAATATGCTGCAGCCGGTCAATAGCCGAGTTTATTACCAGATTCAGAGTTGGTATCAGCTCTTGCAGCTTCTGCCTTTTTCAAAGAAAATCATCCCTATCTGGCAGGATATGCTGGGAGTGCGAGAGACAGAGGTGCCTCAGATGCCGGTGCACCTGTCTGGTTTCAAACGGCTGCAAATCATGCTTCGTATTATCCGAGAGTTTTGGTCGGCACCCAAGCAAATGAGACAATTGGAAGAGCAGTTTGCCCAGATTCAGCGAGAATACGAAGCGACCTATTCCCCAAATGCAGATGCTAAAACCTTGATTGCCTTGGTCAGCAAGCTAAAAGAGGATATTTTGGCTCACTGGGATATTACCCTAGTCAATGATTTATATGCCTTTGTCTACACTGGTCTCCTGAAGAAGTCCCGTCGCGGCGGGACTGTTCAGGCTGAGATTGCAGGAATTGAGCAGATTGAAAGTATGAGGCCGGCTTTGGCTCTGCAGGCTTTAACAGCTCAGCTGAAAGCAGAAGAAAATGCAGCGATTAGACAGGCCATGGCAAGTGAAAGTCCAGCAGTCTTTCTAAGTCGCCAGCATCCTTTGGTCCAAGAAATAGTCCATTTTATCCATGAATTTGGTGATCGAGCTCCGGAAGAGTTGAAGCTAGAAACTCCCACCTTCCGAACGCATCCAGAGCGTCTGCTCAAGCTCCTGCTGCAAATGTGCCAGCAAGAGGAGAAGAAGTTGGCCCCTCAGAAACTTGAAGAAGAGGTGCAAAAATCAGGCTGGTGGACGAATTTTCTTCGCAAGCGAGCCATGACGGGGGTTAAATATCGGGAAAGTTCTCGCTTAAACCGCACACGGATCTACGGCATGATGCGGGAGATTTTCCGAGCACTGGGACAGCAACTAGCTGAGCAAGGGCTGCTGGCTATGCCTGACGATGTTTTTTACTTGACAAAGGAAAAACTGTTTGAGTTGACCAGAAAGCCCAGAGATGTTAGTGGCTTGATAGCCGAGCGTCGAGAGAAGTTGGAGGCTGATAAGGAACTACCAACCTTTAGTCGCTATGTTTTTGCTGGACAGGTCTTTGAGAAATATCTGAAACCGCAAAACCGCACCAGCAGTCACAATACGGCTAATCAAGCCTTACAAGGGATTGGCTGCTCGCCTGGCTGCGTTAAGGCTCAGGTTTTGGTCGTGGAAGATGTGCAGACTATTGAGTCTGCTCAGGATCGAATTATCGTAACCAAGATGACCGATCCGGGCTGGGTCTATCTTCTGACCCAAGCCAAGGGTGTCATTGCCGAGCAGGGTTCTTTGCTCTCGCACACGGCCATTATTTCTCGCGAGTTAGGTATTCCTTCCATTGTCAATGTCAGAGGTGCCTGCAGCCAGCTGCAAAATGGCGACTGGATTGAGATGGATGGCCTTACTGGCAAGATTCGACTGATCAAGGAGGAAGACCATGCTGGAAATTAAACCAGTCAAACCAAATACGACAGAGCTGGCCGATTTTCTAGCTCTGCCCAAGAAGATTTACCAGCCAGACCACCTCATGCAGTCTGAAGAGGAAGAGCTGGCTTTGATTGAGGGCAGTCACCCGCTGAGTTCTGACTTAGAAACCTATGCTTTTATTGGCTATGAGGACAGTCAGCCCTTTATTCGAGGACTTCTGACCTTCTATCCAGATGATGAGGCTGCTTATTTAGGATTTTTCGAGTCAATCAATGACCAACAGATTGCATCTGCTTTTATCGAGCATTTAGCAGGTTTTGCCCGCAGTCTCGGAGCGATTAAGATAATCGGTCCCGTACAGGCAAGTTTTTGGCTGGGCTATCGAATGCAGCTGACTGGAACAGAGGAGCTCCCTTTTACTGGAGAACCTCATAATCCAGCCTATTATCCCCAACTGTGGCAGGCGGCTGGTTTTGAGCTCAAGGAGCGCTATCTGTCCAATTTTTATCCCAAGGTCAGCAATCAAACTCATCAGGACAAACTGGCTCATCGTTTTGAGTCTTTTGAAGAAGCGGGTTTCACCATTTGTTCTCCCAAAAAGAAGGACTGGGAACAAGCCTCGCTGCAGGTTTTCGAACTTCTCAATCGCCTTTATCAAGATTTTCCGATTTATCGGTCTATTTCCAGTCAGCAGTTCAGTCAGATTTTTCAGAAATACCAGTATATTCTTGATTTTTCCATGGTTAAGCTGGCCTATAAGGAGGGCAAGCTAGCTGGTTTTCTGATTGCTATGCCGGACTACGGTTCTCTGGTTTATCAAAAACTGACTCCTCTTAACCTGGCCAAGCTTTTTTGGACCAAGCGCTTTGCCAAACGCTATATGATTATGTATCTAGGGGTAGATAAGGAATTCTTGGGATTGGGCTCTGCCTTGGCCTATCCGATTTTTAAAGAAGCACAGAAGCGACAGGCCTCAGCTATCGGCGCCTTGATTCATCAAAAAACTGTCACGCGCCACTATGCAGCAGAATTACAGGGAGGCAAGCATGAGTATGGACTGTTTGAATTGGATTTGCTCTCTTAGGTGCCAGACTATAGAATGATATGCAAAAAGCTCATGAATTAGCTGAAAAACTGACTTCATGAGCTTTTTATCTGTTGAAGTTCTAGATGGATGCTTCAATCAAGTACTTAAGGTTGTCTAGGAGGCTATCCAAGGCTAGGACTGCTTCCTGCTGATGGTCTGGCTGGTAGAGATTTTGGAAGTAGTCTTGGATATTGGCTTCAAAATCCCGAGGCAGGCGGGAGCAATTTTCTTTGGCATACTGGAGCATGCGCTTTTCGCCTGGATGGAGCTGCTCGTTGAGGGCAAAGAGGGCATCAAAGTAAGAGGCGAAAAACTCGCTGCTACGATGATTGATGCTGAGCAGGTCTTGGCGCTTGAGGGCCTTTTTGATCTGTCTTGAAAAAGCTGGCATAGCTTGGTCAAGGAGCAGGAGCTGCTTGCTGATAATATTCTTTTTCAGCTCAGCTGGATAGGGTAGGCTGTACTTGCTCTGGAGCGTAGCGTAGCGGCCGTCTCGATCGTAGAGAATCTTGCTGTGGAGCAGATTGTACCACATACAGGTGGTGTAAGAATTCTGGGCTTGATGCTCTAAAACGACGGTCTGCAGGTCTTGGTCAAAGTCGTCCAGCGAGCGGTAAATCAGCTCAATCTCGATACCATTATTGAGGATGCAGTCGTCTTCCAGTTCCCAAAATTGATTGCCAATTTCCATATAGGAGCAGTACTTGCTGAGGATTTCTTGGCGGATGGCTGGCTCGAGAGGAGCACTCAGGTAGACATAGACATCATAGTCTGAGTCTTGGTCAAAATGTTGGCCGGCCCGTGAGCCGCCGAGAGCCAGAGCTTCCACTTGCTCCAGCTGGGCCAATTCTTTAAAGAGATTTTGTGGCATAATCTTGTCCTTCTTAATTTTTTGACATCATTTTAGCAAAAAGTGAAAAGTCTGGCAAGAGGAAGGCAATCTTTTCTTTCTTTTTCTTCAAAAACTTGCTATATTAGAATTGACTAAGTAGAAGGAGACTTGAATATGTGTATAGAATGCTATATTGACCAGAACCGCGTGACACCGCTGCTTCATCCCTTGGACTGCCTGAGGGAGCATAGGCAGTATATATGTGGTCATTGTGGTCGCTGTATCTGCATTGAGCATACAAAAAATGGTCTGCAACGCTGGAATTTCCCCTTCAAATCTTTAGAAATTGCCAAGTATTATTTGCGAGTGGCGGATGTGACCATGCAGGCGCCCTGCGGCATTTATCAAATCCAGTCAGACAAGGGACGGGTGTCTTACAAGATTTTTGCCAATCTGACGGATCTGGAGGCTTATCTGAAGAAGAATCCCGATAAAAGCTGTGCCAGACATCAGCCTAGTTTTATCATGCCTTCCTATCAGGAATTTCCTGAAAGTCAGGTAAGGAAGCTAAGCGCTCAAGAAATAGAAACATATTTGGCAGAGAGATGAGAATTTTCTGCTTAGAACAAATGAAATGCATTAAAAATACAAAGGAGAAGCGATGATGATTGAAATTCGCAAGGAAGCCCCTTCAGAATACCATGAAGTTGAACATCTAGTCAGAGAGGCCTTTTGGAATGTCTATCGTCCGGGTTGTGCGGAACATCTGATTTTGCACCAATTTCGTCAGCATCCAAACTATTTAGAAAATCTATCCAAAGTTATTTTGGTAGATGATCAGCTTGCTGGCCAGATTATGTTTAGCAAAGCCCAGCTTTGCCATGAACAGACTGGACAGGTCAAGGAAATTGCTACCTTTGGTCCTTTTGCTATCCTACCAGCTTTTCAAAAGCAAGGGTTTGGAGAAAAATTAGCTCAGGCAGCTATCCGTCAGGCGAGGGAGGAAGGCTTTTCCTATTTAGTTCTCTTCGGCAATCCTGCCTACTATCCTAAATACGGTTTTGTGACGGCCAGTGATTATGGTATTTATCTGGACGGTCAGGACAAGGAGGAGATTTTGGATTTTGTTATGGTGCTGGACTTGCAAAGGGACGGCAGCGTGACTCGGGAAAATGGACCTTGGCTCTATCGGGATCCGGAGGGGTATGAAGTAGATGAGGCGGAGCTGGAAGTGTTTGACCGCAAATTCCCGCCCAAGAAGAAGGAAAAGCGGCCGGGACAGCTGGGCTAGGAAATTCAGCAGGAGGAGAAAGAGAGACTCTTTGGAAATTTACAAAAATATATAAGTTTAAAGGAGAAATGCTATGGGAAATGAAGTTCAAGCGTTGCTTAGCGCCGTAATCCAAATCCTTTTCTTCACTTTGCTTCCTTTTATTTGGTGGTTGGTGACGGCCAGAAGAAAAAGTCCATTTTTAGAATGGATAGACCTGAAACCACTAAAAGAAACTGGCAGCCAGAAGACCTGGCTTTGGATTTTGCTGGGCTAGACCTTTTTTCTGGTCTTTTCTATTTTTGTTTTATACACGATAAGAAATCTTGAAACGGCGATGTCAAGATTTTCCGGGCTTGGTTTTAAAGCCCTGCCAAGTATTTTGATTTACAGTATTTTTCAGACAGCTTTGCCAGAAGAGATTTTGTTTAGAGGTTTTCTTTTGAAAAGATTAGCCAGTCGCCTTCCATTCAGAGTAGCCAATACTTTGCAAGCAGCTCTATTTGGTTTGCTTCATGGCCTCATGTTCGCTTCTCAGACATCTTGGCTGACATCTATGCTCATTATTTTGTTTACAGGGGGAATCGCAGCTTACCTAGGCTTTGTCAATGAGAAGAAATCGGATGGTTCCATTTTATCCAGCTGGGGCACACACGCTTTGGCCAATATTTTTGCTGGTCTTTGCTCGGCTTTCATGCTGATTTAGCCAAGTTAGAAAAAGCTTAATCTAAAAAAGCTACTAAAATTGAAAAAGCCCGATTTGCGTTGCGAATCGGGCCTTTCATTTTAGG
>NZ_KQ968978.1:74894-75884 GCF_001578725.1 Streptococcus sp. DD04
TCATTTTAAAGTTTTTCAATATAAATCTGCTTGGCAATCATGGAGTTGACCTGAATCTCTTGCCCATCAACTTTGAGGACATAAAGCTGGGCAAAGGAGTCATACTGAAGAAGGGTAATGGTCTTGCCTAGCTGAAGACCATGCTTTTCTAGATAAATGAGAAGATCAAATTCATCGTGGACCCGAGTGACAAGATAGTCTCCAGGCTCAGAGGCCGCTTCTAAGGTGAGATTGTTTTTCTCTACCAAAAGCTCTCCCTTGGCTGGAATCGTACCGCCGTGAGGACAGGTTTCTGGGAAATTCAGCATGGCATCCAAACGTTCAACAAAACGATCTGAAACAGTATGTTCTAGGACTTCGGCTTCTTCATGGATTTCATCCGTTGTATATCCCAGATGGTTGACGAGGAACACCTCAATCAGGCGATGCTTGCGGTAAAGTTCGGAGACTAGTCGGAGTCCTAAATCGGTCAGCAGATAGCCAGCCTTTTTGTCCTTTACCAGCAAATTTTCGGCCAGCATTTTCTTGATCATTTCGGTCACGGCTGGAGGAGAAACTTGCATAAGCTGAGCGACCTCTTTATTGGTAATTTTTTTAGCATAGGTGCCAATCTCATAGATACATTTGAGATAATCTTCTTTATTTGGGGTCATTTTCAGTCCTCCTAGCCTTTCTATAACTAGTATAACAAAAATTGTGAAAAGAATACAGTTCGGGGGCTGACAGGGCAAGGAAGTGTTGCTGTTAGTTAAGTGAAAAGTAGAATTCGAGAGCAGGAGTGACACTGCTCGATTTTTTTCAAGCTAGTTCAATTTTTACAAGAGGCTTCGGCTCTGGAAAATAGAAAAGTCGAAGCAAAAAATACTGTTAGAAAATAAAGTTTGGAACGAGATTACTTCAATCTTTTTTATGCTAACAACGGTCAAGATTGAAAAAACATGAAAACATTTTCTCTTAAAAAGTGCTCAAAACCGCTTGACAAAAGGATTC
>NZ_KQ968978.1:75904-88585 GCF_001578725.1 Streptococcus sp. DD04
CAATAGTATTGGTATATCATAAAAATTTTAGGAGATTTAAGATGTCAAGAAAAAAACGTTTTAAACACGCAGCCAAAAAAGAAGCTAAATTGGAGAAATTAGCTCTGGCCGGTCTCGCAACTGTGACAGTCGGCATGGTGGGAACATCCCTTGTCCACGCTGATGATGCTGTACCAGCTCCATCAGCCGAGCTAGTGGATGGTCCAAAAGCCGGCGCAGCTGAATTGCCAGCCGAAAATCCTGCCAGCCCAGTGTCAGCAGACAGCGAGACGCCAGCAAGTGAACCAGCAGATGCAGCTGCTTCAACAACTCCATCTAGCGAAACTAATCAGCCGGTGGAGCCAGTATCAGAACCTAGCCAGCCCGCAGTGCCAGAAAAGAGTAAGCAAACAGCGTCAGGGGAAACGTCAGGAAATTCACCAAAGAAAGATCTTGTTGTTGAAACTGAAGAAGATATTCCTTCTATTAAAGATATCACCGTTGATAATCAAGATTTGAAATTAAATGAAAACGTAACGGTTAAAGTGAGCTTTAATGAATTTGTGCAACCTTTTATTTTAAAATCTATTTTTACAAATGTTGAAACTGGGGATAAGAAAGTTAGTACTCAGGTTGTTGAACGCCAGGCTATCTACGATTACAGCAACGTCAAGTATATTGATGAAAATGGGAAGCAAGTACCTAATCGCTATCCTAACGGTATTGGGGGTGGAAAAGGTGCAGCAGGTGGGTATGCAATAGATCCTAGTACACCGCCTGTTATCAAGGGCTATACCTACGAAGCTAGCATCCACAACTATTTTAATGAAGTTGGTAAATACAAGCTGGAATTAGAAGTGCTTAATTTGGAAAATAAGTCCATGCTTTTGGATGAAGATAGTCGTAAAAAAATTTCTAAGTTGCCAGAGTTTAAAGTCAGCGAAGGTCAGTTTGTTGAAGGTAACATCGTTGAGGTAAAGGTTAATAAAACCACAGTAGATCAGGATGAAAAATTCACTTATACTATCTATTTTGATAATACCGTCAATGTCAGTTATAATGTTCAGTTAAATCTCAAGACACAGATTAATGGTAATGAGTATACAACTTCAGCTTATCTTCAGAATGAAATACGAGAAGAAAAAGAAGGCGGATGGAACGAAATATTGACTGGACGTTCCTACGTCCGCTTTAATTTAGAATCCTCTGAAAAAGGGAAAGCCTCTTTCTCTCTTGAGCAAGAGAGTGGTTATTATAGAGAAGATTATGAAAATAATGCTTGGGTAGTGAAAAAAATACAGGACATTAGCCAAGCTAACCTTGATAAGCTTGCTCATCTTTCTCCAACGGTGGCTATCAGTGACAAAAGATATACTCCAGCTGAATTAGTTGGTGTGACTATTGTTTCCAAAGATGGGAAGAAAAAGATTTTAGATCAGGCTGGTTTTTATGATGATCTAGTGAGTGATGAGAGTGGTAAATATGTATTTATTACTTATGTGCCATTGGTAAAAGTCAATGTTGGTGATAAGATTATTTACACCTATAAGATTAAAGAGGATTTTATTGGTGGTTTTCTATCACAAAATCTTATACGTAGAGGGTCAGGTAAAGATCTTCAAACTGTTATTCGGAATGGTGTGGAGAAGGTTAAGGATTATACGGTAAATGACCACAGTAATCTAAGTCGTTCTAAAGAAGTAAATCAAACTACCGAAACGATAGAATATGAAGTCACAGCAAACATGTCTGGACTCTATCAACTAAATAATTATCCTTGGCCCCACATTAATAAGAATGGTAAAGATTACTCTATTTTAGCTAACTATGCTCACATTTTCCAAGTTATCAACCCTAACTATGTTGAACCTAGACTTGTTATTAGTAAGCAACCAACAATTGTTTATCAAGGACAATCAAAATTTATCTCAGCTAGTCTTGAGAATGTGCCTGTAGAGCAAGTAGAAACTTTTCAGCTAACATATCAAAATGATAAAAATGAAAAGCAAGACGTTTCTTTTTCTCCAAGTAAAAAGTATGTTTATGACGAAATCACTAAAAAAGTAGAGGAATATTATGAAGGTGGTTATAACAGCAATACTATTGTTTATTATGGCGAAGATGAAAAATATCTTGGAACTTATCGCCTGGTAAAAGTACAAGTGTCCTATAAAGATGGGACCTCTCTCAGTCTAGATGAGTTGCCGGAATCAGTCATCACATTTAGCAATGCTAAAAAATCATTAAATAATGTTCTCCTGTCTGGTGATGATGTAGCTAGAGTGAGTGGCATTTCTAGAGACGGTGTCTATTCATCGTTGGGACGCCTACCGAAAGAGTTATTGAATCGAAATCTTAATATAGAAAAGATTATTCCAATAGATAAGAGCGGAAATATTGTTAATGTAGTAAATGCTGAAGTTAGAATCGACAACAGTAGTTTTGTTTCAAATAATGAGGGCGTTGAATACTTCTATTACTTGCCGCTTACTGGCACTCTCACTAAATTATCACCTGTGAAAGTAGAGGATGAGTTTATTGTCACAGGAGTATCTGATTTTTCTGGCGTCTTTGTCAAGGCTTATCCAATAAAATCCACGGACAAAGGTTCGGCTAATTATAAGGTTGTGACAAATGAAGATACTACTATTCAAGTTGCTTTGATAAATGCTGATGTCCAGACTATTACTGCCATTAAAACAGCCATTGTAACAGATAATGAAACCTTGGCAAAATTGCCAGCAACTCACCAACCGGCTAACGTTGATTTGTATGATATTAAGACTGTTGATAAGAATGGTCAGTTCAAACAGATTTCTGGTGAAGCAACTGTGACATTACCTGTTGATCCAAGCCGTAAAGTGACTAAGATTTTCTACTTCTTGCCAGAAACTGGTGCTGTAGAGGAACTTCCATTCGAATGGAATCAACAGTTCAATCAAGTTACATTTAAAGTAACTCACTTTTCACAATACGGAATCCAATATGAAAAAGATGATGTAAGATCATCTAAGAGTTATGATTCCAATACTAAACATGAGGAACTTCAAAAAGCATGGGATGGATTAAAAGACGTCTTAACGAAAGCAAATCAGCTTGATACTAAAAAGTATACTGCTGAATCTTATGATAAAGTTTATGAAACTGAACTTGCTTCAGGAGGCAAGCGCAAAGGAAATCTTTCTAGTTATCTTAAAGACTATGGCTCATTGTTAGCAAATCAGTCTACTACAGTAGATACCAATCTTGCTAGTGATAAGTTAGTGGAAACTATTCTTATTTATAGAGCAGATACACAAAATCTAAATAAGGCTTTAGTAGGCTTGATTAAATCACAGGAGAAACCAACTACTCCAGTTTCTCCAACTAATCCTGAACAGCCAATCACTCCGAAACAAAAAGTTTATATTACATATAAGGATAAGACTACTGGTAAGGAAATTATTCCTGTAGAGACTTATATAAACGGAGAAGCTCCAACAGTTCCTAAAGTAATTGGGGGATATGTTTATGTGAATAGTTTGAAGGGGAAAATCAGTGTTGACAAAGGTGCTAGTGGTGATGTTATTATAACGCACTATTACACCTTGATCACTCCACCAAAACCAACGGATAGTACACAACCGACTAAACCGTCAGATAAGCCAGTCACAACTATTGATAATAAACCGACGGCTAAGCCGGTGCAAACGGTTGAGCATAAAGCTGTGACACAGCCAGTGGCCAACAGCGTCCGTGCTCATCGCATTGCACCAGTCGGCCAAGCAAAAAGCTTGCCTGAAACGGGTGAAAAGAATGTGGCAGTTCTGACTCTTGCGGGAGTTGCAGCAGCAATTTCTGGCTTTGTTGGATTATTGAAAAAACGGAAAAATTAATTCCACGATTCGTCAGAGAAGTTCTAACTGGAACTTCTCTTTTTACAATAAAAAGCGCAAAGAATTTCGCGCTTTTCGACTATCCTAAGCTTTTAACTGCTGCAATGGCTGCCTCGAAGTCTGGCTCGGTGTTGATGTTGTCCACATACTCAGCGTAGGTTACAGTGTTGTTTTCGTCCAGAACTAGAACTGCACGGGCTAAAAGGTGCCATTCATTGATGAGGACAGCGTAGTCGCGGCCGAAAGAATGATCGAAGTAGTCAGACAGCATGACAGCATTTTCAATGCCTTCCGCAGCACACCACTTGCTTTGGGCAAAAGGCAGATCAACTGAAACCGTGATGACAACGGTATTATCCAAGTCAGAGAGTTCTTGGTTGAAACGGCGAGTCTGAGTCGAGCAGACACCAGTATCGATAGATGGGATGATGCTCAGGACTTTCTTTTTACCAGCAAAGTCAGCCAGGGTTTTCTTTGAAAGGTCGGTTGCTGTCAGGCTAAAATCGCGGGCTGTGTCGCCGACTTGCAGTTGCTTTCCAGTAAAGGTTACAGGATTTCCGAGAAAAGTTGTCATAGGAAGTCTCCATTCGTGTTTAATAGCTTCATTGTACTGCGAATGGCGATTTTTTTCGAATAATTTGACCGGAAATTTGAGAGCGTCTCCATTTGAAGCTCAGTCTCTATAAATAAAGAGGTTAGGATCTTGTCTTCCTAACCTCTCATGTATTATTTTGCCAATCCTTCGGAAATTTTATCCAGATTGTACTTCATCATGCTGTAGTAGCTGTCGCCTTCTTCTCCTTCTTCCGCAACAGAGTCAGTAAAGATTTTGGCGTAGATTGGGATATTGGTGTCTTTAGAAACGGTCTTCATCGGACGCTCGTCAACACTTGATTCCACAAAGAGAGATGGGACTTTCGTCTTACGCAGTTTTTCAACCAAGGTTTTAATTTGGTCTGGGGTACCTTCTTCTTCAGTGTTGATTTCCCAGATGTAGGCTGATGGTACATTGTAGGCCTTGGAGAAGTACTTGAAGCAGCCTTCGCTGGTCACAATCATTTTCTTTTCTTCTGGGATATTGTTGAATTTTTCTTTGGCTTCCTTGTCCAAAGCGGTCAGTTTTTTTACATAAGCTTTGAGGTTTTTCTCGTACGTGTCCTTGTTGTCAGGGTCTTTTTCAATCAAGCGCTTGGCAATGTTTTGCGCATAGATGATGCCATTTTCTAAGTTGAGCCAAGCATGGGGGTCTTCTTTGCCCTTTTCACTTTGGCCTTCAAGGTAAATCACTTCAACGCCATCACTGACTGCATAGTAGTCCTTGTTTTCTTCTTTGTTGGCATTTTTGACCAACTTGGTAAACCAAGCATTGCCGCCGGTTTCTAGGTTGATACCATTGTAAAAGATAAGATCAGCTTGAGAGGTCTTTTTGACATCTTCAGGCAGGGGTTCGTATTCGTGCGGGTCTTTGCCGACTGGTACAATGCTGTGCAGGTCAATCTTATCGCCGGCGATATTTTTAGTAATATCCGCAATGATCGAATTAGTTGCGACGACCTTGAGCTTGGAAGAGTCACTGGACGAATTCTTCTGACCGGAACAGGCAAAGAGGCCGATGGCCGTTAGGAAAATCAAAGCGAGAAAAGTCAATTTTTTCATAAAAAACTCCTTAGAATTTATTGTGTTTTATTTTTTATCTTCAAATAGCGCTGCTTGGGCGCAATAAAGAAGGAAATAACAAAGATGAGAGCAGAGGTCAGGACAATACTGGATCCTGCTGCGACATTGAAAGTATAGCCGATAAAGAGGCCCAGGACAGAAGCCAGCGCTCCCAGACAGGAGGATAGTACAATCATGGTCTTGAGGCTCTTGGCATAGAGATAGGCAGTGGCCGCTGGTGTAATCAAGAGAGCCACAATCAGAATGGTGCCCACGCTCTGCATGGCCGTCACAGCCACCAAAGTCAAGAGAATCATCAGCAGATAGTGGTAGAAGTTGACTGGCATACCCATCGATTGAGCCAGAATTGGATCAAAAGAAGTCAGTAGCAATTGTCTGAAAAAGATAGCTATGACCAAGAGTACCAAAATTCCAACACCAATACTAATCCACATATCTATATCTTGAACCGCCAAGATATTCCCGAAAAGAATATGGAAAAGGTCGGTCGAGCTATTGGCGACGCCTATCAGAATGACCCCTAGCGCTAGGAAGGAGGAGAAGGTGATGCCGATAGCCGTATCGCTCTTGATGATAGAATTGCCCTTGATATAGGTAATGATGACCGAAGCGAGCAGACCAAAAGTGATAGCACCGATAAAGAAGTTAATCCCTAAAATATAGGATAGGGCTACGCCAGGCAGCACCGCGTGGGAAATGGCATCTCCCATCAGGGACATACCCCGCAGAATGATAAAGCAGCCGACGGCGCCAGCGACAATCCCGATAACAATGGCTGTGATCAGGGCATTTTGCAGGAAGTGGAAGTCCTGCAAGCCGTGGATAAATTCTTGAATCATCTTATTGGCCTCCCTTCATAAACAGTTGAGAACCATAAGCTTTTTCCATGTTAGTCTGATTAAAGGTGGTTTCCGTTGGACCAAAGGCCACGAGCTCTCTATTAAGCAAGAGAATCTGGTCGAAATAGGTCGTCACCTTGCTTAGGTCATGGTGGATAATCAAGATGGTCTTGCCCTGGTCTTTCAGTTTCCGCAGGGTGGACATAATAATCTCTTCACTGACGGTGTCAATGCCGACAAAGGGTTCATCCAGAAAGATATAGTCGGCTTTCTGGACTAGGCATCTCGCAATCAGAACCCGCTGGAACTGCCCACCTGACAGCTGGCTGATCTGGCGCTCGGCAAATTCTTCCAGACCGACGACTTTGAGAGCCTGAGTGACTTTTTGCCAATCGCTCTTTTTAAGTCGTTGGAAGAGTTTGATTGTCGGATAAAGTCCTAAAGAAACGCATTCCTTGACTTTGATAGGGAAATTGTAATCGATTTGTGCTTTTTGCTCGACATAGGCAATACGGGCTAGCTGCTGATTTAGGGGTTCTTCGTTAAGATAGGTCTGGCCCTCATGGTCAATAATGCCCAGCATGGCCTTGATCAGGGTAGACTTACCTGCCCCATTTGGTCCCAAAATACCAGTGATAGTAGGACCTTTTATATTTAAAGATAGAGATTGGAGTGCTAGAGTATCTTGATAGCTGACACTTAGATTTTCAATTCGAATCATTTCTTTCACCTCCACAATATTAATATAACTTAAAAATAATGTTAAGTCAAGTTAATTTATAGAAAATTTAATTTAATTCACGAAAGATTTGAAAATATATCCTAATTTTGATAAGGTTATATTAAAAGCATGAAAGCGAGAACATAATGACACGTTTACAAGATGATTTTTATGACTATGTTAACGGGAAATGGGCTGAGACAGCAGTTATTCCCGATGATAAGCCAATGACTGGCGGGTTTATGGATTTGGATCAGGATATTGAAAAACTGATGCTGGAAACGACAGATAAATGGCTCAAAGGTCAGGAACTTCCGGATGATCCTATTTTGCAGAACTTTGTCAAGTATCACCGTCTGGTAGCTGATTTTGAGGCGCGTGAGAAGGCTGGTGTAGCACCTGCTATGCCACTTGTGGAAGAGTATAAAGCGCTGAGCTCTTTTGCGGAATTTGCAGGCAAGAGTGCGGAGTATATGCTAGCTGGCAAACCGAATTTTTTACGATTTGATGTTGCTCCAGACTTTATGAATGCTCAAATGAATGTTCTCTGGGCAGATGCGCCTGGCATCATTCTGCCAGATACGACCTACTATGAAGAAGGAAATGAAAAAGGGCCGGAACTTCTGGCCGCCTGGCGCAAGATGCAGGAAGAACTTCTACCTAAATTTGGCTTTTCAGCAGAGGAAACGAAGGATATTTTGGATAAGTATTTGGAATTAGATGCCAAGCTAGCCAAGTATGTCCTATCAAATGAAGAAATGTCAGAATATGCCAAACTTTATCATCCTTATGACTGGGCTGATTTTGTTGAGCTGACGCCAGAACTGCCTTTGAACGCTATCTTTACACAGATTCTAGGTCAGTTGCCAGACAAAGTCATTGTACCTCAGGAGCGCTTCTGGAAAGAATTTGCAGCAGAATACTATTCTGAAAAGAACTGGCCTGCTATCCATGCGGGGTTGAAATTATCGGCGGCTGGTGCTTGGACATCCTATCTGACTGAGGAACTCCGTGTCCTGTCTGGTAGCTATGCTCGGACCATCTCAGGTGTGCCGGAGCCACGGCCGAAAGAGAAAGCAGCCTTGACACTAGCTCAAGGACCATATAATCAAGCTCTCGGTCTTTGGTATGCTGGTCAGAAATTTTCCCCTGAAGCAAAAGCAGATGTAGAGCATAAAGTGGCCGCCATGATTGAGGTTTATAAGTTGCGTTTGACGACAGCAGACTGGCTGGCTAAGGTGACACGCGATAAGGCTATCGTTAAGCTCAATGTCATCACGCCACATATCGGCTATCCAGAAAAATTGCCAGAAACTTATGCGAAAAAAGTAATTGATGAAAAATTGAGCTTGGTGGAGAATGCTCGAAACTTAGCAAAAATTTCCATTGCGCATACGTGGAGCAAGTGGAATCAGGAAGTGGATCGCAGTGAGTGGCACATGCCGGCCCATCTGGTCAACGCCTACTATGACCCGCAGCAAAATCAGATTGTTTTTCCAGCAGCCATTCTCCAAGCGCCGTTTTATGATTTGCATCAATCCTCATCAGCTAACTACGGTGGAATCGGTGCGGTGATTGCCCATGAAATTTCTCATGCCTTTGATTCAAATGGAGCTTCATTTGACGAACACGGAAGTCTGAAGGACTGGTGGAAACCAGAAGACTATGAGGCTTTCACAGAACGGACGCAAAAGGTTATCGACCAGTTCGAAGGTCAGGATTCTTACGGAGCCAAAGTTAATGGCAAGCTGACCGTATCTGAAAATATCGCCGACCTAGGTGGTATTGCCGCAGCTTTAGAGGCAGCTAAGAAGGAAACGGATTTCTCTGCTGAGGAATTCTTTACTAACTTTGCCCGCATCTGGCGGATGAAAGCACGGCCGGAGTTCATGCAGATGTTGGCTAGTGTGGATGTTCATGCCCCAGCCAAGCTCCGGACCAATGTCCAGCTGCCCAACTTTGATGACTTCTTTACGACCTTTGATGTCAAAGAAGGCGACGGTATGTGGCGGAGTCCAGAAGAGCGGGTTGTGATTTGGTAAAATTCTTTAAGAATCAACCTGATAATTCATTAAAAAACCTGTTCAGGAACGGCTTAAACGGCCTTCCCGAACAGGTTTTTATAGTTCTTTGATTTCTTTCATATAGCCGGCCGTGATGATACCAGCGGGCAGAGCCACAATGGCGATTCCTAAAAAGGAGGAAATCATAGTAATAATTTTTCCAGTCGTTGAAACTGCGTAAATATCACCATAGCCAACAGTCGTTAAGGAGATGGTTGCCCAGTAGAGGGCGTCAAAAAAGTTAGGGAAGGTGCTGGGCTCTACATTAAACATGATAAGGGCAGAAATAAAGATATAGCTAAGCGCTAAAATTCCTACAATAATCAGATTGTCTTTCTGTTTTTTTAAGACGTTGGTCATGATCTGGATGTTCTTAGAATAACGGAAAAATTTAAAAATACGCAAAGTACGAAGCATCCGCAAAATCTTAAAAAGTCGCAGGCTGTTATTTAATAAAAAGAGGGACGGCAGAATACAGAGTAAATCCGCTAAGGCCAGAAAAGTAAAAGGATAAAGCAGAAAAGAAATTTTTCCTTTTTGCAATTTATAATCCGCGGTTACAAGCCGAAGTATGTAGTCAATAATAAAAATAATCGTTGACACAATATCAATCCACATGAAGATTCCTGAGTGACTTTTGCTAGTCAGTGGGATTAAGCTGCTGAGGATGACAAAGATCATAAAAATATCATAGGCTTCTTCAATAAAACTTTCCTGTTGATGGGGCTCAATAATCTGAAACAAAGTCTTTCTCATCTTCATACCTCTTCCTTTTTAACTTGATTTTAAATTTATTCTATCGGTTTTTGAGGATAAGTCAAGGTAAATTATCAAAGATTTTATCAATTCCCTTTCTTCGGCGCCTTTCAAAATCCCTTGAAAATGGTATAATAGATAGAAACGTGGCTAGAACACGGAAAAGATCGTTGGAGAGTAAATGATTATGGCAACTTACAATCACAAAGAAATCGAGCCTAAGTGGCAGAAATACTGGGCTGAGCATCACACATTCAAGACAGGTACGGACAAGGACAAGCCTAACTTTTATGCGCTGGACATGTTTCCTTACCCATCAGGAGCGGGGCTCCATGTAGGACATCCTGAGGGCTACACGGCGACAGATATCCTCAGCCGCTACAAGCGGGCTCAGGGCTATAATGTCCTTCACCCAATGGGCTGGGATGCCTTTGGTCTGCCAGCTGAGCAATACGCTATGGATACAGGGAATGACCCAGCTGACTTTACAGCAGAAAACATTGCTAACTTCAAACGCCAAATCAATGCGCTTGGTTTTTCTTACGACTGGGATCGGGAGGTCAATACAACAGATCCTAACTACTACAAGTGGACCCAGTGGATTTTCACCAAGCTTTATGAAAAAGGTCTGGCTTATGAAGCTAAGGTG
Organism: Streptococcus sp. DD04; assembly: GCF_001578725.1. Taxonomy (NCBI): domain Bacteria; kingdom Bacillati; phylum Bacillota; class Bacilli; order Lactobacillales; family Streptococcaceae; genus Streptococcus; species Streptococcus sp. DD04. The sequence goes on from NZ_KQ968978.1 coordinate 86,464, forward strand.
CCAGTAAACTGGGTGGAAGAGCTGGGAACGGCTATTGCCAATGAGGAAGTTCTGCCAGACGGAACATCTGAGCGCGGTGGCTATCCAGTTGTCCGCAAACCAATGCGCCAATGGATGCTGAAAATCACAGCCTATGCAGAGCGTTTACTCAATGACTTGGAGGAGCTGGACTGGCCAGAATCTATCAAGGATATGCAGCGCAACTGGATTGGCAAGTCAACCGGTGCCAATGTAACCTTCAAGATTAAGGACACAGACAGGGACTTCACAGTCTTTACGACTCGTCCGGACACCCTTTTTGGTGCGACCTATGCTGTTTTGGCTCCGGAGCATGCTCTCGTCGATGCCATTACAAGTGCAGAACAAGCCCAAGCAGTTGCAGACTACAAACACGCTGCCAGCCTCAAATCCGACCTTGCTCGGACTGATTTGGCTAAGGAGAAGACTGGTGTCTGGACAGGAGCTTATGCCATCAATCCTGTCAATGGCAAGGAAATCCCAATCTGGATTGCCGACTATGTACTTGCTAGCTATGGAACTGGTGCCATCATGGCTGTTCCTGCACACGACGAGCGCGACTGGGAGTTTGCTAAGCAGTTTGATTTAGAGATTATTCCGGTTCTAGAGGGTGGCAATGTTGCTGACGCTGCTTATACAGAGGACGGTCCGCATATTAACTCTGGCTTCCTAAATGGCTTGGACAAGGCTACCGCGATTGACAAGATGGTTGCTTGGCTGGAAGCAGAAGGTGTCGGAAATGAAAAAGTCACCTATCGACTGCGCGACTGGCTCTTTAGCCGTCAGCGCTACTGGGGTGAGCCAATTCCCATCATTCATTGGGAAGATGGCACTTCAACGGCTGTTCCTGAAAATGAACTTCCACTTGTCCTGCCTGTAACCAAGGATATCCGTCCTTCTGGTACCGGTGAAAGCCCTCTAGCCAATCTGACTGACTGGCTGGAAGTGACTCGGGAAGATGGTGTCAAAGGACGCCGCGAAACCAATACCATGCCTCAATGGGCAGGTTCCAGCTGGTATTACCTGCGTTATATTGACCCGCACAACAATGAGAAATTAGCAGACGAAGAGCTGCTCAAGGCTTGGCTTCCAGTTGACATTTATATCGGTGGCGCAGAGCATGCGGTGCTCCACCTCCTCTACGCTCGCTTCTGGCATAAATTCCTCTATGATATCGGAGTGGTTCCGACCAAAGAGCCTTTCCAAAAACTCTTTAACCAAGGAATGATCTTGGGGACTAGCTACCGTGACAGCCGCGGTGCTCTAGTGGCGACTGATAAGGTGGAAAAACGCGATGGTTCTTTCTTCAACATCGAAACTGGAGAAGAACTGGAGCAAGCGCCTGCTAAGATGTCTAAATCCTTGAAAAATGTAGTCAATCCAGACGATGTGGTGGAGCAATATGGTGCCGATACACTGCGTGTCTATGAAATGTTCATGGGGCCGCTGGATGCATCCATCGCTTGGAGCGAGGAAGGGTTAGAAGGCAGCCGTAAGTTTCTGGATCGGGTTTATCGACTACTTAATTCTAAGGAGCTTGTCTCTGAAAATAGCGGAGCCTTGGATAAGGTCTACCATGAAACAGTCAAGGCTGTCACAGAGCAGATTGAGGAGCTCAAGTTTAACACAGCCATTGCCCAGCTCATGATCTTTGTCAACGCAGCCAACAAGGAAGAAAAGCTCTATGTCGAATACGCTAAAGGCTTTGTTCAACTATTGGCGCCCTTTGCACCGCACTTGGCTGAAGAACTCTGGCAGGCAGTAGCTCAAACAGACGAGAGCATCTCCCATGTAGCTTGGCCAACTTATGATGAAAGCAAACTGGTTGAAGCAGAAGTCGAAATCGTAGTCCAAATCAAGGGTAAGGTTCGTGCTAAGTTAGTCGTAGCCAAGGATCTGAGCCGTGAGGAACTGCAAGAAATCGCTCTGGCAGATGAGAAAATTAAATCTGAAATTGCCGGAAAAGAAGTCGTGAAAGTGATTAGTGTGCTAAATAAACTAGTTAATATCGTGGTGAAATAATCAGTTTGTTTGTTGCATTTGCAGGGACATAGTCAAGTACAATATTGGGCTTGAGAATGCTCTTACTACTAAATATAAAAGA
>NZ_KQ968978.1:88782-98001 GCF_001578725.1 Streptococcus sp. DD04
CGAATTACCGATTTCTGTCCCACTCTCCTTTTACTGGCGATTTTAAACATTTATTAAGTCAGCTAAGTTGATTTCGGGATTAAGAGAAACTAAATGATAGTGGACATGTGCTTCAGGGTCGGAAATAGGTATCATTACTCGGTCGTCCTGAATCTTTTCCCTTTCTTGGCTGAGATTGGTCGCAAACCGAGGAAGTGTAGAATTGTAGGCCAATTCTTCAAACTCAAAGCGGTTGGACTGGATCAGAAATTTTGAAGCTGGCATTTTTTCTTGAACCAATTCATTCCAAAATCCAATTTGATCCATTAGGAGAAAGTTATAACCATTGATTGCCTCGAAGCTAACAGAGTCTAGACGAGCCAAATCATGACCCGTCGTGACTGCGATAGCTAGTTCCTCTTGTAGATAAGGTAGGCAAGTCGTTTGGTTCTGGTCATACGCAAATGGGAGAACAGCTAGATCAATGGTTTCCTCCTCAATAGCTTCCATTACCTTGTGGATAGAGCAAATTTGATGGCTAATTTGTTTGTTAGGGTAGAGGGATGCTAGTTGCGGTAGCAAAGACCAAAGTGGTGCAGGAGCGACTGAAGCAATTGTAATGGTTTTGAGGCTTTGATCAAACTGTCTGACTTCTTTGATACCCTGCTGACTAGTACTTAAAATTCTGTGCGCAACTTCAACAGCACGCTCTCCTGTTTCATTCAACGAAATCCGATTAGCACTGCGATCAAAAAGGGGAACACCAAAATCTTCTTCCAAGTGTTGCATGGAACGTGATAAGGAAGGTGTCGAAATGAGGAATTTCTCTGCAACTTTAGAGAGTGTCCCTAATTCTTTAAAGGCGACGAGTTGTGCGAGTTCTTCTAGGTTAAGCATGTTTACCTCCTTTTTACTTTTCGTTTTATGAAAACTAGCTTGCTTTATTAATAGTGTACAAAATTTTCAAGTGGGTGTAAACTAGAAGCATCAAAAGAAAGAAGGAGAGTCAGAAAATGTTTTACAAAACTTTAAATAACAAGGTTAAAATGCCACAATTAGGATTTGGAGTCTACCAAACACCGGTAGATGAAACCAAGCGTGCAGTTCTTGATGCTATCGAAGTCGGTTATCGTGCCTTTGATACTGCTCAATCTTATGGCAATGAATCAGGTGTGGGGGAAGCTATCAAGGAATCTGGTCTTCCGCGTGAAGAATTTTTCATCACCACCAAGATTTGGATTAGCAATGCTGGTTATGAGAAGGCCAAGGCATCCATTGAAGAATCCTTGCAAAAATTGCAAACAGATTATATCGATCTTTTGCTGATTCATCAGCCTTTCGGTGATTACTATGGAACTTACAGAGCTATGGAGGAAGCCTACAAGGCTGGTAAGCTCCGTGCTATTGGGGTTTCAAACTTCTCACCAGATCGTTTTATCGATTTGCAGCATTTTGTAGAAATCAAGCCAGCTGTGAATCAGATTGAAACGCATATTTTCCAACAGCAAAAAGTAGCCAAGACTTATTTAGACAAATACAACTGCCAAATCGAATCTTGGGGACCTTTTGCAGAAGGGCGCAATGATTTCTTCAATACGCCAACTCTAAAAGAAATTGGGGAAAAATATGAGAAATCTGTTGCTCAAGTAGCACTGCGATTCCTCCTCCAAAGCGATGTTGTGGTGATTCCTAAGTCTGTTCGCAAAGAACGCATGCAGGAAAACTTCAATATCTTTGACTTTGAATTGACGGCAGAAGAGATGGCAGCCATTCAAGATTTAGATCAAGAAAAATCTCTCTTCTTTGACCATCAAGATCCAGAAACAGCAGAATTTTTCATGACATTGGTAAAAAAGTAGAACTGAATTTTAGGGAAGTTAGAATCTAAGCAAAGGAGGAAAAATTATGTCAAAAATCAAACAAACAGCAGGGAGAGATGCCCTAGGTGACTTTGCACCAGAATTTGCCTATTTTAATGATGATATTCTCTTTGGAGAAAATTGGAATAACCAAGATATTGACCTGAAAACAAGATGTATTATCACGGTTGTAGCACTGATGGTATCCGGTATCACAGATCAATCCTTGTCTTACCATCTTGCAAATGCTAAGAAGCATGGGGTGAGCAAAAAAGAAATTGCTGCCATCATTACGCATGTGGCTTTTTATGCAGGCTGGCCAAAAGCATGGGCCGTTTTCAACCTAGCTAAAGCACTCTGGACGGAGGATGTCCCGTCAGACGCTAGTGCAAAAGAAGCTTATCAAGCTTCAATATTTTTTCCAATTGGACAAGACAATAGTGCTTATGAACAATACTTTGTGGGTCAATCCTATCTAGCTCCAATCTCGGATGGAGCTTTCCCAATCTTTAATGTTACTTTCGAACCAGGCTGTCGCAATCATTGGCATAGCCATAGAGCTACTAAAGGCGGGGGACAAGTCATTATCTGTGTGGGTGGTCAAGGACATTATCAAGAATGGGGAAAAGAGCCTATGAAACTCCAACCTGGTGACACCGTTACCATCCCAGCCAATACAAAGCACTGGCATGGTGCTAGCAAGGATTCTTGGTTCTCTCATTTAGCTTTTGAAATTCCTGGTGAAAATACTAGTACGGAATGGAGTGAGCCTGTGTCTGAAGAAGACTATTTCAAAGCACAAGAGTAATACGTTTTATACCCTCACGCATTCTGACTTCACACAAAAATTTACAAAAAGTGTATAATAAAAGTGATAAACTAATAGAAAAGGAGTGGTTCTATGAAGAAAACAGTCTATACAAAAGCTGGTCAGGTTGGCCTTGTTGAAGTGGACCGTCCGCAAATCATTGAGGCAGATGATGCCATTATTCGGATCGTTCGGACCTGTGTCTGTGGTTCAGACCTGTGGCATTATCGCAATCCAGATATTGAAAGAGGCCATCAGAATAGCGGGCACGAAGCGATTGGTATCGTTGAGGCAATTGGTGATGCAGTACTGACTGTTAAACCTGGCGATTTTGTTATTGCTCCCTTTACTCATGGATGCGGGGAATGTGATGCCTGTCGAGCAGGATATGATGGCACCTGTGATCGTCATATTGGCAATAACTGGTCAGATGGCGTGCAAGCAGAATATATGCGCTTCGAATTTGCCAACTGGTCTCTTATAAAAATCCCAGGACAACCGTCAGACTATACAGAAGGTATGCTAAAGTCCCTCTTGACTCTTGCGGATGTGATGCCAACTGGCTATCATGCTGCGCGTGTGGCAGATGTGAAACCTGGTGATAAGGTGGTCGTGATTGGTGATGGGGCTGTTGGGCAATGCGCTGTTATTGCTGCGAAAATGCGCGGTGCTTCCCAAATTGTTCTCATGAGTCGCCATGAAGATCGACAAAAAATGGCCTTGGAGTCAGGTGCAACTGCTGTTGTTGCGGAACGCGGTGAAGAAGGTATTGCCAAGGTGCGCGAGATTCTAGGTGGTGGAGCAGATGCAGCACTTGAATGTGTCGGAACAGAAGCCGCTATTGATCAAGCCCTAGGAGTCCTTCACAATGGTGGTCGGATGGGCTTTGTTGGGGTTCCTCACTATAATAATCGCGCGATCGGTTCAACTTTTGCCCAAAACTTAACTGTAGCAGGAGGCGCAGCCTCTGTCACGACTTACGACAAACAGTTCTTGCTGAAAGCTGTCCTTGATGGGGATATTAATCCAGGTCGCGTCTTTACTTCAAGCTATAAACTAGAAGATATTGACCAAGCATATAAGGATATGGATGAACGCAAGACCATTAAGGCTATGATTGTCATGGATTAACAAAACATGGCTGGAGTTGGAGCAAGATGATTTTCACTTTGACGACTCCTTAGTTATAAGATTCTCATATTAGATATATCTAACTAAAAAGCGAACAAGGAAGAATTCTGACTATTACAGAAGACTATTTTGTTCGTTTTTTTATATTTTAGTTTGAACTTGTGTCCCAAGCTTATTTCTTTATTCATGGGATGGATTTTTATCTTAAATCGTGGAACTTTTCTCATTTTTCTGTTTTTTCTTGTAATAGGTAGAGGTTTTATTTATAATGATTATAAATAAAAAGGAAGAAGTTTTAGAATGGAAGAACATAAAATTGACAAGAACTTTAGTGGCCGGTTGAATATTTTGCGGGCAGGGGTTCTGGGAGCCAACGACGGGATTATTTCTATAGCTGGTGTAGTAATTGGGGTGGCCAGTGCCACTCAGGATGTCTGGATTATCTTTTTATCTGGTTTAGCTGCCGTCTTTGCTGGGGCATTTTCTATGGCAGGCGGAGAATACGTATCTGTTTCAACTCAAAAGGATACAGAGGAGGCTGCAGTAACTAGGGAGCGGGAACTTTTGATGAAAAATCCAGACATCGCTAGGCAGTCTCTCTATGCTACCTATGTCCAAAATGGCGAGTGCGATACCTCTGCCCAGCTCCTGACCAATCGGGCTTTCTTGCAGGATCCGCTCAAGGCCTTGGTGGAGGAAAAGTACGGCATCGAGGTAGAGGAGTTTACCAATCCCTGGCATGCAGCCGTCTCAAGCTTTTTAGCCTTTGCGGTAGGTGCGCTCTTTCCCATGGTTACGATTATCCTGCTTCCTGCTAGCATCCGTATTTGGGCGACGGTCCTGATTGTAGCTTTGGCTCTATTGGGAACGGGCTACACCAGCGCTAAACTAGGTAAAGCTCCGATTAAAAATGCCATGATTCGAAATCTAGCCATTGGTCTTTTGACCATGGCCGTGACCTATCTGGTAGGGCAGTTCTTTGCAGTTTAAGGGCTCTTGAAAGTCGGGAAGCGGTATTTCCTACGGTTCTTCTATATTGTAAGCGCAAAACGGTGCTTTTAGAAATCAGTTGTCAGACTAAAAGCAACCTGTCATCAGTTTGTAAGGTCAAGCTAGTATTGGTGTAGTTTCAAAATCCTTGTCCTCATAAGGTTCACAGGATTTTTAAAAGAAACTATACCAATTTTTTGTTGACAAAATCTGAATAGGTGTGTATACTGTTTCTGTCTGTGAATGAAAAGATAAAAAAGACTATACCAATTTTGAATTAAGGAGGAGCTAGCCTTTTGCCAGCAAAAGGTTAGAAGTAAAACTATGTGTGGAATCGTCGGAGTTGTGGGGAACCGCAATGCAACAGATATTTTGATGCAAGGGCTTGAAAAGTTAGAGTACCGAGGCTATGATTCGGCTGGAATTTTTGTTACAACAGGGAAAAAATCCAGCTTGGTGAAGTCCGTTGGTCGGATTGCTGATCTTCGTGCGAAGATTGGCATCGATGTAGCTGGCTCAACTGGTATCGGCCACACGCGCTGGGCAACCCACGGGAAACCAAGTGAGAATAACGCCCATCCCCACACCTCTCAGACGGGCCGCTTTGTGATGGTTCACAACGGCGTGATTGAAAATTATCTGGATATCAAAAATGACTATCTTGCTGACCATGATTTTAAAGGGCAGACAGATACAGAAATTACAGTCCATTTGATTGGAAAATTTGCGGAAGAAGACGGACTCCCTGTTCTTGATGCCTTCCGCAAGGCTCTTCACATTATCGAAGGTTCCTACGCTTTTGCTTTGGTAGATGCCGAAGATCCTTCTACAATCTACGTTGCCAAAAACAAGTCTCCGCTTTTGATTGGCTTGGGCGAAGGCTACAACATGGTCTGCTCCGATGCCATGGCCATGATTCGCGAGACCAGCGAATACATGGAAATTCATGATAAAGAGCTGGTTATCGTGACTGCAAATAGTGTAGAAGTGCAAGACTACGAAGGCAATGTTCTTGAACGGGGCAGCTATACAGCTGAGCTGGATCTGTCTGATATCGGGAAAGGCACTTATCCTTACTACATGTTGAAGGAAATTGATGAGCAGCCGACCGTGATGCGCAAGCTGATTAGCACCTATGCGGATGAAAATAATAAGATGCTGATTGATCCTGCCATCATCAAGACAGTCCAAGAAGCTGATCGCATTTATATCATTGCTGCTGGAACTTCTTATCATGCTGGTTACGCTTCTAAACGAATGCTGGAAGAGCTGACGGATACGCCAGTTGAGCTGGGCATTTCTTCTGAATGGGGCTATGCCATGCCACTCCTCAGCAAGGAACCACTCTTCATCTTCATCAGCCAATCTGGTGAGACAGCAGATAGCCGCCAAGTCTTGGTCAAGGCTAATGAGCTGGGCATTCCTAGCCTGACAGTAACCAATGTGCCAGGTTCAACCCTGTCTCGGGAAGCGAAGCACACCTTGCTTCTCCATGCTGGACCAGAAATCGCCGTAGCTTCAACCAAAGCCTACACCGCGCAAATCGCTGCCCTAGCTTTCTTGGCCAAGGCAGTCGGTGATGCCAACGGCAACGAAAAAGCCAAGAATTTTGATTTGGTTCATGAGCTGTCTATCGTAGCCCAGTCCATTGAAGCCATTCTTTCTGAGAAAGAGCTGATTGACAGCAAGGTGCGTGATTTGTTAGTAGATACTCGCAGTGCCTTTTACATCGGCCGTGGTCAGGACTATTATGTGGCGATGGAAGCCAGCCTCAAGCTCAAGGAAATTTCCTATATCCAGTGTGAAGGCTTTGCGGCAGGCGAGCTTAAGCATGGTACGATTTCCCTGATTGAAGAGGGGACTCCTGTGCTGGCCCTACTTTCAGACGAAGTCCTATCTAGTCATACTCGCGGTAATGTTTCTGAAGTTGTAGCGCGTGGAGCCAAGGTTTTGACGATTGCTGAGGAAAATGTGGCTAAGGACGAAGATGACATTGTCTTGAGTCAAGTTCACCCTTACTTGTCACCAATCTCTATGGTGGTGCCAACTCAATTGATTGCTTATTTTGCAACTCTGCACCGCGGTTTGGATGTGGATAAACCGCGCAATCTCGCTAAGTCTGTTACTGTAGAATAAGAGCAGTAGCTGATTATCTAGTAGAATCTTGAAAACTTCAGATATTGAAGGTCCCCTAATTTTAGTTTAGGGGATTCTTTGTTTTTATTAATCAGTATTATCAAGTAAAGGAATATTTCTAAATTAGTTTGGTGGAATCTTTTTCTTTGAGTTATTAAAAATTATGTAAATTTTTTATTCAAACCTATTGACAAGGGGTAAAAAAGAATGTATAATTACAACTGTAAACAAAAAAGTTTACACAGGATTTATTCAGAAGATGAGGAAATAGCCAGAAGGCATTTATTTTTTACAGGAGGCGAAATTATGTAAAATCATATTCTTCTGGAGTAGATAGAATTCATCCATAAAATAAAAGACTAGAACAGTCTTAATTTTTGGAAATCGAATAAGTTATGTAAAATAATAGATAGGAGAAAATCTCCCAAATGAATATTTATAGTAGATAAGGAAAAGATTTCTTATCTAAAATTTCAGCAAAAATAAAAATTATATAAAAAAGTGAGGCAATGCTATGAACAACAACTACAACAATTTTAACAATATGGACGACCTTTTCAACCAACTCATGGGGCGCATGGGTGGCTACAACAGTGAAAATCGTCGTTATTTAATCAATGGTCGAGAGGTAACGCCGGAAGAGTTTGCCCAGTACCGGGCTACTGGCAAGCTCCCTGGTCAAGGAGCAGGTGAGCAGACTGGACAAACCACTGCTCATGGGCCAAAACAAGATGGTATTCTGGCTAAGCTAGGACGTAATCTGACCCAGGAAGCGCGTGAGGATAAGCTGGATCCGGTCATTGGCCGCAATAAGGAAATTCAGGAAACTGCTGAAATTCTTTCACGTCGGACCAAGAATAATCCAGTTCTGGTCGGGGATGCCGGTGTCGGAAAGACAGCCGTCGTAGAAGGATTGGCCCAGGCTATCGTCAATGGTGACGTGCCAGCGGCCATCAAGAACAAGGAAATTATATCTGTTGATATTTCTGGTCTGGAAGCTGGTACTCAATATCGTGGTAGCTTTGAAGAAAATATCCAAAACTTAGTCAATGAAGTCAAGGAAGCCGGCAACATTATTCTCTTCTTTGACGAAATCCATCAAATTCTGGGTGCAGGCAGCACTGGAGGAGACAGTGGCTCTAAGGGACTGGCGGATATTCTCAAACCAGCTCTTTCGCGTGGTGAACTGACTGTCATCGGGGCTACTACTCAGGACGAGTACCGTAATACCATTCTCAAAAATGCAGCTCTGGCTCGCCGGTTCAATGAAGTCAAGGTCAATGCACCGTCTGCCGAAGATACCTATCAGATCCTTCGAGGCATTCGGGACTTATACGAAAAGCACCACAATGTCATCCTGCCGGATGAAGTGCTGAAAGCGGCTGTAGATTATTCTGTTCAGTATATTCCACAACGGAGTCTGCCAGACAAGGCGATTGACCTGGTCGATGTGACTGCTGCCCACTTGGCAGCCCAGCATCCAGTAACCGATGTCCACACGGTTGAGCGTGAGATTGCTGAGCAGAAGGCTAAGCAGGAAGCAGCTGTTGAGAAAGAAGATTATGAAGCAGCTCTGAATGCCAAGACCCGCATTGAAGAGCTGGAAAAGAAAATTCAAAACCACACCGAGGATATGAAGGTGACGGCGACAGTCAACGATGTAGCAGAGTCTGTTGAGCGGATGACGGGAGTGCCTGTCTCTCAGATGGGCGCTAGCGACATTGAGCGTCTTAAGGGCATGAATGACCGTCTCAAAGCCAAGGTCATTGGCCAAGACAAGGCTGTGGAAGCGGTGGCTAGGGCTATCCGCCGTAACCGTGCAGGCTTTGATGAAGGCAACCGTCCGATTGGCAGCTTCCTCTTCGTTGGTCCGACAGGTGTCGGCAAGACTGAGCTGGCTAAGCAACTGGCTTTGGATATGTTCGGTACCAAGGAAGCCATCATCCGTCTGGATATGTCAGAATACTCCGACCGGACTGCTGTTTCCAAGCTGATTGGTACCACTGCAGGCTATGTCGGCTATGATGATAACAGTAATACCCTGACCGAGCGTGTACGCCGCAATCCTTACTCTATCATCCTCTTGGATGAGATTGAAAAGGCGGATCCACAGGTGATTACCCTTCTCCTTCAAGTTCTGGATGACGGTCGTTTGACGGATGGTCAAGGGAATACAGTCAACTTCAAGAACACGGTTATCATTGCGACTTCCAATGCCGGATTTGGCTATGAAGCAGGCTTGGAAGAGAATGCAGAAAAGCCTGATTTGATGGATCGACTCAAACCTTACTTCCGCCCAGAGTTCCTCAATCGTTT
>NZ_KQ968978.1:98171-133877 GCF_001578725.1 Streptococcus sp. DD04
TCATCTCAAGAAGGAAGACTTGATGGAGATTGTAGATCTCATGTTGATTGAAGTCAATCAAACTCTCAGCAAGAAAGAAATTGATCTAGCTGTATCTGATGCGGCCAAGGAATTCCTGCGCGATGCTGGTTACGACCAAGTCATGGGGGTTCGTCCGCTCCGCCGGGTTATTGAGCAGCAAATTCGTGACAAGGTGACGGATTTCCACTTAGATAATCTAGATGCTAAGCACTTGACGGCCGATTTGGAAGATGGTGTTCTGGTTATTCGTGAAAAATCAGCAACAGATGGTACTGAAAAAGCTTAAAAATTTTCTGAAATAAAATCCAGTTGATTTTCAGCTGGATTTTTCTACTTTTTTATGCAAAATAAGCATTTATATATATAAATATAGTAGAAAAGGTGTATAATAGTTTGGAAGAGATTAATTTTAGGAAAGGATTTAAGGATGAAAAGATTGGATATTACATCAATGTCTGATTATAAAAAGGTAGAAGCAGTCGTTCAGTTGCTAATCAATGGTACTTTGACCAGTTACCGTGTTGCTACCGATGCAAATGTCAGCAAAATGAGCATCTTGACTTTAGCTAAAGGCACTAGCAAGATTAAGAATATCACTTATCAAACAGCGCTTGCTTTAATTGAATGGTATGAAGAAAACCATGAAAAGTATGGGATTACAATAAAGAATTAGGAAGAATATTTGAATGCTAGAAAACCATGAGTGCATAAACTCATGGTTTTTATTTACCTTGTCTCTGAATCAGGGTCAATTCTAATAGGTATAATATTGTTATTAGTTTTGTGTTTTCCTGCGGATTGAAAATGAGTAAGAAAATGAGAAAAGATCTTTATGTCGTCGGACGCAGCGATCTCTTTGCTCTGACGGATAAAATTGAAGATTTCTGGGCCATCATGGTCAAGGATTATCAGGACATGACTGGCAAAAAGCTGGAAGACTGATGGTTTGGGGAGAAAAGCGCTTCCGTTATTGCTAGAAAGACAAAATTATACTATAATAGTAGGTGTAGAATAGAAAAAGAAGGTGATTGCGCTTGCTGAGTAAGCGCTCTTATTTTCGAAAGGAGAACTCAATGTCACAATTATCAGTTAATGCCATTCGCTTTTTAGGGATTGACGCAATTGAAAAGTCTAAGTCAGGTCACCCTGGTGTAGTCATGGGTGCTGCGCCGATGGCTTATGACTTGTTTACTAAGCAACTGCGTATCAATCCAGAAGAGCCAAACTGGATTAACCGCGACCGCTTCGTTCTGTCTGCAGGACACGGCTCTATGTTGCTCTACGCATTACTTCATCTTTCTGGTTTTAAGGATGTTAGCATAGAAGAAATCAAGAACTTCCGCCAATGGGGTTCTAAGACACCAGGTCACCCAGAGTTTGGCCACACAGCTGGTGTCGATGCGACGACTGGTCCGTTGGGACAAGGGATTTCCACAGCTACTGGATTTGCTCAGGCAGAGCGTTTCTTAGCTGCTAAGTACAACCGTGATGGCTATCCGATTTTTGACCATTATACCTATGTCATCTGTGGCGACGGCGACTTGATGGAAGGGGTTTCATCTGAAGCGGCTTCCTATGCTGGTTTGCAAAAGCTGGATAAGCTGGTTGTTCTCTATGATTCAAATGATATCAACTTGGATGGAGAGACTAAGGACTCCTTTACAGAAAATGTCCGTGCTCGCTATGACGCTTACGGCTGGCACACTGCTTTGGTGGAAGACGGAACAGACCTTGCAGCGATTGATGCAGCTATCAATACAGCTAAAGCTTCTGGTAAACCATCTTTGATTGAAGTCAAGACTATTATCGGTCATGGCGCGCCAAACAAGCAAGGTACGAATGCTGTTCACGGTGCACCTCTGGGAGCAGAAGAAGCGGCAGCTACTCGTCAAGCCTTGGGTTGGGACTATGCACCATTTGAGATTCCTGAGGAAGTCTATGCAGACTACCGTACAAATGTAGCGGAGCGCGGTGCAGCAGCTTATGATGCATGGAAGCAGCTAGTAGAGGACTACAAGCAAGCCCATCCAGAATTAGCTGAAGAAGTAGCAGCTATCATTGCTGGTCAGGATCCAGTAGAAATCAAACCAGAAGATTTCCCAGTGCTTGAAAATGGCTTCTCTCAAGCGACCCGTAATTCTAGTCAGGATGCCCTCAATGCAGCAGCTAAGGTCCTTCCAACTTTCCTCGGCGGTTCTGCTGACCTGGCTCATTCCAATATGACCTATATCGAGGAAGATGGCCTGCAGGACGACGCTCACCGTCTTAACCGCAACATCCAATTTGGTGTGCGCGAGTTTGCTATGGGAACAATTCTCAACGGTATGGCGCTTCATGGTGGTCTTCGCGTTTACGGTGGTACCTTCTTCGTCTTCTCAGACTATGTTAAGGCAGCTGTCCGTTTGTCTGCCCTGCAAGGTTTGCCAGTGACGTATATCTTCACTCACGACTCAATTGCAGTTGGTGAAGATGGACCGACTCACGAGCCGATTGAGCATTTGGCTGGTCTGCGTGCTATTCCAAACCTGACTGTCCTTCGCCCAGCAGATGCGCGTGAAACTCAGGCAGCTTGGTATCTGGCCCTTAAGAGCCAGTCCACTCCGACTGCTCTGGTCTTGACTCGTCAGAATCTGACAGTTGAAGAAGGCACAGACTTTGACAAGGTAGCTAAAGGAGCTTATGTGGTCTACGAAACAGGAGCAGATTTCGATACTATCTTATTGGCTTCTGGTTCTGAGGTTAATTTGGCTGTCGCAGCTGCTAAAGCACTTGCAGCAGAAGGTGCTAAAATTCGCGTGGTCAGCGTACCATCAACAGAGCTTTTTGATGCTCAAGATGCAGCCTACAAAGAAGAAATTTTGCCAAATGCAGTTCGTCGCCGCGTAGCGATCGAGATGGCAGCTAGCCAGCCTTGGTACAAGTATGTCGGTCTAGACGGTGCAGTTATCGGAATTGACCAGTTCGGTGCATCTGCTCCAGCAGGAAAGGTGCTGGAAGAATACGGCTTTACAGTTGAGCACGTAGTAGAAGTTGTTAAAAATCTTAAATAAAAGAGAAAAAAATCAGGGTGCAAGTCATCCTGATTTTTTGGAAATCATTTTCCTACCTTGTCAAAATGGCCAAAATCTGCTATAGTAGTTACGATATGAATTCCAAAGGAGAAGAGAAATGAATCCAACAATGTTGATTGTTATGGTTGTGGTGATGGTGGGAATGATGTATTTCCAAGTACGGACACAGAAAAAGCAAGCTGAAAAACGTATGGAAAGCCTTAATAAACTGCAAAAAGGCTATGAGGTCATTACAATTGGTGGTCTTTATGGGACTATTGACGAAGTCGATTCAGAGCGTAAGACAGTTGTCTTGGACGTAGACGGTGTTTACCTGACATTTGAATTGACAGCTATCAAGACTGTTCTGCCACTGACAGAAGGTATCCCAGCTGCCGCAGGAGTAGAGGGTGATGTTGCTGTTTCTGAAGAAGATTCTGCAATTGAAGAATAATACTGATCATAGAACAGCCATATGGCTGTTTTTTCTTTTATAGGCATTTGTAAGTCCATATTTTACAATTTTATACTTGTAAAATACTATTGAAACTTGTTTGTGCGCACATCCATCTTTTCATTATCAGATCTGACAGATGAAAAATCAGCTCTCCTGCCCACATTTAAAGGATTTATGATATAATAAAATGATAAAACTTTAAATAGGATAAAAAATATGTTTAGTTTTAAGAAAAAAGAAAAGTCAGATGAAGATTTGACTGTTCCCAAGCATATAGGGATTATCATGGATGGCAATGGTCGTTGGGCAAAAAAGCGAATGCAGCCGCGTGTCTTCGGTCATAAGGCAGGCATGGAAGCCTTGCAAGAGGTAACGATTGCAGCCAAGGAGATGGGCGTGCAGGTTTTGACTGTCTATGCCTTTTCAACGGAAAACTGGACGCGACCAGAAAAAGAAGTGTCCTTCATTATGAATTTGCCGGTTGAGTTTTATGATCGCTATGTGCCAGAACTGCACAGAAACAATGTGAAAATTCAAATGATTGGCGACACGAAGCGACTTCCTAAAGCAACATTTGAGGCCTTGGAGAAGGCTGAGGAGCTGACTCGCTTGAATACGGGGCTGATTTTGAATTTCGCCCTAAACTACGGCGGACGAGCTGAAATCAATCGAGCGGTCCAGAAGCTTGCCCAAGATGTTTTAGACGCTAAAGTCCAACCAGCGGATATTACAGAGGAAATGATTGGAGATTATCTCTATACCAGCAGTCTGCCTGCAAGTTTGCGGGATCCTGACTTAGTGATTCGTACGAGTGGCGAGCTGCGCCTTAGCAATTTCCTGCCTTGGCAGACAGCATATAGTGAGCTTTATTTTACAGATATCCTTTGGCCGGATTTTGATGAAAATGCCCTGAAGGATGCGATTGTAGAGTATAATCGCCGCAATCGACGATTTGGCGGTGTGTAAGGGAGTAAGAAAAGATGAGTAAGGATTTACAAAAACGTCTTATTTTTGGAGGAATTGCCTTAGCTATTTTTATTCCTCTGGTGATGATGGGAGGTGTTGCCTTCCAGATTGGAGTTGGACTTTTGGCTATGCTGGCAGTGCATGAGCTGCTTCAGATGAAGGGGCTTCCGACAGCGACGCTGGAGGGGGGACTGGCCATGTTGGCAGCCTTTGTTTTGACTCTGCCACTTGAGAACTATCTGAAATTTTTACCCGTGGATGGTAATGTCGTGGCTTATGGCTTGATTGTCTTTGTCTTGCTGGGAGCGACTGTTTTGGGTTCTTCCTATAGCTTTGAAGATGCGGCTTATCCGATTGCTTCTAGTTTTTATGTCGGTCTAGGTTTTAATGCTTTGATCGATGCCCGTTTGGTGAATGTGGACAAGGTTTTGCTGGCCCTCTTTATCGTCTGGGCGACAGACAGTGGAGCCTATCTGGTCGGCACCCGCTACGGTCGCCGGAAATTGCTGCCAAAGGTGTCGCCAAATAAAACAGTCGAAGGCAGTCTGGGCGGTATCGCCTCAGCAGTGGTGGTTTCTGCGATTTTTATGATTGTTCGTCCGCAAGTTGCCACCCCTCATAGCTTTTTGACCATCCTGCTGTTGACCGTTATTTTCAGTATCGCTGGTCAATTTGGGGATTTGGTAGAAAGTGCCATCAAGCGTCATTTTGGCGTGAAAGATTCAGGTAAGTTTATTCCTGGGCACGGTGGTGTTTTGGACCGCTTTGACAGTTTGCTCTTTGTCTTTCCAATCATGCACTTCTTTGGCTTGTTCTAAAATAGCGAGCAAGAGAATTTGGGAAACAGATGCTAGTGCAAATAGCACCAATACGCAAGGCTGATAGATCTTAAGGTGCGAGAGCTTTCGGCTAAGCGGGGGTAGAAAGTTTGGCTCAGCTCAAAAGCTTAGCTGCTTTCTGCTCCTTCTTTGCTTTCATGGTGTCTGCCTGTTGCTTGCTCTTGGAGTGGTGTTGAGCTGCTGTGTTATAATCGTTCAGTTGATTCTAAGTGCACGTTGCTTTATGCCACTACCGCTTGCGGCCTATCCGTTTCACATTTTCCGATGCTAGGCTGAAAGGAAACGGAATAACTCTGAAAAACATAGGAAGGATAAAATAAATTACAGAATGCAGATTATAACCTTTATCATTATTTTTGGCATTATTGTGGTGGTCCATGAATTTGGACATTTCTACTTTGCCAAAAAATCAGGAATTCTAGTTCGAGAGTTTGCTATTGGGATGGGGCCAAAAATCTTTGCTCATATTGGCAAGGACGGAACAGCCTACACGATTCGGATTCTGCCGTTAGGTGGCTATGTCCGCATGGCTGGCTGGGGCGAGGATTCGACAGAAATCAAAACGGGTATGCCGGCTAGTCTGACCCTGAACGCAGACGGAAAGGTCGTGCGAATTAATCTGTCCGGCAAGAAAATTGATCAGACAGCTCTGCCCATGAATGTGACCGGCTTTGATTTTGAAGAAAAGCTGGAGATTACAGGGCTGGTCTTGGATGAGCCCAAGACTTATTTTGTTGACCACGATGCGACCATTGTTGAGGAAGACGGAACGGAAGTTCGGATTGCTCCGCTGGATGTCCAGTATCAAAATGCGACTATTTGGGGACGCCTCATCACCAATTTTGCAGGCCCCATGAACAATTTCATTTTGAGTATTCTAGTTTTCATGTTCTTGGCCTTTCTCCAAGGCGGTGTCCAAGATGAAAATAGCAATCATTTTCAGGTGCTGGAAGGTGGCGCCGTTGCCAAGGCAGGGGTGAAAAGCGATGACCAGATTCTGAAAGTCAACAATTATGAGATTGCAAACTGGGGTGACCTGACTGATGCAGTGTCAGAAGCGACGAAAGATAAGGCAGATGCACCAAAACTGACCATCACTTATAAGAGTGGTGGCAAAATCCAGAAAGTGAACGTTGAGCCTAAAAAAGAAGGGAATCGCTACCTCTTGGGGGTTTCGCCTGCTATCAAGACTGGTTTTTGGGACAAGGTGATCGGAGGCTTTACCGCTACTTGGACGACTACAGGTCGGATTTTGACGGCTTTGAAAGATTTGATTTTTAACTTTAATTTAAATAAATTAGGCGGTCCGGTTGCTATTTATAATGTCAGCAGTCAGGCAGCTCAGCAAGGATTGCCGGCTATTCTGAGTCTCTTAGCCATGCTGTCCCTTAATATCGGGATTTTTAATCTAATTCCGATTCCGGCTTTGGATGGGGGAAAAATTGTCCTCAATATCCTTGAGGCTATCCGTCGCAAACCCTTGAAACGTGAAACAGAAAGCTATGTTACTCTGGCGGGGGTGGCTGTCATGGTTGTTCTCATGATCGCTGTGACTTGGAATGATATTATGAAATTGTTCTTCTAACATTTTAAAAGACTGAAAAATATTCTATGAAGGAGTTTTGTTTTTATGAAACAAAGTAAAATGCTAATCCCAACGCTGCGCGAAATGCCAAGCGATGCTCAGGTTATCAGCCATGCCCTTATGTTGCGGGCTGGCTATGTTCGCCAAGTTTCTGCGGGAGTTTACTCTTATCTGCCACTGGCCAACCGCGTCATTGAAAAAGCGAAAAAAATCATGCGGGAAGAGTTTGATAAGATTGGTGCGGTTGAAATGCTGGCGCCTGCTCTGCTCAGTGCGGACCTCTGGCGCGAGTCAGGTCGTTACGAGACCTATGGTGAAGACCTCTACAAGCTGAAAAATCGCGAAAAATCAGACTTCATCCTGGGTCCGACACACGAAGAGACTTTCACTTCCATTGTTCGTGACTCTGTTAAATCTTACAAGCAATTGCCGCTCAACCTTTATCAAATCCAACCTAAGTACCGTGATGAAAAGCGTCCACGTAATGGACTTCTTCGTACCCGTGAGTTTATCATGAAAGACGGTTATAGTTTCCATGCCAACTATGATAGTTTGGATGTAACTTATGATGAATACAAGTCTGCCTATGAAAAAATCTTTACTCGCAGCGAACTAGATTTCAAAGCCATTATCGGTGACGGTGGGGCTATGGGGGGTAAGGACAGTCAGGAATTTATGGCCATTACGCCTTCTCGTACAGACCTTGACCGTTGGGTTGTTTTGGACAAGTCAGTTGCATCATTTGATGAGATTCCGGCAGAAGTGCAAGAAGAAATCAAGGCAGAATTGCTCAAATGGATGGTTTCTGGTGAAGACACGATTGCTTACTCTAGCGAGTCTAGCTATGCAGCCAACCTAGAAATGGCGACTAATGCTTATAAACCAAGCCAAAAGGTAGTAGCTGAAGCAGATCTGGCGCGTGTGGCAACCCCTGACTGCAAGACCATTGACGAGGTGGCAGCTTTCCTACAAGTTGATACAGAAGAAACAATCAAGACCTTGGTTTACATGGCTGATGACAAGCCTGTCGTAGCCCTCCTTGTCGGCAATGACCAACTCAACGAAGTTAAACTGAAAAATCATCTGGGAGCTGATTTCTTTGAAGTCGCTAGTGAAGAGGATGTTCGTCAGCTCTTGGGCGCAGGCTTTGGCTCACTAGGCCCAGTCAATCTGCCAGAAGGCGTGAGAATCATCGCTGACCGCAAGGTGCAAGACCTGGCTAACGCTGTGGTTGGCGCTAACGAAGATGGTTACCACCTGACTGGTGTTAATCCAGGCCGTGACTTTACTCCTGAGTATGTGGATATCCGCGAAGTTCGTGAAGGAGAAGTGTCGCCGGACGGCCAAGGCATCCTCAAGTTTGCTCGTGGTATTGAGATTGGGCACATCTTCAAGCTGGGAACGCGCTATTCTGACAGCATGAACGCCAATGTCTTGGACGAAAATGGTCGAGCAGTGCCGATGATTATGGGCTGCTACGGTATCGGCGTCAGCCGTCTCCTCTCTGCTGTTATGGAGCAACATGCCCGCCTCTTTGTCAATAAAACGCCTAAGGGTGAATTCCGCTATGCTTGGGGCATCAACTTCCCTAAAGAGCTGGCACCGTTTGATGTGCATCTGATTCCAGTCAATGTCAAGGACGAGGAAGCTCTGGCTCTGACTGATCAAATCGAGGCTAACTTGCTAAATGCTGGTTATGAAGTCTTGGTGGATGATCGCAATGAGCGCGCTGGTGTCAAGTTCAGCGACAGCGATTTGATTGGTCTTCCAATCCGCGTGACGGTTGGTAAAAAAGCCGCAGAAGGCATTGTTGAAGTCAAGATCAAAGCTACTGGCGATACCATTGAAGTCCACGCTGATAATCTGCTGGAAACTCTGTCCATTTTGACAAAATAAAAGCAACTGCCAGTTTTGTCTGGCAGTTTTCTTTTGCTTATTGGCCTTGAAAATGCTATAGTAAGGAAAAATGGATTGGAGGACCGAATGATGGGATTATTCAGTGGTTTATTAGGCAATGCCTCTCAGAAAGATATTGACAAAGTTGAAAGAGAATTGGAGAATATTCTGACGCCAACAGAAAATGTGGAACTGGCTTTCAGTCTCATTCGCGATTTGATTGTTTTTACAGACGGACGCTTGATTTTGGTGGACAAGCAGGGAGTGACAGGCAAGAAAACGGCTTATAAGTCTTATCCTTATCGTTCTATTAGTCGCTTTTCAGTGGAAACGGCTGGTCACTTTGATCTAGACGCTGAGCTGAAAATCTGGGTTTCTAGCGCTGAGGATCCAGCTGAAACTCTGACCTTCCGGAGTGATAAAAGTGTCATTGCTATCCAAAAAGCGCTGGCAGAAGCGGTGCTGAGATAAAACTCTGGACTTTCTTGTAGTATGAACGAAGAGCAGACAAGTTTGTCTGACTCTTTTTCTGTCGAAAAAAGTGCTGATTTATGGTAAAATAGGGTCACTACTGTACGAGGAAATGTCATGTCAAACAAGTTTGAAATTTTAATGCATCAGCTGGATATGCCACTGGAAATGAGAAATTCAGAGGCCTTTTTGAATGCAGAAATTGAGAAGGTTCTGGTCCACAAGGTCAGTCGGGTCTGGGAGTTTCATTTTTCTTTTGCGAATATTCTGCCTATTGAGATTTTTCGAGAATTGCAGAAGCGCTTAGCTCAAGAGTTTTCTAAGACGGGCAATCAAGCCATTTTTGAAATTCACTGTCAGGCTCCCCAGGTGTCGAATGAGCTCTTGCAGGCTTATTACCAGCTGGCCTTTGAGGAGGGGCCTTGTGCCAGTCATGGCTTCAAGAGTCTTTATCAGGATTTGCAGGTTCATTTGGATGGGGACAAGCTGCTGATTGAGGGGGCTTCAACCATTGATACGGAGCATTTTCGTAAGAACCACCTGCCTAACCTCAGCCAGCAGCTGGTCAAGTACGGTTTTCCTCAGCTGACCTGTCAGGTTCAGCACAGCGATGAACTGACCCAGCAGCAAGCTGAGAATTTCCAGGCGGAGAATGACAAGATTGTTCAGGCGGCCAATGAAGAAGCGCTCAAAGCCATGGAATCCCTGCAGCAGATGGCACCGCCGCCAGAGGAAAAGCCAGCCTATGACTTCCAAGCTCGCAAGGCTGCGGCTAAACCAAAGCTGGACAAGGCAGAGATTACCCCTATGATTGAAGTTCAGACTGAGGAGAATCGTCTGGTCTTTGAGGGAATGGTCTTTGACCTGGAGCAGAGGGTCACTCGGACCGGCCGGGTCTTGCTCAATTTCAAGATGACAGACTACACTTCCAGCTTCTCCTTGCAGAAATGGATGAAAAACGAAGAAGAAGCCAAGAAGTTTGACATGATTAAGAAAGGCGCCTGGCTGCGCGTGCGGGGAAATGTGGAGATGAACAATTTCACCCGCGACCTGACGATGAATGTGCAGGATGTTCAGGCCGTTACTCACTATGAGCGCAAGGACTTGATGTCTGAGGGCCAGAAGCGGGTTGAATTCCATGCTCATACCAATATGTCTACTATGGATGCCCTGCCTGAGGTCGAGGAAATCGTTGCAACGGCAGCCAAGTGGGGCCACAAGGCTGTCGCCATTACTGACCATGGCAATGTGCAGAGCTTTCCCCATGGCTACAAGGCTGCCAAGAAAGCTGGTATCCAGCTGATTTACGGTATGGAAGCCAATATTGTAGAAGACCGGGTGCCCATCGTCTACAATGAAGTGGACATGGCGCTGAGCGATGCGACCTATGTAGTATTTGACGTTGAAACGACGGGGCTTTCAGCGGTCTACAATGACTTGATTCAGGTCGCAGCCAGCAAGATGCACAAGGGCAATATCATCGCTGAGTTTGATGAGTTTATCAATCCTGGGCATCCTCTGTCGGCCTTTACGACGGATCTGACCGGGATTACAGATGAGCATGTTCGCAATGCCAAACCGCTAGAGCAAATTCTGAAAGAGTTCCAGGCATTTTGCCAGGACAGTGTCCTCGTTGCCCATAATGCCACCTTTGACGTGGGCTTTATGAATGTCAACTATGAGCGGCATGGCCTGCCGAAAATTACCCAGCCAGTTATTGACACGCTGGAATTTGCCCGCAACCTCTATCCAGAGTACAAGCGGCATGGTCTGGGGCCCTTGACCAAGCGTTTCCAGATTGCTCTGGAGCACCACCACATGGCCAACTATGACGCGGAAGCGACGGGCCGCCTTCTCTTTATCTTTATCAAGGATGTGGCTGAAAAGCATGGTGTGACCAATCTCAAGGATTTGAATACGGATCTGGTCGATGAGAATTCTTACAAGAAGGCTCGGGTCAAGCATGCGACCATTTATGTGAAAAATCAGACGGGACTCAAGAATATTTTCAAGTTAGTCAGTCTGTCCAATACCAAGTATTTCGAAGGTGTCCCGCGGATTCCACGGACTGTCCTCGATGCCCATCGTGAAGGCCTGATTCTGGGCTCAGCCTGTTCAGAAGGCGAAGTCTATGATGCCGTTGTCTCTCAGGGGGTGGATGCGGCTGTCGAAGTAGCCAAGTATTATGACTTTATCGAGGTCATGCCACCGGCTATCTATGAGCCGCTGATTGCCAAGGAGCAGATCAAAGACCAGGAAGAACTGCAGACCATTATTCGCAATCTGATTGAGGTCGGAGACCGCTTGGGCAAGCCTGTCCTTGCGACGGGGAACGTCCACTATATCGAGCCAGAAGAAGAAATCTATCGGGAGATTATCGTCCGGAGTCTCGGTCAGGGAGCTATGATTAACCGGACTATTGGTCACGGTGAAAATGCCCAGCCGGCTCCGCTTCCTAAGGCTCATTTTCGGACTACCAATGAGATGCTGGATGAGTTTGCCTTCCTAGGGGAGGATTTGGCTAAGAAACTGGTCATCACCAATCCGAATCAGCTGGCGGAGACCTTTGAGCCGGTAGAGGTGGTCAAGGGCGACCTCTATACGCCTTTCATTGACAAGGCTGAGGAGACAGTTGCCGAGCTGACCTATCAAAAAGCTTTTGAGATTTATGGCAATCCGCTGCCAGATATTGTAGACCTGCGGATCGAAAAAGAGCTGACCTCCATCTTGGGGAATGGCTTTGCCGTGATTTATCTGGCTTCGCAGATGCTGGTGCAACGCTCCAATGAGCGGGGCTATCTGGTAGGTTCACGGGGGTCTGTTGGATCCAGCTTTGTCGCGACCATGATTGGGATTACCGAGGTTAATCCTTTGTCGCCTCACTATGTCTGTGGGAAATGCCAATACAGCGAGTTCATCACGGACGGCTCCTATGGTTCTGGTTTTGATATGCCGGATAAGGACTGTCCAGAGTGTGGCCACAAGCTGAGTAAAAATGGTCAGGATATTCCCTTTGAGACCTTCCTTGGATTCGACGGAGACAAGGTACCCGATATTGACTTGAACTTCTCTGGAGAGGATCAGCCCAGTGCCCACTTAGACGTGAGAGATATCTTTGGTTCGGAATATGCCTTTCGGGCTGGGACCGTTGGTACGGTTGCGGCTAAGACCGCTTATGGATTTGTCAAGGGTTACGAGCGCGACTACGGGAAATTCTATCGGGACGCCGAAGTCGAACGTCTGGCTCAAGGAGCTGCCGGAGTCAAACGGACGACCGGTCAGCACCCCGGCGGAATCGTTGTTATTCCTAACTACATGGATGTCTATGACTTTACACCGGTCCAATATCCAGCTGACGATGTGACGGCCGAGTGGCAGACCACCCACTTTAATTTCCACGATATCGATGAAAATGTCCTCAAGCTAGACGTTCTGGGACACGATGATCCAACCATGATTCGGAAACTCCAGGACTTGTCTGGCATTGATCCTAATGATATTCCTATGGATGATGCTGGCGTCATGGCCCTCTTTTCTGGGACAGACATTTTGGGTGTGACTCAGGAGCAAATTGGCACGCCGACTGGTATGCTGGGAATTCCGGAGTTTGGGACCAACTTTGTACGGGGCATGGTTGATGAGACCCATCCGACCACCTTTGCGGAGCTCTTACAGCTATCTGGTCTCTCTCATGGTACGGACGTTTGGCTAGGCAATGCTCAGGACTTGATCAAGCAAGGGATTGCTGACCTATCGACCGTTATCGGCTGTCGGGACGACATCATGGTTTACCTCATGCACAAGGGCTTGGATCCTAAGATGGCCTTTACGATCATGGAGCGCGTGCGGAAGGGCCTCTGGCTAAAGATTTCTGAAGAAGAGCGTAACGGCTATATCGCAGCCATGAAGGAAAACAATGTGCCAGAGTGGTACATCGAGTCCTGTGGAAAGATCAAGTACATGTTCCCCAAGGCCCATGCGGCAGCCTATGTTATGATGGCCCTGCGGGTAGCCTACTTCAAGGTGCATCATCCGCTTTATTACTACTGTGCCTACTTCTCTATCCGGGCTAAAGCATTTGATATCAAGACCATGAGTGGCGGTCTAGATGCCGTCAAACGCCGGATGAACGAAATCGCTGACAAGCGCAAGAATAACGAGGCCTCCAATGTGGAAATCGACCTTTATACGACTCTGGAAATCGTCAATGAAATGCTGGAGCGGGGCTTTAAATTCGGAAAGCTGGATCTCTACAAGAGCCATGCGACCGAGTTTCTCATCGAAGGGGATACCCTTATCCCACCTTTCTCTACCATGGACGGCCTAGGTGACAACGTTGCCCGCCAAGTGGTCAGAGCACGGGAAGAAGGCGAATTCCTTTCCAAGACAGAGCTCCGCAAACGTGGCGGCCTCTCTAGCACCCTAGTCGAAAAAATGGACGACATGGGCATTCTAGGCAATATGCCTGAGGATAACCAGTTGAGTTTGTTTGATGAGTTTTTCTAAAATAAAGAAAGGTGTTTTTATGAAATTGACCATTTCCGCTCAGGATAAGCCAGCGCAAAAGATTTTTGATTACCAGCTGGACCTAGATCCAGACACGATTTTGAAAATGACCGCTTTGATTTACGGTACTGTGGCAGCAGTAAGCCTGCTGTCTTTGTTTAAAGAGAAATAAAAAGAGAAAAGGAGAAGCAGAATGGTTCTGCCAAATTTTAAAGAAAACTTAGAAAAATACGCTAAATTATTGGTTGCCAATGGTATCAATGTGCAACCGGGTCATACGGTGGCACTCAATATTGATGTGGAGCAGCGTGAGCTGGCTCACTTGATTGTCAAGGAAGCCTATGCTCTGGGAGCTCACGAGGTTGTCGTCCAGTGGGCGGATGATTTGAGTACGCGGGAGAAATTCCTTCATGCGCCAATGGAGCGCTTGGACAATGTCCCAGAATACAAGATTGCTGAGATGAACTATCTCCTTGAAAAGAAAGCCAGCCGCTTGGGCGTTCGTTCATCTGACCCAGGAGCTTTGAATGGCGTGGATGCTGAGAAACTATCAGCTTCTGCTAAAGCTATGGGACTGGCCATGAAGCCGATGCGGATTGCAACCCAATCCAATAAAGTTAGCTGGACAGTCGCTGCAGCAGCGGGTACAGAGTGGGCTAAGAAGGTCTTCCCAAATGCAGCCAGCGATGAAGAGGCAGTAGATTTGCTCTGGGATCAGATTTTCAAAACCTGCCGTGTCTATGAGGATGATCCAGTTGCAGCTTGGAAGGCTCATGAAGAAAAGCTTGGCTCAAAAGCTAAGATCTTGAATGAGGAGCAATTCACTGCCTTGCACTACACAGCACCGGGAACAGACTTGATACTGGGCATGCCTAAGAACCATCACTGGGAGTCAGCAGGCAGTCTTAATGCTCAGGGTGAATATTTTATTGCCAATATGCCGACAGAGGAGGTCTTTTCAGCACCAGACTTCCGCCGGGCCGATGGCTATGTGACCAGCACCAAGCCTCTCAGCTACAATGGCAACATCATCGAAGGCATCAAGGTGACCTTCAAGGATGGCCAGATTGTGGACATTACTGCTGAAAAGGGCGATCAGGTTATGAAGGATCTTGTCTTTGAAAATGCTGGTGCGCGTGCTTTGGGTGAAGTAGCTCTTGTACCCGATCCAAGCCCGATTTCTCAGTCAGGCATTACTTTCTTTAACACTCTTTTTGATGAAAATGCTTCTAACCACTTGGCTATTGGTGCAGCCTATGCGACTAATGTGGTCGGCGGAGAGAATTTCTCTGAAGAAGAGCTAGAAGCAGCAGGTCTCAACCGCTCGGATGTCCATGTGGACTTTATGATTGGCTCTAACCAGATGGATATTGACGGTATCCGCGAAGATGGCAGCCGTGTGCCAATCTTCCGCAATGGAGACTGGGCAATCTAAGATTTGAAGTTGTTGTGACGGGTACTTTTAATCTGACAGCTCCCGCCTGCTTCTTGAGAAATATTCTTAGAAACATAGAAAGAAGGATCCTATATGATTGGTAGTATGTTTGTTGGCTTTGTTATCGGCCTCATCGCTGGGGCTATTACCAGCCGTGGTGAGCGTATGGGCTGTATCGGAAAATCCTCTTGGGCTGGTTTGGTTCCTGGATTGGTCAGTTGCTTTTTGGCCATTGGGGACCGATGTTAGCGGACACAGCTATTCTTCCATCAGTCTTGGGTGCTGTGATCCTTTTGGCTCTTTTCTGGGATCGAGGCAGTTAGAATAGAAGAAAAAATACCTAGACGTAAAAGCATCTAGGTATTTTTGTTTGAGATATGTGAGTTCTTTATTCTAGCACCAGCATACCGTCTTTGACTGCGAAAGGGTCTTTTTCATTAATGCGGTCGTAGAACATAATGCCGTTGGTGTGGTCAATCTCGTGTTGAACCACGATAGAATTGTAGCCTTTGAGTTTGATGCGGTGTTTTTGACCATCCTTGTCAAAGTAATCCACGGTCACCCGTGCATGACGCACGACATAGCCTGGCACTTCTCGGTCAACCGACAGGCAACCTTCTCCATCAGCCAGAGCAGCATCTTGGACGGAGTGGGCAACAACTTTGGGATTGTACATGACTTGAGCCAATGAATAAGCTTCCTTCGGTGGATTGCCTTCCTCGTCTTCTGGATTGGGGACTAAAACAGCGATAATCCGCTTGGAAATATCCAGCTGGGGAGCTGCTAGACCAACACCGCCACGTAGCCCCATTTTTTCAGCCATGACAGGATCTTGAGAATGTTTCAAAAACTGCATCATTTTCTCACCCAGAATGATTTCCTGGTCTGATAGCGGGAAGCTGACTTCCTCGGCCACCGCACGCAGGGTCGGGTTGCCCTCGCGGATAATATCGCTCATATCAATCAAATGAGCCGCTTTGGTTAATTTATCAATAACAGATGTTTTTTCAATAACAGACATGATTCTCTCCTTTTTCTACTCTTCATCATAACACAAATTGAAGAAGAAATAAAGGAAGGTGCTACATTTTTATTGTGGTCAGTGTGGCGTTAATGGAGACAGGTGGATGGATTTCTGATTTTTTAAGAAAAGATGATTGCGTCTTTTTCTAAAAAACTGTATGATAAAAGAAGTGTGATTTTTAAAGGAAAATAGAATGAAAAAGTTTATGGAAAAAGTGAGTATCCTCTCACTTTCTTTAGTTTTGACTACAGCATTTTCGGTTTCCAGTGCTCAATCAGCTATGTTTGCCTTTTATAAAGACCTGCCAGAGAGCTGGGTGGAATTGCTTGTTTCTCTGCCTTCGGCCGGTATTATGCTGATGCTGCTCTTAAATGGCCGAGTTGAGAAATATTTATCCGAACGACAGATGATTGTGGCGGGGCTCCTGATTTTTTCTCTCTGCGGTTTTGTTCCTCTCTTAAATCAGGATTATTGGGTGATTTTTGCCTCACGTTTCATCTTTGGTATGGGAGTCGGTCTGCTTAATGCCAAAGCGATTTCGATTATCAGTGAACGTTATCGGGGCAAGGAACGAATTCAGACTTTGGGTCTGCGTGGTTCGGCAGAAGTTGTTGGAACAGCCTTGTTGACACTGGGGGTCAGCCAGCTGCTTCGCTTTGGCTGGGAAGTCGCTTTCTTGGTCTATGCGTCAGGTCTGATTGTTTTGGCACTCTATTTGCTCTTTGTCCCCTATGGCAAGGAGGAAAAGCAGCACAAGACTCATCAGGCAGGAAGACGTTTGACAGCTTCACAGTGGTTTTTGACAATCGGTCTGGCATTTGTGGCGGCTGTGATCGTTTTGAGCAATGTCGTGATTAATCTGCGCGTGCCTGGAATTGTTGAAAAGTCTGGTATGGGAAGCGTTCAGACAGCTGGTCTGATTCTCTCAGCCATGCAGTTAATCGGGATTGTAGCAGGCCTATCTTTTTCACCCCTGCTGCATCATTTTAAGGAAAATTTGCTGACGCTTGCAGGAGTGGTGTTCGGTCTGACTCTTATCATGATTGGTCTTGCACCCAATCTGTTTCTATTGAGCATGACTACCATTGCTGCCGGCTTTGCCTATAATATCAGTCTGATAGCAATTTTCCATATTCTTTCTGAGAGGATTCCCAGCAAGTCCCTCAATCAAGCAACTTCGATTGCGATTCTGGGCTGCAGTAGCGGAGCTACTTCTACAACCTTCGTGCTGAGTTTGATTGGCAATTTCTCAAGTCAGGCCTCTTTTATCTTTGGTATCTTGGGAGCGCTGATGGTTTTGATAGCAGTGTTGGCCTTTAGTATCGTAAAGAAAACGGCCGTTTAGGAGGAAAAGATGCGTCTGGATAAATTTTTAGTCGAAAGCGGCCTTGGCTCGCGCAGTCAAGTCAAGCAACTGTTGAAAAAGCGTCAAGTTTGGGTCAATGGCGCAGTAGTAACATCAGCCAAGACTCAGATTGATGAACAGTCTGACCAGATTATGGTGGATGGTCAGGAATTAAAATATGAAAAGTTTGTCTATTACCTTTTAAACAAGCCCAAAGGAGTCATTTCAGCCACGACGGATGACCAGCATCGAACGGTTCTGGATTTGCTTGATGATACTGCCCGTCAAAAGGAAGTCTTCCCTGTTGGCCGACTGGATATGGATACGCATGGACTCCTGCTTCTAACCAATAACGGCCCATTATCTCACGCTATGCTGTCACCCAAGCGTCATGTGCCTAAGCTTTATCAGGCTCAGGTTGCTGGTCTGATGGATCAGACGGATATTGAGCGTTTTGCCCAAGGCATCGAACTCAAAGACTTCACCTGTCAGCCAGCCCAGCTAAAAATCTTAGAAGCGGATGAAACAACTGAGACCAGTCGGGTGCAGATTACCCTTTCAGAAGGTAAGTTTCATCAGGTGAAGCGCATGGTTTTAGCTTGCGGGAAGGAAGTAATCGACCTCCAGCGCTTATCCATGGGGCCTTTGCAGCTAGATGAAAGTCTGGAGCTAGGTCAATGGCGGCGCTTGACCAAAGAAGAATTACAGAGCTTGGAAATCTTTCAAGTTGAACTATAGAAAATTGGGAAAGTGGGGCAGATTGATTGCTTCACTTTTACTCTATTTGACAGTTAAGCCTTGATATGATAAGATTTAGGTAACTATATCTAGAAAAAGTTTCAGAGGAAATTATGGCAATTGAAAAGACAGTCAGCGAGCTGGCCGAGATCTTAGGAATCAGCCGTCAGGCAATCAATAACCGTGTCAAGGCCTTGCCGCCAGAGGATACAGAAAAAAATGAAAAAGGAGTCACTGTTGTGACTCGCAGTGGCCTGATTAAGTTAGAAGAAATTTACAAAAAGACGATTTTTGAAGATGAGCCGGTCAGTGAAGAAGTCAAGCAGCGCGAGCTGATGGAAATTTTAGTGGATGAGAAAAATGCTGAGATTTTGCGTCTTTATGAACAACTCAAGGCCAAAGATAGCCAGCTAGCTAAAAAAGATGAGCAGCTCCGTATCAAGGATGTGCAGATTGCAGAAAAAGACAAACAGCTGGACCAGCAGCAGCAGCTGACGGCCAAGGCTATGAGTGAGCGTGAAACCCTCCTCTTGGAGCTGGATGAAGCCAAGGAGAAGGTGCAGGAGCAGGAGAGCAAAGGATTTTTCGCCCGTTTATTTGGAAGATAATAAAGAAAATCTCAGTTGAACAGGCTGAGATTTATTTGTGAAAGAAGGGGCAGAATCAAGAGGGAAAAACAGCAAGTATTGATTTGCTGGAGAAATTTTGTGACCGCCAGATTTTTCCTTAACTCAGCCGAGTAGCCCTCCAGACCAAATATGATGGTGGTTGGTCCAGACTATCTACATTTCTAAAAAATAATAAAGGAAAAGAAATGAAATCGCAAAAATTAGGAATTTTAAGACTTTATCGGAATCTTGATAAATTATTGGTGCTCTTCTTTTTGGATTTTATGCTGATGGAATACGCATGGATCCCTTTTAATTCATTTTCAGCTGAGACCTTGCTCAAGCAGACAGGCTATCTCTTTTTTTCTTATAACAACGCTTTGGGAGTTTTAACTTCTAATTGGCTGGCTTCTTTAGGATTTGTGAGCCTATTTGTGGCCAATCTTTTAGTAGCTTATTACCAAATTGGCCTTATTTTTATGGGGGTGCGCAATCTTTTAGACAAGCAGGAGCGAAGCATTTTTCAATTTATCAAGCAAACTTTCAAAGATAGTTGGAGTTTGATTAAATATGCTCGTCCCAGTAAGATTCTGTTTATAGCGCTTTATGCAGGATTTCTCTTTCCCTTTTTGCGCCATGTCCTAAAGATTTATTATCTTAATAAAATTCTAATTCCGGAGTTTATTGTCACCTATTTGCAGAATACAGTTTGGATGAAGGGATTGATTTCAGTTCTTGGTATTCTCATATATTTGGCAGCCGTTCGGCTCATGTTTGCCCTGCCTCAGTTATTTTTTGAGCATGTCCCTTTACGAGAGGCCGTTCGCTATAGTTTGCAGAAAACCCAAAAACGAGTCCTCTATTATTCTTGGAGTCTCTTTTGGCTGCTCATTAAAAGTTTTTTACTATTTCTTCTCATCACTGTCCCAATTTTAGTGATTCAGCAATATACCGATAGCCAGTCGAATGCCATCTCTTTTGCCAGTGCCATGGTCAATTATGTTTTGATTAAGCTAGCTTATTACTTCATGTTGTCCTATTTCCTGCTTAAATTTATTGCCTTTTTGACAGATAGTTCTTTCGCGGAATACCAACATAGAAAAGGGTTGCCCCTAATGCGTTGGTTTGTACTGTTGTCCACCAGTGCTGTATTTGCGATTGAAAGCTTCGTCTATTTAAATTTCCCGCTGGAAAACATTCCGCTTACGATTTCTCATCGAGGAGTTTCCCAAGCCAATGGCGTCCAGAATACGGTTGAATCACTAGAAAAAACAGCTCTTCTCAAACCAGATTATATTGAAATGGATGTGCAAGAAACCAAGGATGGTCAATTTGTCATGATGCACGATGCCAATTTGCGCCAGCTGGCTGGTGTCAATGCCAAGCCACAAGAGCTGACTTTGGATGAGCTTACTTCTTTAGACATTTTTGAAAATGGCTATTCAGCAAAAATTTCCAGTTTTGATAGCTATTTGGAGCGGGCCGACCAATTAGGGCAACGACTTTTGATTGAAATTAAGACCAGTCATTTAGATTCTGAAGATATGATGGAGCGCTTCCTGACTCGTTATGGAGCCAAGATTAAAATTTACGGGCATCAAATTCAGTCCTTAGACTATCGCGTGATTGATAAGGTGCGTAAATATAATGCGTCAATCCCAACCTTTTTCATCCTACCTTATAATACGATTTTCCCAAGGACAAAGGCCTCAGGCTACACCATGGAGTATTCAACCTTAGATGAAAACTTCGTTTTTAAACTTTGGACTTCGGACAAACTCTTGTATGATTGGACGATTAATAGCGAGGATGCAGTGGCCAAGTCCTTCCGGCTAGGAGTTGATGGGATTATCACAGATGATTTAGAACTGGTCCAAAATTCAATCAAGAGACTGAGAGATAATCCAGAGTATGCCATCCTCCTGATGAATAAAGCAGTAGATTTATTTAATTTTACATAAAAAATGCTGATTTTAGCAATCATGCTAGAATATAGCTGATACAACAAAGACAAATGCAGTCACAAAAAACTCTAAGCAGTGTAAAATTTCTGCCTAGAGTTTTCTTTATAGCTGGTGAATAAGTTTATTAGCCAAAGTTAGAATGGTAATTTTCCTGCAAATGCTCCCAATTTCTTTTTGGTTGCTTCATCAATCTGCTCAAGAGCGCTGTTGATGGCCTGAATGGTCATATCTGATAAAGTTTCCAAATCCTCTGGATCGACAACTGCTTCTTGAAATTCCAATTTTACAACTTTTTTATCGCCAGTTAAAGTCGCTACAACTAAATCTTGGGCAGATTTGCCAGTAAATTCTGTCGCAGCCAGCTCTTCTTGGCCTTTTTCCATTTGCTTCTGAAGCTTTTGAGCTTGCTTCATCATGGATTGCATATTCATCATAAGATTTTTAAGATTCCTTTCATATCAAGGGTTTAATCCTTGTTTGTAAATTTTCGTTGCCTTATTTTGCCTTATTTATTTAATACTATTAGTTTGTTCACTTTTTTAAATAATGCTATCGATTAAGACTATTGAAAATTATAACATGTTTTCGTTCTAATTGGAAGTTGAGAATTACTATAATAGTTAAAGTGTGTAGAAATGAAAATCGTGATAAGTTTATGTTGTATTATCCATGTATGAATATGTTTTGAGAAATATTATAAAATAGATTATAATATTGTTATAAGTAACAATTAAATAATGGTATAGAAAAAGCTGAGTTTAGATTTATTCAATAATATCCATAATTGAGTGATACACTCTGTACAATTTATATCAATATAGTACAAATAAAGTTTTAAAAGGAGACGACCTATATGAAAAACCAAGACAGCTTAGTCCCATCTGTTGTCATTAAAGAAATGACATTTAATGATGGAAGCAAAAAGGAATTTAATAAAGACGATATAGTATTATTGGTTGGTCCGAACAACGTGGGTAAAAGTCGTACATTAAAAGATTTGAGAGAAGATTTGAATGATAAATCCGAATCAAAACTGTTAGTCAAGGAAGTTAAGTATGAAACAACGGGTTTTTCTGAAGAACAACTTAGAGATTATTTTGAAAGGAATATTGCTAAAACGAGTTATGGAGACTACTGTGTATGGATAGACGAGAACAGTTCTCATATTTTCAATGAACAATCTTTCACTAACATTTGGGATTAAAAAATTTATTATAAAGCATTGTTTTCATTTTTATCTACTGAGAATCGCTTAGGTCTCACTAGACCAATAAATTTTAATTTAGGAGTTGATAATCAAAATTTAAATATTATGAGAAAACTTGATATTGATTCGGAGTCAATTGGAAAATTAAACGAAGCTTTAGATTCAGGTTTTCAAAAATCTGTTGAAGTACATGAAGACTACCTAGATGGAAATATGACAAAAAAATATAAAATTGGTGAAACTAATGATATTTGCAATGCTATTACATCTAATAGACGTGATAACTTAAATAAATTGAAACAATTTGAAGATTTACATAATCAAGGAGATGGGATAAGAAATGCAGTTGCAGTTTTAGCATCTCTTATTGTGAATGAACATTCATTATTCTTAATTGATGAACCTGAAACCTTTTTACATCCGCCTCAAGCAAGGGTGCTGGGAAAAAATATAGTTAGGTTGTCTGAAGGTAAACAATTATTTATTTCGACACATAATATTGATTTCATTAGAGGTGTTCTAGAAGAGGATTCTTCAAGGGTTAAAATAATAAAAATAGATAGGTATGATAACAATAATACATTTAATTCAATTGACAACGATAGTATTAAAAAGATTTCCAATGATAGAAATCTAAAGTATACAAATATTCTTAACGGGTTATTTTATAATCAGGTTGTATTATGTGAGAATGAAAGTGATTGTAAATTTTACTCCGCAGTATTAGATCATGAATTTTTAGCAATTTATCAAAACACTTTATTTTGTGCAGTTGGAGGAAAAGAACAGTTTAAAAAAATAGTACCCTTGTTAAAAGAATTAAATATTGAGTATAAGATTATTGCTGATATTGATTTAATAAGTAATACAGATAGCTTGAAGCAACTGTTAAATTCAATTGAGTCTCAGTGTTATAAAAGGATAGAAAAGCAACATAAACAATTTTTAGAGAATTTTGAAAGAGAAATGAATTCTCAAGTCAAAACTCAAGAGCGGATAAAAACTGAAATTAATGAAGCGTTTGATGCAGATATATATATGTCTCCAAAAGTAGCAGAGCGGATAAAAACAATATTAAGAGATATTAGTAGTTTGAAACTTTTAAAATCTGGTGGAAAAAATATCATTCCGCAGGGAGATTGTATGGCTTTATTCAATGAAATAAAAGAATTCTTAATAGACTATAATATTTTTATTCTAGAGTGCGGAGAAATAGAACGATTCGTACCAGACATAGGTGGTCATGGGAATACTTGGGTTGAAAAAACATTTAGTAAATACCCGGATATGAATGGGGATGCTTATAAGGAAGCAAGACGATTTATAAGTTCTGTTTTTAGTAAATAATCTAATGTTATCTTTAAATTAAAAACCGCTTGACTTGGCTTAAGTAAAGCGGTTTTTGAGTGATAAGAAAAGACAACGTTTTATATTTAGAGATTAAGCGAGGGATAAATTCTATAAAATCAACGTTTTTGACGTAAACAATACTTGAAAAATCTTAGATTAAATCTTGTATATTCATCCTAAGACTTCTTCTCCTTCACATTTTAACCAGCATGTCTGGCAATTCTAAGCTAGAATTTTCTAAATCAACGGTCAGCTGATAGTCGGTCTTATCACGGACGGTGTGTTCGAAATCAGTGGTGTAGAGGACGAGGCGCAGTTGGTCGCCTTTTTTCATCTTGTAGATGGTTGGCTGTAGCTCGAAGGAACATTCCATCCATTGGTCAGGAGTGATTTCTTCGACCGTCAGTAAATCTGTCCGATTTTGCAGGTTGAGGAAGCCTTTGGTAATGACACGGTGTGGCGTTTCAGTATGGGGGAGTTCAACCAGATTGTCCAGCATATAGTAGCGGCCGTTGTCCATGACTCTAGGCTCAATCGGTGTGGGAATCGGAGTAAGGCGTTTAGCTGGTCCGAAGTCTAGCAGTTGAGCAGAAATCAGCCCCTTGTCAGTGCTGGATTTGAGACGAAGATTGAGCTGGGTGGTTCCGTTGAGGAAGAGGTCCTTTTCCAAGGTCCAGTCCAGAGTAATCTGATTGACCTTGCCGTCAAAGAGTTCGTTTTTAAAGCTTTGGTAATTTTTAGCAAAACGATTATATTCTTCTTCTGGATATTGATTTTGGATAGATTGGCAGTCCTGGCCTAGTTGGAGATGAAGTTTCTGCTCTTGTCCGCCAAAGTCCTCCAGAGTCAGCCAGTTTTGAGCTTGGCTGTTATCCTGCCAGATGACTGGCGGCAGTTCGAAGTCTGAAGCATGGCCCAGCAGTTTCTTGCTGAGGAGTGCATTCATGGCCTCGCGGAAGTCAATGGACTGCCAGTTGTTCATGTAGACATGGGCACCATTGTGGAAGAAGAGGTGCTTTTTGATGTGGGCTGGTAAGGCTCGGAACATATTATAGACATGGAGGGGCTTGACATTCCAGTCTTGAGAGCCATGGGTGAAGACGACTTCGGCCTTGACCTTATCTGTATGGAGCAGGTAGTTGCGGTCATGCCAAAATTGATTGTAATCTCCAGTTTGCCTGTCTAGGTCCTTGCGCTGTTGCTCTAGACTTTGCTGATAAGTGTCGTTGTGGCGCAGGTAGTCACCAGCCCTCAGGTTGCGGGAATAAGTCAGTTCAGTCAGGGATTCAAAATCCTCTCCTGGGTAGCCACCGGGACTGGTTACTAGGCCGTTTTCGCGGTAGTAGTTGTACCAAGAAGAAATCCCAGCTTCGGCAATGATGACTTCCAATCCATCTACACCAGTTGTCGCCAATCCATTGGACATGGTACCCAGATAGGAGATGCCGGTCGTAGCCACTTTTCCGTTGGACCAACTAGCCTTGATTTCCCGCTGGCGTGTGTGGTCGGTGAAGGCTCGGCAGCGGCCGTTGAGCCAGTCAATGACATTCTTATAGGCCTCAACCTGCTGATAGTCACCGCTGGTCATCAGACCTTGAGAATCTTTGGTTCCCACGCCAGACACGTAGAGATTGGCAAAACCGCGGGGTAGCAAGTAGTCATTGAGCGTGTAGGTACCGATATGACCTAATTTTTCCTCGGCTTCAGAGGCTTCTTGAGCTGGTGCTGGCGTATCCAGCTGGAGCAATTTAAGCTCAGGGTCGTGGACTGTGATTTGATGGGGTTCTTTTTTTGCTAGATCCACATTCATATTGTGGAGAGCCTTGTCGCTGGCCGGGTCATTTGTTCCCTGATGATAAGGAGAGGCTGTCATGACGGCAGGGATTTGCCCTTGGTAACGAGGGCGGATAATGCTAACCTTGACTAGATCTGGCAGGCCGTCTCCATCAGTATCAATTCGGCTTTCCACGTAAACCACCTCGCGGATGGCATCATGGCTGGAAAAGGTTGCCAGGCTCTTGCCGTTGAAGTAGTGGTGGGTATTGTCCTCGGGGATCAAACCCTCGCTGACTAGCTTATCAACCAGCAGATTGCCGTTTTTGGTCCGAGTGTTGAGGAGTTGGTAAATGTTTTCGAGTAGGTCACCGTAGATGATAGGAAAGTTGCTTTCCGTCCGGAATTTCTCAAGATCGGTGAAATCCATAAAAGGCACAAAGTCTAGGAGTTGAAAGGCAGTCATGTAGAAGACCTCGGCCGTCAGTTCTCGATCAGACTGGAAGAAGCTCAGCAGGTCGGTTTCGCTATCTGCAGCCCAGGCTTGGAGCAGGTAATCGGTATCCTGATAGAGAAAGAAACAGCGACGCAGAAAATGTTCAAAATTTTTCTTATTGGACTGCTGCGGATCAAAAGAAAAGCCCAGCTGGGACAATTCCTCTTTCATTTGTTCAGGCGCTGTCTTACTGTAACTATACTGATTAAAATGCATCATTTTTCCTCTTTTTCTTGTTTTTATTTAAAATGACCTTTACATTATCCATTATACTTGATAAAATATAGATTGTCTAAAAAATTTTTTAAGGAGAAATTAAATGGATTTCAATTGGGCTATTAAATATGCCACAGAATTTCTAGGAACAGCTATCCTCATCATTTTGGGGAATGGTGCTGTAGCCAATGTTGAATTAAAGGGCACCAAAGGTCATCAAAGTGGTTGGTTGGTCATCGCCGTTGGTTATGGTATGGGGGTTATGATTCCAGCTCTGATGTTTGGAAATGTCTCAGGTAACCACATCAATCCTGCTTTCACTTTAGGGCTTGCAATTAGCGGATACTTCCCATGGGGACAAGTGGCTCCATATATCGTTGCGCAAGTTTTGGGTGCGATCTTTGGACAGGCTTTGGTTGTGGCAACACATCATCCTTACTACTTAAAAACAGAAAAACCTAATAATATTTTGGGTACTTTCTCAACAATTTCAAGTTTGGATCACGGAACGCCTGAATCTCGTAAAGCAGCAACAATCAATGGATTTATCAATGAGTTTGTTGGTTCCTTTGTTCTTTTCTTTGCAGCAATGGGCTTGACAAAACATTACTTCGGAGCAGAAGCTCTTCAATACATGAAGCAATTAGCTGAACAAACAGGTCAAAAAGCTGATTTTTCTCAATTGGCTCTTAAAGCACAAATTGCGCCTCACACAGCAGCTGGTCTTTCTGTCGCTCACTTGGCGCTTGGCTTCCTAGTTATGGCATTGGTAACTTCACTTGGTGGTCCTACTGGCCCAGGTCTCAACCCTGCCCGTGACCTCGGACCACGTATCTTGCATGCTATTTTGCCAAAATCAGTCCTTGGTGAACACAAGGGTGATTCAAAATGGTGGTATGCTTGGGTACCTGTTGCAGCTCCGATTCTTGCAGGGATTGCAGCAGTTGCTCTGTTTAAAGCTATTTATGGATAATAAACATTCAAAGGCTGAGAGAAATCTCGGTCTTTTTTATTTGGCAGCTGTCTACTTAATCGTCTGAATGGTCGGAGAATACTGGACTGTTTTAGTCTCATTTAGTCTTCCGATAAGGTTAGGATGAAATGTTTAAAAAATTGTTGATTTGCGCATAATTTCTTGTAAAAAAAATGAAAATCTATTACAATAAAATAGTTTGGAGGAAGTTATGAGTACAAATCATATTACAAGAATTATTCCAGTAATAAAAGTAAATAATCGCAATCTTAATCAAGATTTTTATGTAAAAACTCTAGGGATGAAATCCTTGTTGGAAGAAGCTGCTCTGTTATCTTTGGGAGATCAGACTAAAACAGAAAAATTAATTTTAGAAGAATCTCCAAGCATGCGCTCGCGTCGTGTAAAAGGGCCTAAAAAATTATCAAGGCTCATAATTAAAGTGCAAGAGCCTAAAGAAATAGAGGCTCTATTAGCTCAAAAACCAGAATGTCTCAAACTTTACCGAGGAAAAGTCGGTTACGCTTTTGAAGCTTTGTCTCCAGAAGGCGATCGGATTTTGCTGCATGCTGAGACAGAGGTTTCTTCTCTTAAAGAAGTGGCAGAGGTACCATCATTTAAAAAGCAGGAGGATTTTATTGGGCTCAGCCAGTTCGATATTGAGTCAGTGGAACTCCATGTTTCTGATGTTCAAAAAGTGGAAGCCTTTTATCAAAAGATTGAGAATGCTTGTGATTTTCTGGTTTTTAAGGAGGCGTTTGGGCCAGACTTGTCAGTGAGTAATGAAAAAACTTGGGATTTGGCGATGCTGAAATGTAAACTAGTCACCTTGGATACCAATCTTCTGAAAGAAGTTTTTCAAAATCAGGAAATCTTCATACCTAAGTCTGATAAATTTTTACTCAGTCAAGACCCGAATAAGATTGAACTGTGGTTTGAAGCATGAGTATCGAAATGATTCTTGGGAAAATTGATGAACAGCTGAGGGCGGGAATCTATCCTGGCGCTAGTTTGGCTTTGTATCGGGATGGACAATGGCTGGACTTTTACTTTGGACTGGCGGATCCCAGTCGCAAGGAGGGAACACGGCCAGGGCTGGTTTATGATTTGGCCAGCGTCAGCAAGGTGGTTGGTGTTGGGACTGTAGCTGCTTTTTTGTTCCATAGCAGTTCTCTAGAGCTGGATCGGCCTTTGAGGCATTATTATCCTGCTTTTCATGATAATCAGGTCACGGTGCGGCAGCTGTTGACCCATACCTCTGGGCTGGATCCTTATATTCCCCATCGTAATGAGTTGAATGCTCAAGAGCTGAAGGCAGCACTTAACCGCCTAACTGTCCTTGAAGATAGGTCATTTCGCTATACAGATGTCAATTTTCTGCTATTAGGTTTTATGTTGGAAGAGATGTTTGACAAGTCTTTAGATGTTCTCTTTCAGCAGGAAATTTTTGAGCCTTGGCAGCTTTCAGAAACTAGTTTTGGTCCTGTAAAAGAAGCAGTACCGACGATGCGAGGTGTAGAGGGTGGCTTGGTGCACGATCCCAAGGCGCGTGTGCTGGGAATTCATGCTGGCAGTGCAGGACTGTTTTCTACTGTAAAGGATTTGAAACGTTTCTTGGAGCATTATCTACAGGATGAGTTCGCTTCCGAATTAACCCAGAATTTTTCCAGAGAAGCAGGGAAGGCTCGCAGTTTGGGCTGGAATATAGATGGAAATTGGCTGGATCATACAGGCTATACGGGTACTTTTATTATGTATAACCGAATTGAGCAAAAGGCTGTTATTTTTCTATCTAACAGAACCTATGAAAAAGATGAGCGAGCTCAGTGGATTTTGGATCGCAACCAGCTAATGGATCTGATCAAAAAAGAATTATAAAATAGGAACTCCAGACTGAAAATGCTGGAGTTTTTTGTCGTGGAAAAACAAAGATAACAATCGCTTTTTTTGTAAAAGTATATTAAAATAAAAAGGAGAGAAAGATTTATTGAGAAAACAAATGACAAAAGAAATAGGTGTCGGGACGGCACATAGTAAGATAATTTTAATGGGGGAACACTCGGTAGTGTATGGCTATCCAGCTATCTCCCTGCCACTGAATAATATTGAGGTCACTTGCCAAGTATTTCCATCTGAATCCACCTGGACTCTCTACAAGGACGATGCCCTGTCTATGGCTGTTTTTGCGAGTCTGGAACATTTGGGGAAACAGGAAGCCAGAATTCGCTGTCAGGTGAAATCTATGGTTCCTGAGAAAAGAGGGATGGGCTCGTCTGCGGCGGTCAGTATTGCGGCTATTCGAGCTGTCTTTGACTATTTTGAAGAGGAGTTGGATGATCAGACTCTAGAAATCTTAGTCAATCGGGCAGAGATGATTGCTCATATGAATCCTAGTGGTCTAGATGCTAAAACTTGTCTTAGCGATGTAGCCATCAAATTCATCCGCAATCTGGGCTTCAGCGAGATTGAACTGAATCTGAATGCTTATCTACTGATTGCTGATACCGGTATTTACGGGCATACCCGCGAGGCTATCAAAGTTGTGGAGAATCAAGGACAAAAAGCCTTGCCTCTACTACAGGAGCTGGGTAATTTGACTAAAATTGTAGAAAAGGCCATCGCTGCAAAAGATCTGCTAACCATGGGACTAACTATGACCAAAGCGCACGAGAAATTGACTCAGCTGGGTGTTTCCTGTCCCAAAGCAGATGCTCTGGTTAGCCTGGCTGTCGAAAATGGTGCCTTAGGCGCCAAAATGAGTGGGGGCGGTTTAGGTGGCTGTATCATTGCCCTTGTAAAAGAAAAAGGTGAGGCGGAAAAATTAGCCGTCCTACTGAGAGAGAAAGGTGCGGTAAACACATGGATAGAAAGCCTGTAAGCGTCAAATCCTATGCCAATATTGCCATTATTAAGTATTGGGGAAAAGAAAATGCTAAAGAGATGATTCCATCAACCAGCAGTATCTCCCTAACCTTAGAAAACATGTATACCGAGACTAGATTGAGTCCCCTGCCAGCTGGCGCGACGAGAGATGAATTTTATATTAATGAACAGCTGCAGAATGAAGCCGAGCATGAGAAGATGTCGCGCATTATTGATCGCTTCAGACAGGATTCAGCTAATTTTGTCCGTATTGACACCCGCAACAATATGCCAACAGCAGCAGGGCTTTCTTCTAGTTCCAGTGGCTTGTCTGCTCTAGTTAAAGCCTGTAATGCTTATTTTGAAACGGGCTATGAAACAGAAGAGCTGGCTCAACTGGCTAAATTTGCTTCCGGCTCCTCAGCTCGCTCCTTTTTTGGCCCTTTATCAGCCTGGGATAAGGATAGTGGTGCTATTTACCCTGTCCAAACGGATCTAAAACTGGCTATGATTATGCTGGTCCTTTATGATGAAAGGAAACCCATCTCCAGTCGGGAAGGCATGAGGATCTGCCAAGCAACGTCCAGCAATTTTAAGGAATGGGTTGAGCAGTCTGCACAGGATTATAGGCATATGCTGACCTACCTCAAGGACAACGATTTTGATAGGGTCGGTCAGCTGGCAGAAAGCAATGCCCTGCTCATGCACTCGACTACCCAGACAGCACAGCCGCCCTTTAGCTATTTAACTGACCAATCCTATGCTGCAATGGACTTTATCAAGGAGTTGCGTCAAAAAGGAGAGCGCTGTTATTTTACCATGGATGCTGGGCCGAATGTCAAGGTTCTTTGTTTAGAAGAAGATCTGGATCACCTGGTTCCGATATTTGAAGAAAGATACCGACTGATTGTTTCTAAAACAAAGGATTTACCCGATGAAGTCTGAGCGAATTGTAAAAACCTGTGGAAAACTTTATCTGGCAGGTGAGTATGC
The DNA here is from genome assembly GCF_001578725.1 of Streptococcus sp. DD04. Taxonomy (NCBI): domain Bacteria; kingdom Bacillati; phylum Bacillota; class Bacilli; order Lactobacillales; family Streptococcaceae; genus Streptococcus; species Streptococcus sp. DD04. Next base: position 128,947 of record NZ_KQ968978.1, read on the forward strand.
TGTGCTTAGCCCTGGTCAAGCAGCCCTGATTAAAAACATTCCTATTTTTATGACGGGGAGAATTCAGCCCGCCGTTGCCTATCGTTTGGCTTCGGATATGTTTAATCATCAGGCTTCTCTGGAGCCAGATGCAGACTATGCCCTGATTCAGGAGACAATTGCTGTCATGAACGATTGGCTCTTAGCACAGAGGATCACTTCCCGGCCCTTTTCTCTGACTATCAGTGGAAAGATGGAAAGGGAAGGGAGAAAGTTTGGGATTGGCTCCAGTGGTAGTGTAGTGATTTTGACCTTGAAAGCGATGGCTGCTTTTTATCGGTTGAATGTAGATGCGGAGCAGCTTTTTAAGCTAGCCGCTTTTGTCCTGCTGCGGCGGGGAGACAACGGCTCTATGGGTGATTTGGCTTGCATTGTCTATGAAGACTTGGTCTATTATCGCTCTTTTGACCGAGCGCACATTCGAAAACAGCTGGCAGCAATGGATATGATGACAGTTCTTGCCCAAGATTGGGGCTACCAGATTCGTCGTATTCAGCCTGCTTTAGCCTGTGATTTTTTGGTTGGTTGGACCAAGGAGCCAGCTATTTCCAAAGACTTGGTTGAGCAGGTTAAGTCAGCTATTGACGACCACTTTTTATCACAGACTCAGCAACAGGTAGATTTTTTGCTTGCGGCTCTGACAAGTGGAGATAAGACAGCTGTAAAGACCAGTCTGGAAGAAGTCAGCAGTCTTTTAGCAGGACTCAGTCCAGCTATTTATACAGCGAAATTAAGCCAATTGAAAGTGGCAGCCGAGGGGCTAGACTGTGTAGCAAAAAGCAGCGGTGCTGGGGGTGGAGATTGTGGAATTGCGCTGGTTTTTAATCCTAAAGATAAGCAGGTTCTGCTGCAGCGCTGGCAGTTAGCAGAGATTGAATTATTACACCAAGAAAGGATAGGCGAGTATGAGTCAGAGTCGTAAAGATGACCATATAAAATACGCTTTGGAGCAGACTCCAGACTACAATAGCTTTGATGAGATGGAGTTGATTCATCGCTCGCTCCCAGAATATAATTTAGACGAAATTGATTTATCTACTCATTTTGCCGGTCGCGACTGGGAGTTTCCATTTTATATCAATGCAATGACCGGTGGCAGTCCAAAAGGCAAAGTAATCAATGAGAAATTGGCTCAGATAGCAGAGACCTGTGGCATTCTTTTCGTGACAGGCTCCTACAGTGCTGCTCTTAAAAATCCAGCGGATGATTCTTATAGAGTAGCTAAGGAGCGGCCTGCTCTATTACTAGCTACTAATATTGGATTGGATAAGCCCTATGAAGCTGGCCAGCAGGCAGTGTCCGACTTACAGCCTATCTTCCTGCAGCTTCATGTCAACCTTATGCAAGAACTTCTGATGCCAGAAGGTGAGCGGGAGTTCCGAGCTTGGAAACACCATCTCAAAGATTATGCGGACAGGCTATCTCTACCAATTGTTGTAAAAGAGGTTGGTTTTGGCTTGGATCGTAGGAGTCTAGAGGCGGCTCGGGCTATGGGAGTCAAGACTTTTGATATTTCCGGCCGCGGAGGAACTAGCTTTGCCTACATCGAAAATCGCAGAAGCAGGCAGCGAGATTATCTCAATGACTGGGGTCAGACCACCCTGCAGGCTCTGCTCAATCTACAGGATTTGCGAGAAGAGACAGAACTTTTAGTTAGTGGAGGAGTCCGCCACCCATTAGATATTATCAAGGCCTTGGTTCTAGGCGCCAAAGCAGTCGGTCTATCTCGGACAATGTTGGAACTGATCGAGGATCACTCAGTAGACGAAGTTGTTGCTATCCTTAACGGTTGGAAGACTGATCTGCGTCTGCTCATGTGCGCCCTTTCCTGTCGAAATCTAGAAGAACTAAAACAAGTCCCTTACTTGCTTTACGGTCGTCTGAAAGAAGGCCGGGATCAACTCAGCCAGATAAGGGATAATTAAGCAAAAAATCACATGCAGAAAGTCTGTTAAAAAACAGACCGCATGTGATTTTTATGTTTATTGATTTTTTTTTCGTAGATCTTTTAAAATCTCTTGGGCAAGAGATAAGTTAAAGCTCTTTTCAGCTGTCAGTCGGCTAACTAAGAGTGGAACTTCCTGTTCTTGCGCACCTGCCAGAAGAGCCAAGGATTTGGCTTGCAGTTTCATATGCCCAGCCTGAATGCCTGTGCTGACGAGGGCTTTGAGAGCCGCAAAATTTTGTGCCAGGCCGACAGAAACGATTAAACTAGCTAACTCTTTGGCTGTAGGCTGATTTAGAAGGTCAAAACTGGCTGCAACAGTCGGATTGAGACCGATAGAGCCCCCCTTGGTTGCGATAGGCATGGGCAGGGTTAGTTGACCTTGCAGTTTGCGATTTGTCCAGTTAGCTGTCCAGCTGGTCAAGCCTTGATAAGAGCCTGAACGGGCAGCATAGGTATGCGCCCCAGCTTCAATGGCGCGCCAATCATTGCCGCTTGCCAAAACGACGGCGTCAATGCCATTGAAAATCCCTTTGTTGTGTGTGCTGGCGCGATAAGGATCAGCCTTAGCGAATTGGCTGGCTAGGACCATCTTCCGAGCAATCTTTTCTGCTTCGGTCTTGTCACGGCTGAGGAGACGGAAATCAATCTCACAGCTAGCTGTCACCAGAGCTTCTGTAGCATAATTGGATAGGATGGCCATCAGACTCTCCCCACCAGTCCATAACTCGAGTTGCTCCTTGAGAGCTTCCAGCATAGTGTTAAGAATATTGGCTCCCATGGCTTCCTGAGTATCGACAAGAAGATAAACGACCAGAAAATCGGTCTCTCCTTTCAGAAGTTCTGTCCGCAGGTCACAAGCGCCGCCGCCCCGTTTGACAATGGAAGGGTAGGCTTGGTTGGCCAGTTCCAGCAAATTAGCCTTCTTTTCTTGGATTTGATGAAGAGCTGAGCTGACATCCGGTATATCGTAGAGGGCAATCTGGCCGATCATCTGGCGGTTGTGGACAGTGGTTGTAAAGCCCCCGCTGCGTTTGATAATCTTGGCGGCAAAGCTGGCGGCAGCAACAACAGAAGGTTCTTCTGTTACAAAAGGAACCTGATAAAGTTTACCATCTACCAGAAAATCAGGTGCGATGGAATAAGGGAGAGCCAGAGTGCCCAAGACATTTTCGCTCATCTGATCTGCTGTTTCCAGAGAGAGGGTCTGCTGCTCTGCCAGTTGCTGCCAATGCTCGTGATCAATCAGCTCCTTCTCTTTTAGGAACTCTAGCCGTTCAGCGGGTGTTTTTTTTGAAAATCCAGTCCAATTTAGCTTCATAGCGGTTTCTCAACTTTAATATATTTTCGCTGATGCTCAGCAATTTCAGTCAGGGCATAGACCTGATTTTCATAACCGCTGAAGTGAGCATTTCCGTTTTCATCTAGCTGGGCTTCTTCAAAAAACATTTGCTCATAGTCAGGGATGGATACAGGCAGGCGTTGATCTAATTCTTGGAGGCGTGTTGTTGAAAGTTGCTGTTCATAGCCTTCCACCACATTGGCGCTGAAAATTTCAGCCACTGCTCCGCTGCCATAGCTAAAGAGAACAATCTTATCACCAGCCTTTAGATTGTCAGAGTTTTCTAAAAGGGACAGCAGGCCCAGAAAGAGCGAGCCGGTATAGATGTTTCCCACTTTTTGGCTGTAAAGAATAGATTTCTCGAAATTATCCTTTAAAATTTGCTGCTGGTCTTCTGGCAGGCTTTTATCCATGATTTTTTTCATGCCCTTAAGGGCCAGTTTTGGATAAGGCAAGTGGAAACAGTAGGCCGCAAAATCTTTGAGTGAGACTTTATGGCGCTGCTGATATTCAGCCCAAGTTGACTTTAAGCTGTCCAAATACTGCTGAGTAGAATAGATTCCGTTAACAAATGGCGTAGTCGAGTAATTTGGACGCCAAAAATCCATAACATCACGTGTTTGTGCTACATTATCTTCGTTGAAAGATAAAATCCGTGGATTTTGACTAATGAGCATTGCAATAGAACCAGCTCCTTGAGTCGGTTCTCCTGGAGTAAGGGCACCGTATTTAGCAATATCGCTAGCAATCACTAAGACCTTGCTTTGAGGATACTGTTTAACATGCAGCTTGGCATAGTCAAGTGCTGCCGTGGCTCCATAGCAAGCCTCTTTGATTTCAAAACTGCGGGCAAAGGGCTGGATGCCGAGCAAACCATGAATAAAAACTGCCGCAGCTTTACTTTGGTCAGTCCCAGATTCAGTTGCGACAATGACCATGTCGATTTCTTGCTTGTCCTTCTCTGATAAAATAGATTCGGCAGCAGAAGCCCCCAAAGTAATAATATCCTCTGTAATGGGTGCAATACTCAATTCTTTGAGTAGGAGGCCCTTACTTAATTTTTCAGGGTCGATGCCACGCTTTTCAGCCAAATCATCTAATTTTAAAACATAATTGCTTGTTGCAAAACCGATTTTATCGATTCCGATTGTCATAGTAAGACCTCTTTAAATCCTTTGATATCTAATATTATCTGAATACTATTTTACCATACTTAGAGGTAAAACTCTTATAAAAAACGCTTAATCTGTCCAAATCAGACTTAAGACGGAATTTGTACAAAAATGCGGGAAATTGGAGGAAGCTCGATTTCTATCCAGTCTGATAAGCTGCTGTAGAAAAGCCATCTTTGCCTGTTTCAGCAAAGATGACTGCATACATTTTACAAGAATGGGTAAAGCGCCTTGCATTTGGCGGACTTTCTTAGATCTAGTAATCTAAGCAGTCTTTTTTTGACGTTTCTTCAAATAGTTGTAAATCTTCAGTACTACAGTCCCGCTGGCCATCCCGATGGAGATAACCAAAGCTAGAATTACAACTAAGGTGGCATTGACCATAGCCTGACTGTAATCACCTGTCACAAAAAAGGCGGTTGTCCGATAGGAA
>NZ_KQ968978.1:134043-148069 GCF_001578725.1 Streptococcus sp. DD04
GGAACCAGGGGAGCCAGAATGGCTAAAATGAAAACAACAGCTGGCGTTTTGAGGACGATACTGAGAATCTGACTGTAACAGGAGCCAATGATCGCGGCGATAAAAGTTGCCACAATAACATTGGTCGGTCCCTTGAGAAGGAGGTAAAGGAGCCAAGTACTCATTCCCAAAATGCCCCCAGGGATGAGCATGCTACGTTGGACATTTAGAACGATTAAAAAAAGGATGATGGCAAGCAGACTAGCGATTGCTTGCAGAATAAATGTGAGTAGTGTCATAATTTTATTTCATTAAAACAAGGGCAACAGAAGTGCCTGCACCAAGGGCAAGAGTAATGAGAAGCGATTCAAAGAGCTTACTCATTCCGGAGTTGATGTGGTTGGTCATAATGTCTCGTACCGAGTTGGTCAGAGCAATTCCTGGGACGAAGGGCATGACAGCACCTGCGATAATCAAATCTGCTGTTGAGTCGAAACCTGAGTAACGGGCCCAGATCTGGGCCAATAATCCGAAGACGAAGGCTCCAGCAAAGGCCGAGACAAAAGGAATCCGAATATATTTGTCGACATAAAGGGAGAAGGAAAATCCAAATAATGTTGCCACTCCAGCCCCAATAGCATCGTAGAAATTTCCACCGAACATAATGGAGAAGAAGGGGGCGCTGAGTGTTGCAGCCGTAATCAGCTCTTTTTTATTATAAGGAACTTTCTTTGATTTGAGTACCTTCAGCTGCTCAAAAGCCTCTCCGAGACTGATTGCACCACTGACTAGTTGACGAGAAACCTGATTGACATCACAGACCTTCTCGATATTATAGTTCATATGAATGTTACGTTTCATTCGCGAAATATTGGTATTTTCAATTGAAAAGAAAATAGCGACAGGCATAGCTAAGGCATTGCAGTCTATGATTCCCTGCGAATGGGCGATGCGGATCATCGTGTCCTCGACCCGGTAAATCTCTGAGCCACTTTGCAATAGAAGTGTGCCCGCTAGCATAATGACATCCACGGCCAGATTAAGATCTTTTTCCTCTTTCATAGAAATGTTCTCAGCCATTTCATCCCCTTTTCCTCATTTCACAATAACTCTATTATAACACAAATGACCAAAGCTATCGCAATAAATCAAAATAAAACCAGCTGATTTTCAGCTGGTTTTAAGATTAGGAAAGAGGCTTAGCTAAGTGCATCATCCATTGAAAGAACTTCGTGGAAGACACGTTGAGTCAATTCAGTTTTTTGTTCTGGAGTGAGGTACTTAGTATTTACACAGTAACCTGAGATACGAACAATAACGTCTTCACCACTCATGATCTTTTCGTAAACGTCGTTCAAGTCCATAACGTTCAAGTTAACGTGTTGTCCACCGTTTTCGAAGTAACCATCAAGGATTGTTACCAAGTTATCAACTTGTTCGTCACGAGTCTTACCAAGGGCACGTGGTGAAACTTGAGTTGTCAATGAGATACCATCAGCTGCGTAACTAAAGTCAAGGCTAGCAAGTGAATTTAGATTTTGCAACCAGCCACCTTTAGCTTTGTTAGATGGGTTAGCACCTGGTGAGAAGAATTCAAGTTTAGACAAGTTCACAGAACCATCTTCGTTGAGGTATACACCTTTATGGACTGGTGAGTTACCAGTTTGTTTAGAGTAAGCAACGTTAGATGTGATAGTCAGAAGAGACACAGTAGCTTCTGCATTCTTATATAGTTTGTGGCTGCGCAGACGAGTTGTGTAAGCTTCAACCAACCATTCAGCCAGTTCGTTTGAGCGAGGATCATCTTCACCCCAACGTGGGTATTCACCGATTGTTTCGTAATCGTAGATATAGCCATTTTCGTCGCGGATTGGCTTAACAGTTGCATACTTGATAGCAGACAAGGTATCAACAGTGTTGGCAAATCCACAGATACCAAATCCCATGTTAGCACGTTGTTTAGTTGGCAAGAAGGCCATTTGAACAGCTTCGTAGTTGTACTTATCAGTCATGTAGTGGATGATATTCAAAGCATCTACATAAGTGTCAGTCAACCAGTCCAGAGATTTTTCAAAGTTTGCTTTAACTGATTCAAATTCAAGAACTTCGTCACGGATTGGGTCAATGTCAAATACTTTGTAGTCTTTGTGAACATCATCGTAACCACCGTTCAAACCAGTAAGAAGGGCTTTCAATACGTTTACACGAGCACCGAAGTACTGGATGTTGTGACGTTGGTCTTCGTTTTCTGGGTCAAGTGGTGATACACAGCATGAGATACAGCTCATTTCACCGTATCCGTCTTTTGCCATAGTTGTTACACCTTCATATTGAATAGAAGAGTGCTTGTGGCTCATGTGCATACAGTAGCGACGGAATGAGTATGGCAATTTGTCAGTCCAAAGAACTGTCAAGTTTGGCTCTGGAGAGTTACCGATGTTGTCAAGTGTGTTCAAGAAACGGTAGTCCATCTTAGTAACACGGTGACGACCGTCGTTACCCATACCTGCCATAGAAGTTGTGATGAAGGTTGGGTCACCAGAGTACAATTGGTCATAAGCTTTTGTACGAGCGAATTTCACTGTACGAAGTTTCATAACGAAATCGTCAACGAATTCTTGGATTTCTGACTCAGTAAATGTACCGCGAGCAAGGTCACGTTCTGCAAAGATATCCAATACGATTGGAACACGTCCAAGCGATGTAGCAGCACCGTTGATAACACGGCAGACTGACATGAAGGCGATGTTCACCCATTGAATCGCTTCTTTCACGTTCATAGCTGGTTTACGAACGTCAACTCCGTAAAGGTCACCCAAGCGAACAACTTGTTGCAAAGCTTGGTATTGAAGGTTTACTTCTTCACGGAGACGGATGGTTTCTTCGTCGATTTCTTTGATTGCATTCCAGTCGTTTACTTTTTCTTGCATCAAGTAGTCTGCACCATAAAGAGCAAGACGAGCATAAACACCGATGATACGTCCACGTGAGTAAGCATCTGGCAGACCAGTTACAGTGTGGGCGTGACGAGCGCGACGGATGTTTGAAGTGTAAGCGCGGAAGATACCATCGTTAACAGTTGTCACGTATTTTGTGAAGATTTCGTGAACAGCTGGATCAGGTTCATAGCCATTTTCCTTCAAAGTTGTTTCAGCCATACGGATACCACCTTTTGGCATGAAGTTCAACTTGAAGAGTTCGTCGTTTTGGATACCGTAGATCAGCTCGTTGTCTTTGTCGATGAAACCAGCAGGGATATCAGCGATTGATGTTGGACGAGTGTCCATAGGGAAACGAGTTTCTTCGTAATGAGCCTTAGTTTCTTCAACAATTTTCTTGATATGAAGAGAACGCTCAGTAGGTCCTGCTAGGAAGCTTTCGTCACCATCATAAGGCGTATAGTTAGCTTGAACGAAGCGAGAAATACTTGCTTTTTCTTTCCAGTCTACACCCTTGAAGCCTTCCCAAGCTTTGTCGAAAATATCTTGAGCTTCAACAACTGTTTTAACAACCATTTGATTTTCCTCTTAATTCTAGTAACAAGCATCTGTTACATTTATATTTAAAGTATATCACAAGGTAATCGGTTTCACAAACGATTTTCATAGAGAAATTGGACATTCTTTTATAATACAGTTTGACAAATAGAGGGAAACTGTGTTATAATTTTGAAAAATTAAATGAAAACAGAAAAAGAGTCTAATAAACTTAGATAGTTTACAAAGTTAAGGGAGGCCTTATCATGAAAAAAAGTAAAAATATTACGGGTTTTGATTTTCTGTGGTTAGCCTTGTATACTATTGCTGCCTTTTTATTTGAATTATTACTGGTGACAGTGGAAGGATTTTTGGGGATTTCAATTTATCACGCTACAAAGTTTCAGATGATTGCTCACTGGATAGTGACTAGTTTGGGCTGGTTAGGTTTAGGATTCGCTATTATTGCTCTAGCTAAAAAACAAACTGGCTTTGACCTTTTGAAAACGGAGAAAAAAACTGTATCTGTTTGGCAATGGTTGGCGGTTGTCTTGAGTTTTATCCTTATTACACTTGTCCAATACTGGGATTGGAAGGGCTTCAAAATTTTGCTTGAATTTCAGCATTTGGGTTGGTTGAAGTTTCTATTTCAATATATCTACTATGCTGCTGAAAGTTTCTTGATTTCTCTGGTACTGGTTTTCGGACAAAAAGCTTTTGAGACTTGGTTTAAAAATGATAAAATTCCCTATGGCGGTATTCTCTTAGGTTTGACATGGGGCCTGATGCATATCTTGTCAAAGGGAAGTGTCCTGACAGGAATATTAACTTGTTTGGCGGGCTTTCTATTCGGTAGTGTTTATCTCCTAGTGAATAAAGATTACAAGAAGACTCTCGTCATTGTGACTTGCTTATTTATGCTTTAAAAGATTCTAGGAGATGGCATGTTAATTTTTCCGCTTATCAATGACACATCGCGAAAGATCATCCATATTGATATGGATGCTTTTTTTGCTTCGGTGGAAGAGCGGGATAATCCCAAGCTTAAGGGGAATCCAGTGATTATAGGTAGCGATCCTCGTCAGACAGGTGGGCGTGGCGTAGTTTCGACCTGTAATTATGAAGCCAGAAAGTTTGGGGTTCATTCGGCCATGAGCTCCAAGGAAGCTTATGAGCGGTGTCCGCAGGGGATTTTCATCTCGGGGAATTATGAAAAATACCAGGCTGTTGGTTTACAGATTCACGAAATTTTTAAGCGCTACACTGACCTAGTTGAACCGATGTCAATTGACGAGGCTTATCTGGATGTGACGGAAAATAAGCTGGGTATCAAATCTGCGGTCAAGATTGCTAGGCTGATCCAGCATGATATCTGGAATGAACTGCAGCTGACCGCTTCAGCAGGAGTTTCTTACAATAAATTTCTGGCCAAAATTGCCAGCGATTACCAAAAACCGCATGGTCTGACCATCATCCTACCCGAGGAGGCAGAGGCGTTTTTAGCTTCCATGGACATTGCCAAGTTTCACGGAGTTGGCAAGAAGAGTGTCGAGAAATTGCATGAGATGGGCGTCTATACTGGAGCGGATCTACTCAAGATACCGGAAATGACCTTGATTGATAAATTCGGCCGCTTTGGCTTTGACCTTTATCGAAAGGCACGGGGGATTAGCAATTCTCCTGTCAAAACAAATCGTATTCGTAAGTCCATTGGCAAGGAACGAACCTATGCCAAGCTGCTCTATAGCGAAGAGGATATTAAAAAAGAGCTGACTCGCCTGGCGGCTAAGGTAGCTCTCAGCTTAGATAAGCACCAGAAAGCTGGTAAGACGGTTGTCCTCAAAATCCGCTACGCTGATTTTTCAACTCTAACCAAAAGGCGGACCTTGGATCAACAGACTAGAGAAGCGGAGTTGATTGAGCGGGTTGCCCATGAAATTTATGATAGTTTGGAGGAACAACCACGAGGGGTCCGTCTGTTAGGGCTGACGGTGACAGGCTTTGGATAAAAATGTAAAAGAGTCTGGGACACAACTGTCTCAGACTCTACTGTTTTAAAGGGGAATATTTGATAAGGAAGTCCCTGCCTGCCCAAAGAACGACGTTGATAGGATGGTTTGGCTAGTAAATTTCTATGACAGCGTAAAGGAACTTTTACAGCCATTATATAGAAATGATAGAGTGACAGATTTCGGTTTCCGTTTACTTGCCAAATATACTGTGGATATCTTCCTCAGTTAGCCCGATCATAGGGTCAATTTTCAGGAAATTTTCCGTTGATAAGACATGGTTTTCCACAATCTTTTCTACATTATCCACAGGAGTGTGGATAAGTTCTTGAGAACCCTCTATGTCTCCAAAACGCTCAATCAGATAAGTTTTGCGGGCTGTTCCGGTATTTTTTACGGCATAGTCAAAGGCCGCTTTTTCCCCAAGCAGAATCAGTTTGCTCTTGGCTCGGGTGATAGCTGTGTAGACCAGATTGCGCTGGAGCATGCGGTGGCTGCTTCGAGTAATAGGGAGGATAACCACAGGAAATTCGCTGCCTTGAGACTTGTGGATGCTCATGGCATAGGCTAAGCGGATTTTGTACCATTCGCTGCGCTGATAGCTAATCTCGTTGCCGTCAAAGTTGATGGTCAGTTCGTCCTGTTTGGATTCGGTGTACTTAGCTGGCAGCAGGTCGGTGATATAGCCCAAGTCACCGTTAAAGACATTATTTTCAGCGTCATTGACGAGGTGGATGACCCGATCTCCCTGTCGATATTGGCAGTCAGGTGCTTCAAAGGTCAGCTGGTCTTTTTCCACAGGATTGATGAGATTTTGCATGAGGCTGTTAATCTGGTCAATGCCAGCCTGTCCGCGGTACATGGGAGCCAGCACTTGCACATCCTGAGCTGGGATGCCGCTGCGAATAGCTGCGCTGGTAATTCGTTCAATCATGGGCGGGATGTGTTCATTTCGAGCTTCAAAATAAGAGCGATCTGCTTTTTTCTCAGTAAAATCTGCTGGCAGCAGTCCTTTTTGGATCTGACTAGCCAAGGTGACAATGGTCGAATCTTGACTCTGACGGTAAATTTTTTCCAGCTTGGTTTGGGGAATGCTCGGTATTTGCAGTAGGTCAGCTAATACCTGACCAGGACTGACAGAGGGCAACTGCTCCGCATCACCAACCAAGAGCAATTTGGTATTGGAGGAGATGTTGCTGAGGAGCTGGTTGGCCAGCCAAGTGTCTACCATGGAGAACTCGTCCACAATGATAAAATCAGCATCCAGATAATCATCCAAATGACTGGTATCATCATCTCCAGTCATACCGAGATGCCGGTGGATCGTAGCACTGGGCAGTCCAGTCAGCTCATTCATACGGCGAGCAGCCCGACCAGTAGGAGCAGCAAGAAGGATGGGCAAATCTGCCTTCTTTTTCAAATCCAAGCCTCGAAGCTGGCTGTAGACGGCGATGATACCATTGATGACGGTTGTTTTGCCTGTTCCTGGTCCGCCAGTCAGGATAAAGACTTTTTGTGTGATAGCGTCGAAAATGGCCTGTTTCTGAATACCATCATAGTGGATGCCTAGGTCATCTTCAGCTTGGCTGATGGCATCGAGGATTTTTTCCTCTTCAAAGCGATCTTGATGGCCTTTTTCCAAGAGACGGACTAGATTGCTACGGATGCCTTCCTCGGCAAAGAAGAGGCTGTTTTCAAAAATCTTGGTTTCGACGTTTTGGACCTTGTCTTCTTCAATCAGGTGAGCTAATTCATCGGCTACCAGACTGGGATCTAGCTCTACTTGGCGCGAATTCTCCAAGAGTTCAATGGTATGAGCCAATAGGTCTCTAGCCTCCAGATAAGTATCGCCAGTTTCCATGGACTGGGTCAGAAGGGTATGAATCAAACCAGCCCGAAAACGCTCAGGGGCATCACTCTCAATGCCCAACTGCTGGGCTAGTTGATCGGCAATTTTAAAGCCGATACCTTGGATGTCCTCAACCAGTTGGTAGGGATACTGTTCAACGATTTCCAGCGTTTCTCCCTTGTAGGTGTCTTGGATCTGAAAGGCTAGCTTGTTGGGAATCCCGTAGGCGGCTAGTTTGGCCAGGACCAGCTCTGTTCCATAGTTGAGTTGCAGTTTGGTTACAAAAGCTTCTCGGTTTTTGGCGGAAAGACCAGTGATTTCTTTTAGTTTCTCTGGCTCAGCCAGAATCTTGTCAATGGTCTCCTCTCCATAAAGATCCACGATTTTTTGGGCTGTTTTGACGCCGATACCTTTAAAGTGGTCACTGGAAAAATACTTGACTAGCCCCTTGCTGGTCGGCTTAGCTCGTTCATAGCGGGAAATTTTCAATTGTTGTCCATATTTGGGATGCTGAACGAGGTTACCCCAAAAAGTGTAGTCCTCGCCTTCAATAACATCGGCCATAGTTCCGGTTACGATAATCTCAAAATCATCAAAATCTTCACAATCCGTGTCTTGGATGTCCAAGAGGAGGATTCGAAAGAAATTGCTGGGATTCTCAAAAATGATGCGCTCAATGGTGCCTGAAAAATAAAATTCTGTCATTTCCTCATTCATGTATTTCTAAAAATCAAACCCAGCTGAGAAATCAACTGAGTTTGGATAGGCTATACTCCTTAAGTATTAATAAGTTTTAAAAGGCAGCAACGGCCAGAAGCGGAATTTGGCTTCGCCTTGAATTTGACTGGATTTGAAAGCACCGACCTGACGGCTATCTTTGGACACGATACGATCGTCACCCAAAAGTAGGTACTCATCATCTAGGAGCTTGATGGTAAAGACAGGACTGCCGTCTTTATCCACTGTAAAGGCCTGAGCCTGAGAAGCCAGCTTGCGGAAAAATTCCCCATTGTCCTCAAAGTCCTCACCGATGTAAGTGGACTGAAGTTTGTCCTCTTGGAATTTCTTGATATACTCCGTTAAATAGGGTTCATCAGTCTTTTTGCCATTGATATAGAGAGTGTCGTTTTCATATTGGATAGTGTCACCAGGCAGACCGATGACACGTTTCACGATTTCTTTCGTTTTGCCGTTATCATCTTTTTCAGAGGCTACAACAATATCGAAGCGATCAACCGACTGGTGCTTGAGAACCAATAAATACTCACCGTTGGCCAGCGTCGGGTCCATAGAGTGACCGTCAACCTTGACAGGTGCCCAGAGGAGCCAGCGGGAGATTAGGATAGCTGAGATAATCAGGGAAAAGAGTCCCCATTCCTTGAGGAAGGCTCGGAAGTCAAAGTGTTTGTTTTTCATGGCTTACCTTTCTAAAAGCTTTTTTGCTTTTTCTGTATTTTTGAAATGGAGTTTGGCTGAATGCTGGAGACCGGCCATTCCGTATGCTTGGAGAATCTGGCTAGCAACCTGATCGCTCTTGCTTCCTGCTCCGCTTGGCAGAGTGTAACCAAGCTCCTGGCTCAGATTTTCTAGATTTTCCAGAAAGAGGTCACGGGCGATAATGGAGCTGACAGCGACAGCTAGAAACTTCCCTTCAGCTTTTTCAATGAGGCTAATGGGATTTGGGAAATGATTCTTTTCATTTTGCAGATATTTGTCATAATTTTGCTGACTGGTAAAGGCATCAATGACAATTTTTTCCGGTGTCAAACCTTTTTGCAGTAGCAGATAAATGGCTTGATTGTGAAGAGCCACTTTGACAGACACGGCATTGTAACCAGAAGCAATCACTTCATTATATTTTTCTGGAGACAAGAGCAGGGCCTGATGTTGGATTTCTTTTTTCAAAATCGGCGCCAGCTGCCGAATCTTAAGGTCGGTCAAGGCCTTCGAGTCGCCTACACCCAACTTGCGCAAGAAAGCATGCTGTTCTGGACTGACAAAGGAAGCCACCACTGCTAAACCACCAAAATAAGAGCCGTTTCCGACCTCATCAGTACCGATAAGGGAAAAGTTCTGGGAAGTGTTGACTGTTTCCTCGGCTTGGTAGCCCAAAAAAGCAGCATAGTGGCCAGCTTTTTCTCCTTGAAAAAGAACCTTGCCAGAAGTATAGATGCTGACAGTTGCCTGATTCAATTTCAGCAGAGATTGAATGTATTGATTCTTGCTAGGTGTCAGGCAGTCTTGATATTTCTGGATAAAAGCCTGAATTTCTTCTCGTTTAGGACTTAAAGTAATACTTTCCATAGTCACTATTGTACCATAAAAAGGAAAAGAGGAAAGCCATAAGAATGTAAGATTTTAAGATATTTTCTTCATGTTTTTAAGTAGTAACTTTAAGACTGACAAAGCGTATTTTTTTTGGTATAATATCATGAGGTGATTTTATGGCAAATTTGAATCGATATAAGTTTACATTTGGTAACAAAACATTGACCTTAACAACGGAGCATGATAATTTATTTATGGAAGAAGTTGAGCGGGTTGCAAAGGAAAAATATAAGGCCATCAAAGAGCAGATGCCTGCAGCAGATGACGAAGTTTTGGCCATTCTCTTGGCTATCAACAGCCTGTCAACTCAGCTGAGCCGCGAGATTGAATTTGATGATAAAGAAAAGGAATTGGAAAATTTCCGGCACAAAATGCTGAATGAACTAAGAGAAAAGTCGGCTAAATAGAGGAGAAATAATGTTTTCAGTAATTATTTTGCTAGTTTTAGCCTGGAGTTTCTATATTGGGTATTCACGAGGTATTGTTTTACAAGGATTTTATACTGCAGCGGCCCTTGTGGCGATGCTGATTGCGGGCTATTTTTATAAGGGAGTAGCGAAAGCAATCAGTCTGTGGATTCCTTATGCCAGCGCTACTCAAGGCTCATCGACATATTTCTTCCCCAATTCACAGTTGTTTCATTTGGACAAGGTTTTTTATGCTGGTTTGGCCTATCTCTTTGTTTTTACAGTTGTTTATGTGTTTGCGCGCTTTATAGGAATTTTTGTTAATCTAGTTCCGTATCCCAACAAGCTTGACACACCGCGGTATAATGTAATCAGCGGAGCGATTGCTGCATTCATTACTCTTTTTGGGATTGAAATGTGCTTGACAATCTTGGCAACAATGCCGCTGGCTGAGGTTCAAGAACGGCTCAATAGCAGTGCCTTGATCCGATTTATCATCAACTATACCCCTATTACGTCCAGTATTTTAAAACATTTCTGGGTGACGAACGTTATCGGATAATAGAAAGACTCAGTTGGCAGAGCTAGCTGAGTTTCTTTTGAAATAGTTAGAAAAGAAGTTATGAATAAAAAAATTTTAGAAACCTTAGAATTTAGCAAGATTAAAGAGCTTTTCACCCCCTATCTGCTAACTGAGCAGGGGTACTTGGAGCTTAGCCAGTTGCAGCCTACCAGTAAAAAAGAGACCCTTGCTGCCGCTTTTTTAGAAATGACAGATATGCAGCAAATTTTTGTCCAGCAGCCTCATTTTAGTCTGGGAGCTATCCAAGATATTACGGGTCTGACCAAGCGGCTGGAGTTAGATAGCGACCTCAATATTGAGGAATTTCTAGCTCTCAAGCGGGTCTTAGCTGTGACCCATGAGCTGATATCTTTCTACGAGGATTTGGAAAATGTCCAACTGGAACGTTTGAATCGGCTATTTGACAATCTGGTTGAATTTCCCAGCATCCAAGGCAATCTGCAGGCGATTAATGACGGTGGCTTTGTTGAAAGTTTTGCCAGTGAGGAACTGGCCCGCATCCGCCGAAAAATTCAAGAAAATGAAAACCAGGTGCGGGAAATTCTGCAGGAAATCCTCAAGACTAAGGGAGACATGCTGGCGGACCAAGTGGTAGCCAGCCGGAATGGCCGCAATGTGCTGCCGGTCAAAAATACCTATCGCAACCGCATTTCTGGTGTGGTTCACGATATTTCAGCCAGCGGGAATACCGTCTATATTGAGCCTAGAGCAGTTGTCAATCTCAATGAGGAAATTACCAATGCTCGAGCTGATGAGCGCTATGAAATCCAGCGGATCTTGCAGGAGCTGTCTGACCGTATCCGGCCACATGCGACTGAACTTGCCAACAATGCTTGGATTATCGGGCATCTGGATTTGGTGCGTGCCAAAGTCCGCTTTATGCAGGAGACAAGATCGGTAGTGCCAAACATATCGGAGGAGCAGGATATCCGACTTCTCAGTGTCTGCCATCCCTTGATTGAAAATGCGGTGGCTAATGACCTGCATTTCGGGCCGGATTTGACAGAAATTGTCATTACCGGTCCTAATACGGGTGGTAAGACCATTATGCTGAAGACCTTGGGTTTGGCTCAGCTCATGGCCCAGTCAGGCCTGCCGATTCTGGCAGACAAGGGTAGTCAGGTGGGGATTTTTAACCAAATCTTTGCTGACATTGGTGATGAGCAGTCGATTGAGCAGAGTTTGTCGACTTTCTCCAGTCACATGACCAATATCGTCTCTATTTTAGAGCAGGTTGATAGCGAGAGTCTGGTTCTGCTGGATGAGCTTGGGGCTGGAACTGACCCGCAGGAGGGAGCAGCTCTAGCTATTGCTATCTTGGAAGATTTAAGGCTACGACAGATTAAAACCATGGCGACGACCCACTATCCTGAGCTCAAAGCCTATGGGATTGAGACGGACTGGGTGGAAAATGCCAGCATGGAATTTGACACAGATAGTTTGCGGCCTACCTATCGCTTTATGCAGGGGGTGCCAGGACGCTCCAATGCCTTTGAAATCGCTCGGCGTCTGGGACTGTCAGAGGTTGTTGTTCGACATGCTCAAGAGCAGACTGATACAGACAGCGATGTCAATCGAATCATTGAGCGCTTAGAGGAGCAGACACTAGAAAGCCGCAAGCGCTTGGACAATATTCGCGAAGTCGAGAAGGAAAATCTCAAATTTAACCGAGCCCTCAAAAAACTTTACAATGAGTTTAACCGAGAGAAGGAAACTGAGCTCAACAAGGCGCGGCTGGAAGCCCAGGAAATTGTTGATCTGGCCTTATCGGAGAGTGAGAGCATTCTCAAAAATCTCCATGATAAGTCCAGTCTCAAACCACATGAGATTATTGAAGCCAAGGCTCAGCTTAAAAAGTTGGCACCAGAAACCGTTGATTTATCAAAGAATAAGGTGCTCAAGCAGGCTAAGAAAAATCGGGCGCCCAAGGAGGGAGATGATATTCTGGTTACCAGTTATGGCCAGCGGGGAACCTTGGTTAAGCAGCTCAAGGATGGTCGCTGGGAAGCCCAGGTCGGTCTCATCAAGATGACTCTAGCAGAGCAGGAATTCAACTTACTCAAGGCTGAAAAGGAGCAGCAGCCTAAGCGCAAGCAGGTCAATGTGGTCAAGCGGGCCAATACTGCTGGACCGAAAGCCAGACTGGATCTGCGCGGCAAACGCTACGAAGAGGCCATGGAAGAGCTGGATGCCTTTATCGATCAGGCCCTCCTCAATAACATGGCTCAGGTGGATATTATCCACGGTATTGGGACTGGGGTCATCCGTGAAGGGGTGACAAAATACCTCCGCCGCAACAAGCACGTCAAGTCCTTTGGCTATGCTCCGCAAAATGCCGGTGGTAGCGGTGCGACGATTGTAATCTTTAAGTAAGAGGCCAGAAATGAAAATACAAATCTATGACTCGACTTATGAGAAAAGTTGGGTTTATACAAAAGCTTTGAGTTATCTCTTTTCGCCTTTCTTTGATGACATGAGCCGCAGCAAGGATGAGTTTACTGAAGAGCCTTACCAAGATTCGGTTGAGCTCATAGCAGTGGAAGATGATCAGGTTGTAGGGCTTCTAGATATTGGGATTTACACCGAAGAAGCAAGCCATGCTTATCCATATTATCGAGGAGAAAAGATAGCCTACTTCGCTAATCTGGCTGTCCATCCTGATTTTCAGAATCAAGGGATAGCCAGTCAACTCTTTCAAACTGCTTGGGAGCAGCTGCATGAAAAGAAAGTTGAGGCCTTGATCATCTTTACCAGAGATGGAGAGCAGGCAAATCACCTCTATCAGAAGTGGGGCGGCAAGCTGATTTGTCAAGATTATTTAGTTGTCGGGCGCCCCAAAGATCAAATAGCGTTTTCTTTCAGCGTTGATAGGAAGCAGCGGACAATCTGTCTGACAGACAAGTCGGGAAATTCCTTAGGCTATTATCAAAGAGAAGGGCATTATATTGTCTCAAGGAAAGAAGATTTGGAGCATTTTGAGATTGATGAACTTTACAAAGAACATACCTATGTCTTGAAAATCGAATAAGGCATTGGAAGTTTTGGCTCTTTGTCAATTGTAGTGGGTTAACGAAAAGTCATATCCTGGAGAGGACTAAATCAGTTCTCTCCTTTTTGATATTCAAAGCGATGAGAATTCTAGTTTTAAAGTTGTCAAAATTCCGGAAGCCAAAAGTGTTGCGCTTGATGACCTTGATAAGGTTGTTAGTAGCCTACGGTTTTGCGTTAGAATAGGGTAATTCCATAGCGTTGATAATTTTATCTTTGTCCTTAAGAAAGGTTTTAAAAACAGTCTGAAAGATAGGATTTATACAAGCAATCCTTTCTTCAATGAGTCCAAAGAAATGCTCAGCTTGTTTCTCTTGAAAATGAAAAAGCAAGAGTTGGTAAAGCTC
>NZ_KQ968978.1:148089-148979 GCF_001578725.1 Streptococcus sp. DD04
CAGAATCTCTTTGTTAGTCAAATGCATGCGAAAAGTTGGGCGATAAAAACGTTTATCGCTGAGCTTCCGGCTATCTTGTTGGATCAGTTTCCAGTAGCGTTTCAGCGCCTTATATTCGTGAGATTTTCGATCCAACTGATTCATGATTTGAACACGAACACGACTCATAGCACGGCTGAGATGTTGTACAATGTGAAAACGATCGAGGACGATTTTAGCGTATGGAAAAAGTTGTCTAGCCAAGTCGTAGTAGGGACTAAACATGTCCATTGTAATGACTTTTACTAGGCTTCTCACCTGTCTAGAATAACGAAGGAAATGATTGCGAATAGTCACTTATGTCCGCCCATCTAAGATAGCTACAATCTTTCTTGAATCAAAATCCTGTGCAATAAAGCTCATCTTGCCTTTCTTGAAGCCAGCTGAAACAGTCTCTCCCCAGACTGTTTCACTCCCAAGACATGTGAGTTGGAAGATAAGATAAATCTGTCTTGAATTTAAACTCTTTCAGTTTACGAATGACGGTTGACGTGGAAACTGCTAAGCTTTCAGCGATGGCCGTCATAGAGACTTTCTCGATCAATTTTTGAGCGATTTTCTGCTTGACGATGGTTGCAATTTGGTGATTCTTCTTGACCAGAGAAGTCTCAGATACAGCCATTTTTCTACAGTCTTTACAGCGGAAGCGGCGTTTTCTCAACCGAATCAGCGTTTTGTATCCCGCGCACTCTAGATAGGGAATTTTCGATTCTTTTTGGAAGTCATATTTAGCCATTTTTCCTTGGCAGTGAGGGCATTTAGGTGCGGGATAATCTAGCTTAGCGATGATTTCTTTATGCGTTCCAGCATCTAGAACATCCAAAATCGTAATGTTAGGGTCCTTTATTTCC
>NZ_KQ968978.1:149241-182997 GCF_001578725.1 Streptococcus sp. DD04
AAATTTCAGCGAAGAGATACCAGCAGGTTCTTTTATGAGGGCCTGCTTTTTGCTATAATGTAAGCAGCATAAAGTGTTTCGGAGGGAAAATAATGAGAATAAAGCATGCATCAGATTCCTGCACGACTATTCTGGTGGGCAAGAAAGCCAGTTACGACGGTTCAACCATTGTGGCTCGTACAGAGGATTCACAAAATGGGGTTTTTACGCCCAAGAAATTTGTCGTAGTGGAGCCACAAGACCAGCCCCGACATTATCAGTCTGTTTTGACGTCTTTTGAGATGGATTTGCCGGACAATCCAGTCCGCTATACAGCAGTGCCAGACGCAGTTCCCAAGGACGGGATTTGGGGAGCAGCTGGAATTAACAGCTACAATGTTGCTGTCAGCGCGACAGAAACCATTACCACTAATAGCCGCGTGCTGGGAGCTGACCCTTTGGTAGAGTCAGGTATCAGCGAAGAAGATATCCTTACGCTGGTTCTCCCCTATATCAAGACGGCTCGCGAAGGAGTTCTCCGCTTAGGGAAAATCCTAGAGGAGTACGGCACTTATGAGTCCAATGGGATTGCTATTTCAGATGTTAATGAGATCTGGTGGCTGGAAACCATTGGCGGCCACCATTGGATGGCGCGGCGCGTGCCGGATGACGCCTATGTGACCAATCCCAATCAGCTGGGCAGCGATTATTTTGAATTTGAGAATCCGGAGGAATTCCTCTGTCATCCGAATCTCCAAAAGTTTATCGAGGAAAACCATCTCAATCTGAATTACTCGGACGAGGGTTTCAATCCACGCTATGCTTTTGGCAGCCAGAAGGATAAGGACCGCCATTACAATACACCGCGAGCTTGGGATATCCAGCGTTTCCTCAATCCAGAAGTGGAGCAAGATCCAAGGAGTTTCTTCATTCCTTGGTGCCGCAAGCCATATCGCAAGATTACTATAGAGGATGTCAAGTATGTCCTGAGCAGTCACTATCAGGATTCGCCTTATGATCCTTACGGAGCAGAGGGGGACCACCACAGCAGACGGGCCTTCCGGACTATTGGAATCAATCGGACCAGTCAGACAGCCATCTTGCAACTGCGCCCTAATCAACCACAGGAAACGACTGGTATCCAGTGGCTGTCCTACGGCTCTATGCCTTACAATACAGCCGTTCCTTTCTTTACTCAAGTCTCGACAACGCCAGACTACTTTGCCAACACGACGGACAAGGTTTCGACGGATTCTTTCTACTGGGCCAACCGACTGATTGCTGGGTTGGCTGATGCTCATTTTAGCAGTCATGTCGGAGACTTGGATGATTATCAGGAAAAGACTATGGCTTGGGGCCATGAAATGATTGGTCGGGTAGACCGAGCTCTGGCTAGGGGCGAGGCTGTGGACTTTGAAGCTGAAAATCAAGCCATGAGCGACAAGGTGCAAGAAGCGACAGACCAGCTCTTGGAGAAAGTACTCTTGGATTCCAGCAATCTCATGACCAACCATTTCTCACTGAGTGACTAAGATCCTAACCGTAGCAAATATTTTTCTTTCTCTTGCTTTTGGTGTAAAATGTTATCAAAAGTAAGCTATTTAAAGGAGAAGATTTATGGTAGCAGCAGTTACAGATGCAACATTTGCAGAAGAAACAAAAGACGGACTGGTTTTGATTGACTTTTGGGCAGCTTGGTGCGGTCCATGTCGTATGCAGGCGCCTATCTTGGAGCAGTTGGCTGGGGAAGTTCATGAGGATGAATTGAAAATCCTTAAAATGGATGTGGATGAAAATCCAAATACTGCCCGTGAATTTGGCATTATGTCCATTCCGACCCTTCTGTTCAAGAAAGACGGTCAAGTCGTGAAGCAAGTCGCAGGTGTTCACACCAAAGACCAGCTCAAGGCTATTATCGCGGAATTGAGCTAAGTAAGAAGCCTGAGGGCTTCTTTTTTTGCCTATTCAAAAGTGCCAGAATAGAGGAAAAAGGTCAAGATATAGGAGACGTACCATGACAGAAGAACGAATCATCAGGAAAATGCTTTTTGAGGATATAGAAAAGTTAGCGAATGCTTTTATTCAGCGAGGCTGGCCAGACCGTAGAGAGACTCTGAAAAACTAATTTCTGGAGCAAGCGACGGGTGAGCGCCAAGTTTTGGTGGCTGTTGATGGGACATTTCTAGCTGCTTACATTACAGTCATCCCATCAGCCAAGCATGGTCCTTTGCAGGCCTTTATTCTGAGTTAACTGATTTTAATGTTTTTGAAAGTTTCCAAAGACAGGGTATTGGCACGGCTTTATTGGACAAAGCAGAGCAAGTAGGTCAGAATTACTCAGATGTAGTTAGTTTGGGTGTTGCTTTGCATAAAGGCTAAGGTCCTGCCCAACGGCTGTATGTACACCGAGGTTATATTCCAAATGGCTCAGGTGTTTGGTTTCAAAATCAACTGCTCGCTCCCTATGCTCCATGCGAGAATAACGATGAGTTGGTATTATACTTTTCAAAAAGGGCAAAATAAAAGAGGTTGTAAAACCTCTTTTTGATATGCTGATTAATATCTTGCTGGCCCCATCGTCGCACTCTTGATATTGAAGCGTTTCTTGAGGTAGAAACGGAGTGCTAGAGTGATTCCTCCGATGATAGCAACTACGATGTTTGAGAAATGTGGGTTGAGAAAGTCAGGAAGGAGGCTAGATCCAACGATGGAAAGAGTCCAGAGAGCAATGGCTCCTACCATGATTAGGATAGACTTTAGTAAATGTGGTCTTTGGCTGCGCTCTGTATTTGGTCCATAAAAGCGGTAAATAAAATGATAGAGAGCATAGAAAGCGAGGCCGCCGACAAGGCTTCCAAATACAAGGGTTGTCATCCCATAAACGGATGGCTGAGAAGATGCTAAGTTGACGATGGAAGTCAGAACGGTGAAGAAACCGAAGATGAAGAGGACGGAGTCCAGCATCATCCATTTTGGATCGTCATTTTCCTTTGGATGCTCAGCATCATAACGTTCTTTTTCAGTTAGGGAAGAGGCCCAAGTAGTTGGGGCTCCGTAGAGGCCGCGGGCAGTGATTCCCTTGGTTTGATTTTCCAAAATTTCTGGAATGATTTCTTCTAAGATGGTTTTAATTTCTTGGTCCGACTTGCCATCTTTGAGCAATTGGTGGGTGGCAATGTGGATAAATTCCTTGTTTTTCTTACTGAGTTTGTCTAATGATACTTGTGACATAGGTATCCTTTCTGATGATTAAAATAATTTTTTATGGAAAAGGTAGAGGGTTAGAGAACCGCTCATAGCAAAGGCGATGAACATGATAATCCAAAAAGCATGCGGTTCGCCATTTAGAGGGAGCTCATTGTTTTTGAAGTTCATGCCGTAGGCTGAAAAGATCATGGTCGGAATGGACATGACAACTGTCACCAAGGCCAGTGTTTTCATGATATTGTTCTGGTTGTTGGAGATGATAGAGGCAAAGGTATCTGTCATGCTGTGGAGGATATTTCCGTAAATATCGGCCATCTCAATGGCCTGCTGGGTCTCAATCAAGGTATCTTCCAGCAAGTCCTCGTCTTCCAGATATTTCTTGATATTACTGGTGGCACTAGTCAGCTTCTTAATCACGCGCTCATTGGTTTTGAGGGAGGCCTTGAAATAGACGATGGTCTTTTCAAGCTCCATGAGCTCAATCAGCTCTTCATTTCGCGTGGATTGGTGCAGCTGGCTCTCAATCTGTTCGCTCTTGCGGTCAATGGAACGCAGGGCTGTCAGGTATAGTTCGGCATTGCGGTAAAGAATCTGAAAGATAAAGCGTGACTTCATAAAGGTATAGAAGTTGCGCAAGCGGCGGCTGATAAAAATATCCAACAGAGGCAATTTTTCTAAACAGGTGGTGATAATGGCCTCTTCGGTGATAATAATACCAAGCGGAATCGTGATGTAGTAGGTCTTGTTGTTTCTTTCCTCTGTGATGGGCACATCCACGATAATCAGTGTGTAGTCATCTTCGATGGTAACCCGAGACATTTCTTCCGCATCGAGCGGAGCCCGCAGGTCTGCAATGTCAATGTTAAAGGCATTAGCAATTTCTATAGATTCACTCTGAGAAGGATTGACCATATTAATCCAAGTTCCGGCTTCAAGTGTATCAATTTCTTTGAATTCGGTTGTTGTTGATAAAAATACTTGTTTCATGTCTCCTCCTAGAATTATTTTTACACACCGTCTTATTATACTACAAATTCCGATTTTTGGGACAAAAGATTGCAGAAAATTTTGCTATAATAGAGGAAGTTTAAAGGTAAAGTGTGGAATAAATGCAAGATAAAATTGTGATTCATGGAGCGCGAGCTCATAATTTAAAAAATATTGATGTCGAAATTCCGCGGGACAAGCTGGTCGTGGTGACCGGTTTGTCTGGTTCGGGCAAGTCTAGTCTGGCTTTTGACACCCTCTATGCCGAAGGGCAGCGCCGCTATGTGGAGAGCCTGTCGGCCTATGCTCGGCAGTTTTTGGGCAATATGGAAAAGCCGGATGTGGACTCGATTGATGGTCTTAGTCCAGCCATTTCCATTGACCAGAAGACGACCAGTAAGAATCCCCGCTCAACAGTGGGAACAGCTACCGAAATCAATGACTACCTGCGCCTGCTCTATGCTCGTGTTGGGACACCCTACTGCATCAACGGCCACGGGGCTATTAAGGCTTCGTCTGTTGAGCAGATTGTTGACAAGGTTCTGGAATTGCCAGAGCGTCAGCGTTTGCAGATTTTGGCGCCGGTCATCCGCAAGAAAAAGGGTCAGCATAAGACCGTTTTTGATAAGATTCAGAGAGACGGTTATGTCCGTGTGCGCGTGGATGGGGATGTCTACGATGTGACGGAAGTCCCAGAGCTGTCCAAGAGTAAACAGCATGACATTGAGGTCGTAGTTGACAGAATTGTCATCAAGGAAGGGGTGCGCAGCCGTCTCTTTGACTCGGTCGAAGCAGCTCTGCGGATTGCTGAGGGTTATGTGGTGATTGACACCATGGACGGTCAAGAGCTGCTCTTTTCTGAGCACTATGCCTGTCCAGTTTGTGGCTTTACGGTGCCAGAGCTAGAGCCACGACTCTTTTCTTTCAATGCACCTTTTGGTTCCTGTCCGGACTGTGATGGCCTAGGGGTTAAGCTGGAGGTGGATCTAGATGTGGTTGTGCCGGATGCTGGCAAGACCTTGCGCGAAGGAGCGCTAGCACCTTGGAATCCCATCTCCTCCAACTACTATCCGCAGATGTTGGAGCAGGCCATGGCGGCTTTTGGCATTGATATGGATAAGCCTTTTGAGGAGCTGACTGAGGAAGAAAAACAGCTGATTTTCTTTGGCTCAGATGGGCGGGAGTTCCATTTCCACTATGAAAATGAATTTGGCGGTGTGCGCGATATTGACATTCCTTTTGAGGGGGTTGTCACTAATATCAACCGTCGCTACCATGAAACCAATAGTGATTTTACTCGGACGCAGATGAGGACTTATATGAATGAGCTGACTTGTGCGGCTTGCCACGGCTACCGACTCAGTCCTCAGGCCTTGTCTGTCAAGGTTGGCGGCGAAGATGGATTGCACATCGGTGAGATTTCAGACTTGTCCATTGCAGATCATTTGCTTCGGTTGGACAAGCTTAGCTTGACTGACAATGAAGCGACGATTGCTCGGCCGATTCTAAAGGAAATCCATGACCGCCTGACCTTCCTTAATAATGTTGGGCTCAATTACCTGACTTTGTCTCGCTCGGCTGGGACTCTATCAGGGGGTGAGAGTCAGCGGATTCGCTTGGCGACCCAGATTGGCTCTAATCTGAGCGGTGTCCTTTATATCCTGGACGAGCCCTCTATTGGCTTGCACCAGCGTGACAATGACCGCCTGATTGCCAGCCTCAAGAAGATGCGTGACCTAGGCAATACCCTCATTGTAGTTGAGCATGATGAGGACACCATGCGGGAGGCGGACTGGCTGATTGATGTGGGACCAGGAGCGGGTGTTTTCGGTGGTGAAATCGTAGCAGCGGGTACTCCTGCGCAAGTGGCTAAGAACAAGAAATCCATCACAGGCCAATACCTGTCAGGCAAGCGCGAAATCCCAGTACCGCTGGAGCGCCGTGTCGGCACTGGTCGCTTTATCGAAGTGACTGGTGCTCAGGAAAATAACCTGCAGAATATCACGGCCAGATTCCCCTTGGGCAAATTCATCGCTGTGACGGGAGTTTCTGGATCTGGCAAGTCAACGCTGGTCAACTCTATTCTCAAAAAGGCCATCGCTCAAAAACTCAACCGCAATTCTGCCAAGCCAGGAAAATTCAAGAAAATCAGTGGTATTGAACATGTGGATCGCTTGATTGATATTGACCAGAGCCCAATTGGCCGGACACCGCGCTCGAATCCAGCTACTTATACTGGAGTCTTTGACGATATTCGCGATCTGTTTGCCAAGACCAATGAAGCCAAGATTCGCGGCTACAAGAAGGGCCGTTTCAGCTTTAATGTCAAGGGCGGTCGCTGTGAGGCCTGCTCGGGTGATGGGATTATCAAGATTGAAATGCACTTCCTGCCTGACGTCTATGTGGCCTGCGAGGTCTGTCACGGCACCCGTTATAATAGCGAGACTCTAGAAGTCCACTACAAGGAGAAGAATATCGCTCAGGTTCTGGACATGACAGTCAATGATGCGGTAGAATTCTTCCAGCATATTCCCAAGATTGCCCGCAAACTCCAGACGATCAAGGACGTGGGGCTAGGCTATGTGACTCTGGGGCAGCCAGCCACAACCTTGTCGGGTGGTGAAGCCCAGCGGATGAAGCTGGCCAGCGAGCTTCACAAGCGCTCGACTGGCAAGTCCTTCTATATCTTGGATGAGCCGACTACGGGTCTTCATTCCGAAGACATTGCCAAGCTCCTTCACGTGTTATCACGCTTTGTGGACGATGGCAATACTGTGCTCGTTATCGAGCATAACCTAGACGTCATCAAGACAGCTGACCATATCATCGATTTAGGACCAGAAGGCGGTGTAGGTGGCGGTACGATCATTGCGACGGGGACACCGGAAGAAGTCGCTGCTAATTCAGCCAGCTATACCGGCCAGTACTTGAAAGGCAAGCTGCACATAAAATAGTTCATCAAAAATCCCTGTTCTTTTCTAAAGATGGGGATTTTCCGTGTCGGAGAATGCTCGTTGGATTCTAAGTCCCAGATAAGGCTTATTAAAAAATGCCCTATTTGACTTGTTTTTTGATATAATAAGCTTAGTTATTTCATGGAGGTATTGAATGTTATCTAGAGTTAAAAAGTTTGAAGCTGCATTAGCTCAGACGGAATGTGATGCTGTCCTAGTGACAAATCTGAAGAATATTTACTATCTGACTGGTTTCAGCGGGACAGAAGCGACGGTTTTCATCAGTAAAAAGCGCCGAATTTTCCTGACGGATGCGCGCTATACCCTGATTGCTAAAGGAGTGGTTCAGGGCTTTGACATTGTGGAAACGCGCGATGCGATTGGGGAAATTGCCAAAATCGTTGCGGACGATAAGCTGCAAAAAATCGGTTTTGATGATGAGATTTCCTATGCTTACTTTAAAATGCTGGAAAGTATTTTTGTTGCTCATGAACTGGTGCCGATGACAGGTTTTATTGAAAAGCTGCGCATGATTAAGGATGCCCAGGAAATCGAGACCATTCGCAAGGCCTGCCAGATTTCGGATCAAGCCTTCTTGGATGTGCTGGACTTTATCAAGCCTGGTGAGACGACGGAGTTGGCTGTCATGAACTTTTTGGACGCTCGCATGCGCCAGCTAGGTGCTTCAGGTGCCTCTTTTGACTTCATCATCGCTTCGGGTTACCGCTCTGCTATGCCTCATGGTGTGGCCAGTGACAAGGTGATTCAGAAGGGTGAAACTCTGACCATGGACTTTGGCTGCTACTACAATCATTATGTCAGCGATATGACACGAACCATTCATGTGGGGCAGGTGACAGATGAAGAACGGGAGATTTATGATATTGTTCTTCGTAGCAATCAAGCCCTGATAGAAGTAGCCAAGGCTGGTCTTAGCCGGATTGATTTTGATCGGATTCCGCGTCAGATTATTAACGATGCTGGCTACGGTCCTTACTTCAGCCACGGGATTGGCCACGGTATCGGTCTGGACATTCATGAGATTCCTTACTTTGGCAAGTCAGAAGAGCCGATTGAAGCGGGCATGGTTCTGACAGATGAGCCAGGGATTTATCTGGATGGGAAATACGGTGTCCGTATCGAAGACGATCTTCTCATCAC
The DNA here is from genome assembly GCF_001578725.1 of Streptococcus sp. DD04. Lineage (NCBI taxonomy): Bacteria > Bacillati > Bacillota > Bacilli > Lactobacillales > Streptococcaceae > Streptococcus > Streptococcus sp. DD04. Next base: position 157,530 of record NZ_KQ968978.1, read on the forward strand.
CGAAACAGGCTGTGAAGTCTTGACTCTTGCGCCGAAAGAGTTGATTGTTATTTGAGAATTGTCAGGCTTTATGGTACAATAAAGAGTAAATTATTTATTAAAGAGGTAAAAAACAAATGATTGAAGCAAGCAAGCTGAGAGCTGGAATGACTTTTGAAACAGCAGATGGAAAACTCATCCGCGTGTTGGAAGCAAGTCACCACAAACCAGGTAAGGGAAATACAATCATGCGTATGAAATTGCGTGATGTCCGTACAGGCTCTACTTTTGATACTAGCTACCGTCCAGAAGAAAAATTTGAACAAGCGATTATCGAAACAGTACCAGCACAATACTTGTACCAAATGGATGATACAGCTTATTTCATGAATACTGAGACCTATGACCAATACGAAATTCCAGTAGTCAATGTAGAAGAAGAGCTGAAATTCATCCTTGAAAACTCAGACGTGAAAATCCAATTCTACGGAACAGAAGTGATTGGTGTAACAGTGCCGACAACTGTTGAATTGGTCGTAACAGACACACAACCGTCAATCAAGGGCGCAACTGTAACAGGTTCTGGTAAGCCAGCTACTCTTGAAACGGGTCTTGTCGTCAACGTACCTGACTTCATCGAAGTTGGTCAAAAACTGATTATCAACACTGCAGAAGGAACTTACGTTTCTCGTGCGTAATTTCACTCTTTCAGATAGAAAGGAATTCTTATGGCAAACGAACAATTAGGCGAAATCGTCATTGCGCCACGAGTTTTGGAAAAAATCATTGCCATTGCTACGGCAAAGGTGGAGGGCGTTCATTCTTTTGCGAATAAAAGCATGTCAGACAGCCTCTCTATGCGCACGCTCGGACGCGGTGTTGCTCTTCATACTGATGAAAGTGGCGATGTGACAGTTGACATCTACCTGTATCTGGAGTACGGTATCAGTGTGCCAACAGTTGCAGTTGCGATTCAAAAAGCGGTCAAAAGCGCTGTTAATGATATGGCTGAGGTGGAACTGTCAGCGGTGAATATTCACGTTGCAGGCATTGTCCCAGAAAAATCTCCAAAACCAGATTTGAAAGATCTATTTGATGAGGATTTCCTCAATGAGTAAGGTAATTGTAGATTCAAGACGTGATTTACGGGAGAGAGCATTTCAGGCTTTAATGAGCTTGGAATATGATGGAGATACAGTTGAGGCTTGTCGCTTTGCTTATCTACACGATAAGGAAGAAGAGGAGCAAGTTGAACTCCCTCTCTTCTTGCTCAATCTGGTCAATGGCGTCATGCAATCCAAGAGTGAGTTAGATGACAAGATTGGCCGGTATTTGAAGGCTGGCTGGACCCTGGATCGCTTGACTCTAGTAGAAAAAAATATTCTGCGTTTAGGTTTGTATGAACTAGTGGAATATGATGAAACTCCGCAGCTTGTCGCTGTCAACGAAGCGATTGAGTTAGCAAAAAAATTCTCAGATGAAAAATCAAGTAAGTTTATCAATGGAATTTTGAGTCAATTTATTACTGAAGAATGAAGATTGGGGCGCCTGCCTCAGTCTTTTTTACTTTTTGCCAGTTGTAGTTGCAGACAAACTGTAGAAAAGCTTCCGTTATAGAGGTCTATGGCTGGAACAGCCTATCTTGCTATATGTTAACGGCAACCTAGGTCTCGGCTGGGCACTTTTCCTATAAATTCATGACAATCTAGACCTCGAACGTTCTTTTCATATCTGTTTATAGGATAAATCGCTCTTCGGTCAACCTGTCGTCAAAAGTAAGTGTCGGATGAGGGGAAAATTTTGTGTCTTTTCCTTTTGAAGGAGAGGAGGAAGAGTTAGCAGGAGGATATATTTTTTGGGGATAAATTGAAATAAAAAGTACAACCTTTTTAAAACTTTATCTCTAAGTGCTTTAAATGCTGTCTTGTGACTCAGGCATTTTCTGGGAGGATGATTAATAGCCAGTAGGTATCATTAAGTGATTTTTCAGTAATTGTTGCCAAATCAGTTTTCTTCGGGAAACACTCACGAAGAAGACTATTGGCGATTGAGAAAAAGGTGTTTGACAGTATTACTTAAATGATGATCTATTTCAAGCTTTCTCTTTCGCCTACAATGTGATTTTGCAAGTTTATAAGCGTTGGGAGTTTAGTGTGACGTTTCCATTCTCGACTAATGCTGGAAGGATGACGATGAAGTAATTTTCCGATTTGAGAAAAATTTAGTCCTTTTGTACGGTAAATCAGAATAGTTTCACGCTCATCTATGGTAAAATGGTGATAGCTCATAAGATTTCCGTTCGTAACTAGTTCATTCAACTCTATTTTACTAGAAAATCTTATGAGTTTTTATTGTGCACTTCTATTGTAGATTCAAGAGTTAAAACTTCAAATGATACTTGCTTATCCTTTGAAAGGAATCTGAAATCATACATAAAGTTTTGGAATAAAAAATGATATCTGAAAACCTTTACATTTCAATAGATAATCTGTATAATAAATACAGAAAACGTTTGCATACGTATTTTCTATAGGAAAAAATAAAGGAGTTTTTTTATTTTATGAAAAGAAACTATCATCTACAGTCTCGGACGAGTGAAAAGCGTCATTATTTTGGGATTCGTCGCTTAAAAGTCGGAGTCGCATCTGTTGTGATTGCTTCTGGCTTCCTCTTTGGAGGTGCCCAGTTAGCCAAAGCGGATGAAACAAAGGCTACAACTAGCCCTGCAACGGAAGCAGTCTCAGCTGCTAATTCGGAAGCTTTGCCTAAGCCAGCAGATGAAGCAAAAGCTGAGGAAGTGGATAGTTCAGCTAAAAAAGAAAGTTCAGAACAGGGAAGCTTAGGGCAAGCTACTTTAGCAGAGGCGGTGCCAAGTCAATCTCCTGAAAATACAGAGGTACAGGAGTCGAAAGGAGCTAGTGCAGCTCCAGAAGCAGCTGGTCAGGAAGCAACGGAAGCTGCAGTGTCTAGTGAAAAAGACAAACAAGAGGCTGTTAGTCAGCCACTTGCTTCGGAAGCTTCTGCAAAAGCTGCTATTGAAGAAGGTCATATTCGTTTCCATTTCAAAACCTTACCATCGCAGAATCTGGATAGCTTAGGTCTGTGGACTTGGGATGATGTTGAAACACCTTCTAGTCAAAAGGGAGGTTGGCCGACTGGAGCGACCAGCTTTGCAACAGCCAAAAAAGATGATTATGGCTATTACCTTGATGTCAAGATGGCTGAAAAACGAAGCAAGATTAGTCTCTTAATCAACAATACGGCAGGCCAAAACATTACAGGTGATAAGATAGTTGAGCTGCTGAGCCCTCAGATGAATGAGGTTTGGTTTGATAAAGACTATAATCCTCATACCTCCGAGCCTTTGAAAGAAGGAATGCTTCGGATCAACTATTATCGTACAGATGGTCAGTATGATAAGAAATCCCTCTGGCTCTGGGGAGATGTGCAACATCCAGGTCAAAATTGGCCTGATGGAGTGGACTTTGAAAAGACTGGGAAATACGGTCGCTATGTAGATGTTCCCCTGAAAGAGGCTGCAAAGATGATTGGTTTCTTGCTTTTAGATGAAAGCAAGTCAGGCGACGATGTAAAGATTCAAAATCAGGATTATAATTTTGCAAATTTGGGTAAGACCAGCCAGATTTTCTTGCGTGATGCGGATCCAACGGTTTATACCAACCCGTACTTTGTCAATGATATCCGCATGACAGGAGCCCAGCATGTTAGCTTGACAGAGATTGAGGCGACTTTCTCTACCTTAGAAAATGTTAAAAAAGAAGATATTCTGAAAAATCTAAAAATTACCAATAAGGATGGCGGAGAAGTCGCTGTTAAAGATGTGGTTCTGGATCCTAAGAATAAAAGCGCAAAGTTAATCGGTGATTTTAACCAAGCTCAGTCCCCTTACCTTATCAAATATGGCAACGACCAGTTCAAAACTAGCATGAACTGGCAGTTGAAGGACAGCCTTTACAAGTATGATGGTGATTTGGGCGCGCGTGTTTCGCAAGCGGGCAAACAGGTGGACCTAACCTTCTGGTCACCAAGTGCGGATCAAGTCGATTTGGTGGTCTATGACAAAGAAGACCAGAACAAGGTCGTTGGGCGCATAGCTATGCAGAAGGGTGAATCTGGCACATGGACTACCAGCTTGACGCCTGAGAGCGGTCTAGGGATTTCTGACTATCGTGGATATTTCTATCATTATGAAATTACCCGTGGCGGCAAAAAAGTCCTTGTGCTGGATCCTTATGCCAAGTCTTTAGCTGCTTGGAACAGTGAAGATGCAGACAAGGGGGGTGCTTACAAGATTGCTAAGGCGGCCTTTGTAGATCCAAGTGAATATGGACCAAAAGACCTGACCTATGCCACTATTCCGAACTTCAAGAAGCGGGAAGATGCCTTGATTTATGAGGCCCATGTTCGTGATTTCACTTCAGATCCAGCTATTTCAAAGGATTTGAAATCTCAATTTGGAACTTTCTCAGCTTTCATTGAGAAATTGGATTATTTGAAAGAACTGGGAGTGACCCACGTTCAACTCTTGCCAGTTCTGAGTTACTACTTTGTAAATGAGCTGAAAAATGCTGAGCGCATGGACAAGTACGCTTCCAGCAACAGCAACTATAACTGGGGCTATGACCCGCAAAACTACTTCTCGCTGACAGGTATGTACTCCAGCACACCGACAGATCCAGCCAAGCGCATTGAAGAATTCAAAAATCTTGTCAATGAAATTCATAAGCGTGGTATGGGCGTTATCATGGATGTGGTCTATAATCATACGGCTAAGACCTCTATCTTTGAAGATTTGGAGCCCAATTACTACCACTTTATGGATGCGGATGGCACACCGAGAACCAGCTTTGGTGGTGGCCGCTTGGGGACTACCCACTATATGAGCAGACGGGTCTTGGTGGATTCGATCAAGTACCTGACAGAGCAGTACAAGATAGATGGTTTCCGCTTTGATATGATGGGGGACCATGACGCAGAGTCCATCCAAAAAGCCTTTGAAGAAGCGAAAAAGCTTAACCCAAATCTCATTATGCTGGGTGAGGGCTGGAAGACTTATGCAGGTGATGAAAATAAAGCTGTCCAGCCTGCTGACCAGTCTTGGATGAAGTCAACAGACACAGTAGCTGTCTTCTCAGATGACATTCGTAATACCTTGAAATCGGGTTATCCTAATGAAGGAACACCAGCCTTTATCACTGGCGGTAAACGAAATGTGGAAAATGTCTTCAAAAACATCAAGGCGCAGCCAACCAATTTTGAGGCGGATAGCCCAGGGGATGTGATTCAATACATTGCGGCCCATGATAATCTGACGCTCTTTGATATCATTGCCCAGTCTATCAAGAAAGATCCGGCAGTAGCCGCCAATAATCAAGAAATTCATCGCCGCCTGCGCCTAGGAAATCTGATGATGCTGACTTCGCAAGGAACTCCATTTATCCACTCTGGTCAAGAATACGGCCGAACCAAGCAATTCCGCGATCCTGCCTATAAATATCCTGTTTCTGAGGATAAGGTTCCAAATAAATCGCACTTGTTGACCAATGAGGACGGCACGCCGTTTGAATACCCGTATTTCATTCATGATTCCTATGATTCAAGTGACGCGGTCAATCATTTTGATTGGACCAAGGCGACTGATGCGGAGAAATTCCCAGAAAATGCCAAGAGTCGTGCCTATATGAAAGGCTTGATTAGTCTGCGGAAATCAACGGATGCCTTTACCCGCGGCTCCAAAGCAGAAGTGGATCAAAATGTGACTCTCATTACCCAGCCTGGCAAGGATGGCGTTGAGAAAGAAGACCTTGTCCTTGGCTACCAAGTAGTTGCTTCGAATGGAGATATTTATGCAGTCTTTGTCAATGCGGATAAAAAGGAGCGAAACTTCAACTTTGGTGAAGCCTACAAACATCTAGCAGGTGCAGAGGTTGTGGCTGATGGCAATACCGCAGGAGTCACAGCTATTTCGAATCCAGCTGGTGTCACTAGAAACAGTAATGGTTTGACTCTAGCTCCGCTGACAGCGACAATTTTGCGGATTAAAAAGGCGAATCCAGCTCAAGAAGAAAAACCTCAAGACACCGCTAAAGACATTCAACAAGAACAGTCTGCTGCTTCAGCTAAAAATAGCACGCAAGCTTTATCAGCAAACGCACAAAAACCTCTTGCTTCAGGGGTATCAGAGGTAAAAGAAGCGACCGGTCAGGCCGAAAATACTTTGCCAAAAACTGGCACAAGAGCTTCTCTATTGGCAGTTCTAGGTGGCTTCCTGATATTCTTAGCCGGCCTGCTAACTTTTAGAAAGAGACAGTAACCATTCGACTCTGCAGTACAATGCTTACTTGTGTAGCTTTGTGAGAAATCACTGTTTCGAAGAAACGATAGATAAAGAAAGACGACTTCTATTTTGGAAGTCGTCTTTTTTCAGTAATACGGGCTTGCGTCGCCCATATAAGGGTTACAAGCTTTTACCCGGCAGTAGGGTGATTGGCAGGAAGTAGCCAGTTGAGGGTACTTCCTGATTATTAATTTTTTTCAGCAGTAAATCTACCGAGAGTTTGGCAATATCCTTCAAGGGCTGTTTAATCGTAGCCAGTTGAGGATAATAATTTTCGACAAAATAGGTTCCGTCATAGCCGATAATTTTTAAATCTTCAGGAATCTGGATGTTTAGCTCTTGAGCGACTTTCATCACCAAAATGGCTGTCAAATCATCTGAAGCAAAGATTGCATCTGGCTTGTTGTGGGTCAGAATGTGCTTGATTTCCATTTCTTTGCGGACGGGTGAGAAGTCACTGGAAACATTGATGATAGCAGCATCTGGCAGGACAGAGGCAAAGCCAGCATGGCGCAGGCCTGTTGGTGAGTTGGAGTTATCATTGCCAGTAATCATGATAATATTCTGAGCGCCTGCTTTGACTAGAGTCTGAGCAGCTAGTACCCCACCAGCGTAATTGTCCGAGGACACCACTGGAATATCGGGTGAAAGGTTGCGGTCAAAGGAGATGATGGGGGCTGTTACGCGATTGTAATCTTCGATTCCTAGGTTATGACTGCCGGAAATGATGCCGTCCACCTGATTGGCTTCTAACATCTCAATGTATTCGCGCTCCTTATCGGAATCATGCTCACTGTTGCAGATAATGGTTTTATATCCCTGCTTAAAAAGCTCGTGTTCCAGCTTGTCAATCAGCTCAGCATAGAAAATGTGACTAATATTCGGGAAAATAAGTCCAATCAGCTTGGCGGACTTGCCCTGAAGACTGCGCGCCAGATTGTTAGGCTTGTAGGCCAACTCCCGCATAGCCTCCTCGACCCGAGAGATAGTTTTGCTGGATAAGTAACCTTTTCTATTGATAACGCGGGAAACGGTTGTGGGGCTGACCCCTGCCAGTTTTGCTACATCAGTTAGTTTTGCGACCATAATCTAATTCATAGTAAGTACCGGTTGGATTGCCCTTGGTGATGGCAATGCCTGTCTGGTCTTCACCTGGGAAGACGCGACCGGAAAATACTTTCTCTCCTTTATTGATAAAAATTTCAAAGATGGATTTGTCGATAAAGACATTGACAGTTGTATCTTTGGTGTCAAGGCTGGTGCTGCGGCTGCTTCCGAAGTCTAGGGCATATTGTTCCCCTGCCTGACTGCGGTCTACGGTCACTTGCCCAGCCTTGAGATCGAAGTTGATGGTTAAACCCTTGCCGTCCTTATCTGCAAAGAGGACGATTTCATGTTCGGTGTCTGCAGCGAGATTCAGCTCTAGCTCGTAGCTATTCTTGCTCTCAGCCAGCGCAGTGAAAGGTTGAGCCTCCGCTCGTAAATCCTTGATGGCTGCGACTGGGTATTGATAGAGTTTGCCATCTTTCAGAGTTAATTCTTTCACTAGAGAGAAGGTTCCCTGATGGTCAAAGCGGTCAGACGGGTATTCCACATCTGGCAGACCTAGCCAGCTGACAGCGAAAGCTCGGCCGTCAGGGGCATTGAAAGCCTGAGTCGCGTAGCACTCAAAGCCATAATCCAGATTCTGAATCGGGCTTGGATTGAGCATTTTTGCTTGTTTTGTGTCAAACGATTGACCTATCTTATACATGTTCGGATAAATATTATCATAGTCCAGAACGTCCTTGGACAGGCCTTGTGGGCAATAGAGCAGGACTGGCTGGTCATTAATGAAGACCAGATTAGGGCACTCCATCATGTAGGCTGTCTTGTCATTATCAAAGTCCAAGTCACCAAGGGTTTCCCAGTTGGTGTAGTCATTGTCCACAGCCTTGTAGAGCTTGACATAGCCTTGCTTATCCAGATTTTGTCCGCCGACAATGGCATAGAATTGTCCCTTATAATTAAAAATCTGTGGATCGCGGAAGTGATCGGTTGCTTCTGCCGGTTGCTCAATCAAGACTTTATCAATCTTCTCGATTTTCCCTTCTTTATCCAGCAATGCTCCGATTTGATAAGGGTGGCGCACCCAATTTTCGTCGCGGACATTTCCAGTATAAAAAAGGAAAAGCTTGTCATCAAACTGCATAGCAGAACCAGAGTAGGCACCATGGCTATCCAGTTTCGTATCTGGCAGCACTCGCACACCAGTTTCTGTGAAATGCACTAAATCATCACTTTCAAGCTGTACCCAGCATTTTAGACCGTGGGCTGCTCCAAAGGGAAAGTTTTGGTAGAAGACAATCCACTTGCCGTCAAAATATGAAAAGCCATTTGGATCATTCAGAAGCCCAGTTGTGGGCTCCACATGATAGGTGGCCCGCCAAGGAGATTTAGCGATATTGTCATTAATCTGTTGCAGTTCTTCTGCAGTCCAATCTTCGTAACGTCTGTAGCGTTTTTCAGTAGTCCAAGCCAATCTTTTGTCCTCCAATTATTTTTCTTACTTCTATAGTAAACGTTTTCCGCTCAAAAATCAACCTTTAACATTAAAAAAAATAAATTTCTGTAAAACGCTTGACATATTTTAAAGTTGTGATAAAATAATATTTGTAAAGGCGGTAAAATCGCTTTCAAAAAGTTTTACAATATTTTATAAGGAGATGTTTGCAAATGAATAATACTGAGATTGCAAAAAAAGTCATCGAAGCCTTGGGCGGACGTGAGAATGTCAACAGTGTAGCTCACTGTGCGACTCGTTTGCGTGTCATGGTGAAAGATGAAGGGAAGATCGACAAGGATACAGTCGAGAATCTGGAAAAAGTTCAGGGAGCCTTCTTTAACTCAGGTCAATACCAAATCATTTTTGGTACTGGTACGGTTAACAAAATTTATGAAGAAGTTGTAGCGCTCGGCTTGCCAACGTCATCAAAAGCTGAAATGAAAGCTGAAGCTGCCAAGCAAGGGAACTGGTTCCAACGCGCTATCCGTACCTTTGGTGATGTCTTCGAACCCATCATTCCAGTTATCGTAGCGACTGGTCTCTTCATGGGGGTTCGTGGACTGTTAACTGCCCTTGGTATGACACTGCCAGAAGATGTAACCACTTATACTCAAATCTTGACTGATACAGCCTTCATTATTCTACCAGGTCTGGTAGTTTGGTCAACCTTCCGTGTATTTGGTGGAAATCCAGCAGTTGGTATCGTTCTTGGTATGATGCTTGTTTCAGGTTCACTTCCAAATGCTTGGGCTGTTGCTTCTGGTGGTGAAGTGACTGCAATGCAGTTCTTCGGTTTCATTCCAGTTGTCGGATTGCAAGGTTCTGTTCTACCGGCCTTCATTATCGGGGTTGTCGGAGCTAAGTTTGAAAAAGCTGTCCGCAAGGTTGTTCCAGATGTCTTGGATCTTTTGGTCACACCATTTGTAACCCTTTTGGTGATGTCTATTCTTGGGCTTTTCGTCATCGGACCAGTCTTCCACGTCGTTGAAAACTATATCCTTATTGGAACAAAAGCTATCCTTGGCTTGCCATTCGGTCTAGGTGGTTTACTTATCGGGGGAGTTCACCAATTGATCGTCGTATCAGGTGTTCACCACATCTTCAACTTGCTTGAAGTGCAATTGCTTGCTGCTGACCACGCCAACCCATTCAACGCTATCATCACAGCAGCTATGACAGCTCAAGGTGCTGCGACTGTAGCCGTTGGTGTCAAAACTAAAAATCCTAAATTGAAAACTCTTGCTTTCCCAGCTGCTCTTTCTGCCTTCCTTGGTATTACAGAACCTGCTATCTTCGGGGTTAACTTGCGTTACCGCAAACCATTCTTCCTTTCATTGATTGCTGGTGCCATCGGTGGTGGATTGGCTTCTATCCTTGGACTTGCTGGTACTGGTAATGGTATCACTATCATCCCAGGTGCAATGCTTTATATTGGTAATGGCCAACTTGTTCAATATATCCTGATGGTCGCTGTATCATTTGCTCTTGGTTTTGCCCTTACTTATATGTTTGGTTACGAAGATGAAGAAACTGTAACTGAAAAAGCTGAAACTGAAAAATTGGTTGAAGAAGAAACAACTGGCAATGTCCCAGTAGCTCTTCAAGATGAAACAATCATTTCTCCTGTTGTTGGTCAAGCTGTGGCTTTGGCTGATGTCAATGACCCTGTCTTTGCAAGTGGAGCGATGGGGCAAGGGATTGCTATTAAACCAACTAAAGGTGTTGTTTATGCCCCAGCTGATGCAGAAGTGACGATCGCTTTTGCCACCGGTCATGCCTATGGTTTGAAGACTGCTAATGGCGCTGAAATCCTTATCCACGTTGGTATTGACACAGTGTCTATGGATGGCGAAGGATTTGACCAAAAAGTGTCTCAAGGTTCTACAGTCAAAGCTGGCGATGTTCTTGGAACTTTTGATTCAGCTAAAATCGCAGCAGCTGGTCTGGATGATACGACCATGGTGATTGTGACTAACACAGCTGATTACGCTTCTGTGACTCCAGTTGCGGAAGGAGAAGTGGCTAAAGGCGATGCGATTATTGAAGTGAAAGCCTAGTCTCACTTATCGAAAATCAGTAAAAGAAAACGAACAAATGTCATGTTTGTTCGTTTTTTCCTTGAGTGTTAAGATTTACAGAGGAAAATCTAAAATATAGAACAATTTTCAATCTGGAAATATGCTATAATAAAGTATAAACAATACAAGAGGTGTTGAAATGACAAAATTGTACGGAAGTTTAGAAGCTGGCGGGACGAAATTTGTTTGTGCTGTAGGCGATGAAAATTTCAATGTTGTAGAAAAAACACAGTTTCCTACAACCACGCCGATTGAAACGCTGGATAAGACGATTGCCTTTTTCTCTCGTTTTGACAATCTAGCAGGTCTGGCAGTCGGTTCTTTTGGTCCTATTGATATTGACCCTAATTCTGGAACTTATGGCTACATTACGACGACTCCAAAACCACATTGGGCGAATGTGGACATCGTGGGAGCACTTCGTCGTGCTTTGAATGTACCAATTTACTTTACGACTGATGTCAACAGCTCTGCTTATGGCGAAGTTGTAGCCCGCAACAATGCTGGCGGCCGCATTGAAAATCTGGTTTATTATACGATCGGAACAGGAATTGGCGCTGGCGCTATTCAACGTGGTGAATTTGTCGGCGGAACGGGTCACCCTGAGATGGGACACTATTATGTAGCCAAGCACCCGATGGATGAAGAAAAAGGCTTTAATGGCGTTTGTCCTTTCCACAAGGGCTGTTTGGAAGGCTTGGCGGCTGGCCCTAGCTTAGAGGCGCGGACAGGTGTACGGGGTGAAAATATTGAGCTCAATAACTCTGTCTGGGATATTCAAGCCTATTATATTGCGCAGGCAGCTATTCAAGCGACGGTGACGTTCCGTCCAGATGTCATTGTCTTTGGTGGCGGTGTTATGGCGCAGCAACATATGCTAGACCGCGTTCGTGAGAAATTTACAGTTCTCCTGAATGACTATCTCCCTGTTCCAGATGTGCGGGATTACCTTGTCACACCGGCTGTAGCGGGAAATGGCTCTGCTACGTTGGGGAATTTTGTCCTAGCAAAAGAAGTTAGCGAACGCCACGCAAAATGGGTAAAACAAGAGGTCTGAAAGGTCAGGCCTCTTCTATCTGAGGTGAAATATGCAAAAAGCGATTGTCAAGGATATTTTCTTTTTACAGCAAAAATCAGCCCCTGTAACGAAAGCCGACCTCTTTTTGGCCCAGGATTTGCAGGACACCTTATTGGCTCATAGAGAGTCTTGTGTCGGTCTTGCGGCCAACATGATCGGTGTTCAAAAGCGAGTGATTATTTTTATGTATGGCATGCTGCCCATGGTCATGTTTAATCCTATTCTCATCCAGAAATCAGGGCCTTACCAGACGGAGGAAGGCTGTCTGTCTTTGACTGGAAGTCGGTCAACCATTCGTTATCAGAAAATCACGGTCGAATATCTGGATCAGAATTGGCTGAAGAAGACCATCACTTTAGAGGATTTTCCAGCGCAAATCTGTCAGCATGAATTGGACCATTTGGAAGGAATTTTGATTTGATAAGGAATGAAATTCAGCTGTTCTGCGGCTGAATTTTTTTATCACAAAAATAGTTCTCATAGAAACTTTTTTCTTGACATCTGCTGTTGATGTGCTAAAATAGTTCTCACGAAAACTAATTGGTTCTCAAGAGAACCAATCTAGAAAGGAAGTTTTGATGGAGAAGCCGTTATTAGAAATGAAACACTTTGGCCGACGAATGCAGCTGATGGTAGAAAAGGTTGCCAAGGAGCAAGGGATTGAGTTCATGGCTGGGCCGCAGGGGCAAGTTTTGCGTATTGTTACTTGCCGTGCACAGGAGGGTAAGGAAACGCTTATCAAGGATATTGAGCAGGAACTGGATATTTCCAAGTCGGTGGCCAGCAACCTAATGAAAAGGATGGAGAGAAACGGCTTTATCCAGCTGGAAACCAGCCAAAGGGACAAGCGAGCCAAATATATCCGCTTGACTGCGCAGTCTCAGGAGAACATGAGGAAAATTCGTGACTTTTTTGATGAAATGGACCGTCGTCTTTTGGAGGGGATTTCTGAGCAGGAATTACTGATTTTTTCTCAAGTGCTGACTAAATTTTATCAAAATATCGAAAGTCTAGAGAATGGAGAGAAAAATGTTTAAGTTATTTAAACGGCTGACGGCAAGGGAAGTGGGCATGATTCTACTCAGTGTACTCTTCACTTGCCTGACAGTATATCTAGAATTAGAGGTTCCGACTTATATTTCGGCGATTACGGGGCTGCTGCAGACGCAGGGAACGGCTTTAGCGGATTTGTGGGAACCTGGGCTGAAAATGGTTGGCTTGTCCTTTGCTAGCTTTTTGTCTGCTACTGTAGTTGGATTTTTTGCAGCTCGTCTAGCTGCCAGCTTTACCCAGAGTCTGCGGAGCGATATTTTCAACCGTGTGCTGGATTATTCGCAGACGGAGATTAAGAAATTTTCAATCCCTGGTTTGTTGACTCGAACCACGAATGACATTACTCAGGTGCAGGCTTTGATTACTATGGGTTTGCAGGTAGTGACGCGGGGACCGATTATGGCGATTTGGGCCATGACTAAGATTATCGGCAAGTCAGAAAGTTGGTTGACAGCTGTTCTCATCGCTGTTATTGTCAATGTCCTGATGACAGCAGTCTTGATGACGCTGGCCTTTCCCAAGCAGTCAGTTGCCCAGCGCTTGGTTGATAAGCTAAACAGCGTTACTAGGGAGAGTCTGACGGGGATTCGTGTAGTCCGGGCCTACAATGCTGAAGATTATCAGAATGAGAAATTTGCAGCTGCTAATGATGAAGTAACCCGACTTAATCTCTTCATCAGCCGCTTGGTGGCTATGATGAATCCTGTTATGATGGGGATTTCCAGTGGTTTGACTCTGGCGATTTACTGGATTGGGGCTTATTTGATTCAGGAAGCTAGCCTACAGGAACGCCTGCCGCTCTTCAGTGACATGGTCGTCTTTATGTCCTATGCTATGCAGATTGTGATTGGATTCTTGCTCATGGGGGCCCTCTTCATCGTCTTGCCTCGGACCATTGTATCCGTTGGCCGGATTAATGAAGTGCTGGACCTGCATTCTTCTATCACCAGTCCGGAACATCCTAAGACAGTAGCGGATAGCAAGGGAGAGGTGGTCTTTAAGGATGTTTCCTTCCGCTACTCTAAGAATTCTGAAGCGGTCATTGAGCATGTCAGCTTTACAGCGCAGGCTGGTGATACCGTGGCCTTTATCGGTTCAACCGGTTCAGGGAAATCCACGCTGGTCAATCTCATTCCTCGTTTCTATGATGTGATAGAAGGAGAGATTCTGGTAGATGGTGTCAATGTTCAGGATTGTCAGCTGGAAGATTTGCACAATAAGGTCGGCTATATCCCGCAGAAGGCGGTGCTTTTCTCTGGCGATATCGAGAGCAATCTAGACTTGGGTCAAAGCCAGGAAAGTCCGCTGGATGACAAGAAAATGTGGGAAGCCCTTGACCTAGCTCAGGCCAAGCCATTTGTCCAAGAGAAGGAAAAAGGGCTGAAGTCAGAGGTGGCTCAAAGCGGAACTAACTTCTCTGGTGGTCAGCGTCAGCGGTTGGCCATTGCCAGAGCTTTGGCTCGTAAGCCAGAAATCCTTATCTTTGACGATTCCTTCTCAGCGCTGGACTATAAGACGGATCGCATTTTGCGCAAGGAACTGGCCGAGCGGACGCAGGATATGACCAAGCTAATCGTGGCACAGCGGATCTCTACCATCATGGATGCGGATCAAATCTTGGTCTTGGATGCTGGTAAGGTGGTTGGTCAAGGTACCCACCGAGAGCTTTTGGCAAATAACGCGGTCTATCAAGAAATTGCCTACTCACAACTATCCAAGGAGGAATTAGAAAATGGGAAATAAGAAGTCTTCATTATTTAGCCAGATGCAGCCTTATCTCAAAGGCTTCCAGCTTCCTCTTGCTTTGGCATTTGTGGGAGCTGTCTTGTCAAACATTATCACGGTCTATGGACCAAATAAATTAAAAGAAATTACCAACCTCATCTCTGAAGGTTTGGTTACCAGCATTGATTTAAAAGCTGTGTCAGAGATTGCCCTTCTGCTGACAGTACTCTATGCAGCCGGAGCCTTGCTAAACTATGGGCAGTCCTTTATCATTAGTTCGGTGATTCAGCATTTCTCTAAGCGGCTGCGGACAGCCATTGCAGAGAAGATTAACAAGCTGCCGTTGGGCTATTTTGACGGTCATTCGCAGGGGGATACTCTGTCGCGCGTGACCAATGATGTGGATACGGTCGGCCAGTCCCTCAACCAGAGTTTAGGAAGTGTTATTTCTTCTAGCTTGCTCTTAGTGGCTGTGGTCTTGACCATGTTCTTTATGAACTGGATTTTGGCCTTGGTAACGATCATTGCTAGTCTGTTGGGCTTTGTCTTTGTGGGTCTGATTATGGGCCAGTCTCAAGGGTATTTCACTGCCCAGCAAAACAATCTAGCCGCTGTTAACGGCTATGTGGAAGAGATGTACTCCGGTCATAATGTCGTTATTAGCTACAATGCTATCGAGCAGTCAAAGGAGCGCTTTGCGGTCCTTAATCACAATCTCTATAATAGTATTTGGAAATCTCAATTTATTTCAGGGATCATGATGCCACTCATGATTTTCACAGGGAACTTTGCCTATGTGCTGGTTATTTTGGTCGGTGCGGCTCTGGCAATTGATGGTTCCATCAGTATCGGGGTTATCGTAGCCTTCATGGTCTATGTGCGGACTTTCTCTCAGCCTCTGTCACAGATTGCCCAAGGAATCACTGTCTTGCAACAGGCTGGTGCAGCTATGGGACGGGTCTTTGATTTCCTAGATGAGGCAGAAATGGAAGCTGATGACCATAAGGAGCGCCAGCTGGAGACGGTTAAGGGAGACGTGGCTTTTGAAGAGGTCTTCTTTGGCTACAAGCCAGACCAGACCATTATTCATGATTTCTCAGCTCAGGCCAAGGCTGGACAGAAGATTGCTATTGTCGGACCGACTGGTGCTGGTAAGACGACCATCGTTAATCTGCTCATGAAGTTCTATGAAATTGACAAAGGACGCATCACCATTGATGGAATAGATATTAAGGACATGAAACGCTCCGAAGTTCACGATGCCTTTTCAATGGTCTTGCAGGATACGTGGCTCTTTGAGGGAACTATCCGAGAGAACTTGATTTATAATCAGGAGCATGTCACGGATGAAGCGGTCATTGCAGCAGCCAAAGCAGTCGGAGTTCATCACTTTATTCAAACCTTACCAAAGGGTTACGATACGGTGCTGGATGATACGGTCAGCCTGTCGGTAGGTCAGAAGCAGTTGCTGACAATCGCTCGTGCTCTACTGAAAGACGCACCGCTCTTGATATTGGATGAGGCAACTTCATCTGTGGATACGCGGACGGAGGAGCTGATCCAAAAGGCTATGGACAAACTCATGGAAGGACGGACTTCCTTTGTCATCGCTCACCGCCTATCTACTATCCGCAATGCAGACCTCATCTTGGTCATGCGCGATGGGAATATCATCGAGCAGGGCAATCATGATGAACTCATGGAGCAGCATGGCTTCTATGCAGACCTTTACAACAGTCAGTTTGAGGAAGGCGAAGTAGCTTAAAATTAGCAATGAATAATCTACTATAGAATGGCACGGCTTAGGCTGTGCTTTTTCTGTAACTAGTGCATCGGTCGCTTCATTGGAAATTTAACAGCTAGATTTTGTGGTATTTTATTTAAGCAACATTTACAGTTTGATAAGAATATGATAAAATAGTTATAAATTTTAGTGTATCTTAGGGAGGAAATCATGAAAAAATTTTTAAACTATCTTGTCATCTCTTTAGCTGCGCTTTTGCTAGTAGCATGTGCTCCTAAAAAAACAGGTGGGAACGGTGTCTCTGGTAATAATCATGTTGAAGTGAAAATTAAGGATGGTACTTATGTATTGCCCAAAGATGAGTCTTCGGATTCTAAGTATCTAGCTTTGAATGTTGAAATTAAAAATAAGAGTAATAAACAGTTATATATTAGTGACAATGACATCACTCTTTATAATTCTGATGATGAAAAAATTAGTTCGATCAATGTCTATGATTCTAGTGACAAGTTCAAAACAATGTCTTATGAAAAGGTTGCTAAGGATAAGAGCGTCAGTGGTTATGTAGTATTTGAAGTAAATCCAAAGGATACTTACGAACTTCATTATTCTCCTCTGTACACAGATATTGGCAAGAAAGAGCCAGAAGAAGTTACCATCAAAGTTGATGCTAAAAAGTATGCGGATAATGTGGATAAAATGGAAGACTTGGCTAAAGAATATGTAGAAAAAGTCTTCTTGAGTGGAGACGCTTCAGGAAAAGCAGAAAATGTGAGTTCGAAGCAGTCCGATCAAGCGGTTGTGACAACCTTGACAACAAAAAATGATGACAAGAAAAAAGAAGGAAAAGCTGATCAATTTGTTCTAGGAGGAGACTTGGAGAAAGATCGAGCTAATTTCATGACAAGCTTTACCAAAGAGTTTGGGGAAGAATTCTCTTACTATACGCCATCAGAAGCTGAATTGCGGACATTTGCTGAAGCATACACTAAAATGAATGCGAAACGTGCAAAAGTAACTTACCAAGTAGCTTCTTTCTTGCCAGAAAGTGCGACAGTTTACGTTAGACCAGAAACGATTGGCCTAGAAAACATTCGGACTTACGACTTGGTCTCTAAATTTGTTAATGAGCATCGAGCAGAATATTCTGATTACAACGATGCATATAAGGCAGCAGAGAAATATATTTTAGAACAAGCGCCTAGTCAGTTTGACAGTATTCCTTTGGTTACACCTAAGTATATGGAATCTGAAGGTTATGAGCTGAAATTCACGAAAAAAGATGGCAAATGGGTTGTCGATAGCTCAGATGATTATGGGTATAAATACCTTGTCCGCTCCTTCAGTGGAAGTCTGTATTAATGCTCAAAGGAAAGTAAATTCGTCTTATTATTAACCGCGGTGGGTTGGTGAGAAGCGAGAATCTAGAGAGGACCTGCTGGGTCTTCTCTTTTTTGATGTTTAAAGTTCAGCAAATGTCTGTTTTAAATTTGTCGACATTGCGAAATCCAAAAGTATTTGGCTTGAGGACTTTCATGAGAATATTGGTTAGCGTTAAAATGGGGAAATCTGGAGTGTTGTTCCTCTTCTTTTGGGCTTTGATGAAGTTTTAAAAATAGGATTTTGCGATTGAAACTTGTCGGGAAGTACGCCAAAGAATTTTTCATCCTGCTTCTCTTAAAAATGGGGGGAGTAAGAGTTGCTACAGTTGCTAGCCCTTCTTGAATTTTCTAAAATAGCTGAGTAGTGCATGATCATTCTTCGTGCAGTGCTGCTCTTGATTTTGGACGAGGTGACTTCTTCGGTGGATGTGTGGACTGAAGAACTGATTCAAAAAGCTATGGACAAACTCATGGAAGGCCAGACTTTCTTTGTCGCTGCTCACCGCTGATCACTATTCGCAATGCGGACCTGATCTTGGTCGTGCGCGATGGGCATATCATTGAGTAGGGCAACCGTGACTAGCACATGGCGGTTTATAGCTTCTATGCTGACCTTTACAAGAGTCGGTTTGAGGAAAAGCAAGAAGCAAGCTAAAATAGAAAAATTAAACTCTAGCAATTTGAATGCTTGGAACTCTGTTTTTAGTATGGTATAGTAGATAGTAGAAATGGAGAAGTTCATGGAAATAGAGGTTTTAATGATGGCTTTTGACAAGAGTCGTATACCCCTGCTGGTCTAGAGCAAGATTCCAGAGCAAATGTTTGAAAAGTATAAAGGATAAGATGAAAGATTATCGTGTTTTCTATCAAAAGCTGACAGCTCCCTTGCGGCGACGTCCCAGCTTACTCAAAGTTTTGATTTGTTTTAACCGATTGATGACCCTGCTCATGCCCTTGGTTTATGCTGGAGTGCTATTCAATGCCTATCTAGTTGGAAACTGGCGAGGGTTATTGCTTTATCTCTTATTGCCAGCTACAGGTTTTATTGTTCTGTCGCTGGTTCGTCAGCGCATCAACCAGCCGCGGCCTTATGAGAGCTGGGACTTCAGTCCCTTACTGGCTAAGGATGTGTCTGGGGAATCTATGCCCAGCCGTCATGTTTTTTCCTCTACGATTATTGCGATGTCAGCCTTGTCACTATCTCCTTGGTTTGGTTTAGTGTTGCTTTTTTTGACGGCGCTTTTAGCCTTGGTTCGAGTGCTTGGTGGAGTTCACTATCCTAAGGATGTCCTGGTCGGCTATGCCTGCGGGCTTTTAGTTGGTAGCCTTCTATATCTTTTTTGACGATGTCGTTTTTCCTATTTTGCTACATCAAAGCTGCGTGGTGTAGCTTTTGATTTGTCCAATTTCACTTGTGTCTTGTTTCGATTGATTTTTCTGGAGTATGAGGTAAGAAAATGTTTTTTCTCAGAAAAGTGATATAATGAGAGGAGAATAAGGGGGTAAGTGTATGGCAAAAACAAGATTATACCTAATCCGTCACGGCAAAACGATGTTTAATACAATCGGGCGAGCTCAGGGCTGGAGCGATACTCCGCTGACAGCAGAAGGCGAACGCGGTATCCGTGAATTGGGGATTGGTTTGCGTAAAGCGGGTATTGATTTTAAACTAGCTAGATCCAGTGATTCAGGTCGGACGATTCAGACGATAGGGATTATCCTGGAAGAGCTGGACTTGACTGGGAAGATTCCTTATAGGTTTGACAAGCGCATCCGCGAGTGGTGCTTTGGCAGCTTTGACGGGGGATATGACGGTGAGCTCTTTATGGGAGTCATGCCTCGGGTCTTTAATGTCGAGCATGTTCACCAGCTCAGCTATGCCGAATTGGCTGAAGGTTTGGTTGAGGTGGATACAGCTGGTTGGGCTGAAAACTGGGAAAAACTCAGCGGCCGAATTTGGGAAGGCTTCTCAGCTATTGCTGAAGAGCTGGAGGCTTCTGGTGGTGGCAATGCTTTGGTTGTTAGCCATGGAATGACCATCGGAACCTTCGTCTATTTGATAAATAGAAGCCGCCCTCATGGACTTGACAATGGTTCTGTGACCGTAGTGGATTATGAAGACGGGAAATTCAGTGTTGCTTGTGTTGGAGATATGTCCTATCGTAAAGTTGGGAAAGAGGAACTGGAGGCAGAAGCTTGAAAAGAGGTCGCCATGCTAAGAAAAACTTTTCTTTGTATCGACTGATAAACTGGGTCTTGTTTTTAGGGCTTGGGCTTGGATTGCTAGTTGCTTTGTGGCTATTTCAAGGGCAGGAAGAACATGCCCCAAAACCTGCTGATGAAACTCTTGAGGTCTTGGAGTCGAATTTACCCAATGTTTCAGTTGATGACTGGGAATTGATTTTAGTCAATCGCAGCCATCTTCAGGAAGATTCGCCCCCTCAATTGACCCAAATTGATGACATTCAGGTAGACAGTCGTATTGCTGAAAACACAAGAAAATTTTTAGCTGCGGCACAGAAAATTGCACCGGGAGAAACTTTGATTTCGGGCTATCGAAGTCGAGCGGAGCAGGCAGAAATTTATGAAGAAGCCCTAGCCTTAGCAGAGGAAGAGGGGCTTTCTCGACAAGACGCTGAACACGAGGTGCAAAAACGAATTCAGATTCCTGGCGCCAGCGAACATCAGACAGGCTTGGCTATTGATATGAGTGAGCCAGAAGGTCAGGAAGATGAAGTGGCCGATAAGATTGCGGAAATTGCTCCCAGATATGGCTTTATTCTGCGCTATCCTGAGGGAAAAAGCGATATTACTGGAGTGGATTTTGAGAATTGGCACTATCGCTATGTCGGCGTAAAATCTGCCCAATATATGCAAAAACATGATCTGGTTTTGGAGGAATACCTAGCTCTTTTAGAAGCCGCAGATAAGTGAGTTTTTTATTGTGCACTTAATTTGACAATTCAAGAGATAAAAAATCAGCTGCTCAAACGAGCAAGCTGATTTTTAACTCTTTTATTTTAAACCAGACCTTGGGCAATCATGGCGTTGGCTACATTTTCAAAGGCTGCAATATTGGCACCAGCAAGATAGTCCTTGCCAAGTCCATAAGTTTCAGCAGTAGTTTTAGCTGTATTGAAGATGTTGGTCATGATGTCTTTGAGACGGCCGTCAACTTCTTCGCGAGTCCAAGATAGGCGCAGGCTATTTTGGCTCATTTCTAGAGCGGATACAGCTACACCACCAGCATTGGCAGCTTTAGCAGGACCATAAAGGATTCCGTTTTCTTTGTAAACTTTGATAGCATCAAGGTCGCTCGGCATGTTAGCACCTTCAGAAACGACTTTAACTCCTTGGGCAACCAAACGTTTGGCCGCTTCCCCATTGATTTCATTTTGAGTGGCACATGGAAGAGCGATGTCGTAGTTACCAGCGTAAGTCCAGACAGAACCTTCATAGTAAGTAGCAGTTGCTTTTTCAGCAGCGTATTCTGTCAAGCGAGCACGGCGGTTATTCTTCACATCTGCTAGGAGGTCGAAGTCAATACCATTTTGGTCGATGACATAACCGTTTGAGTCGGAAACAGAGATAACGGTTGCTCCAAGTTCAGTTGCTTTTTGCAGGGCATATTGGGCAACATTACCTGAGCCAGAAATAACCACTTTCTTACCAGCCAAGCTATCGCCATTAGCCTTGAGCATTTCTTGGGTAAAGTAAACCAAGCCATAGCCAGTAGCTTCCGGCCGAATTAAACTGCCGCCAAATCCAAGAGGCTTACCAGTCAGGACACCAGCATCAAACTGTCTCAAGCGCTTGTATTGACCGTAGAGGTAGCCGATTTCACGTCCGCCGACACCAATATCACCAGCTGGAACGTCCAGAGATGGGCCGATGTATTTTTGTAATTCTGTCATAAAGCTTTGGCAGAAGCGCATCACTTCAGCATCTGTCTTGCCTTTTGGATCAAAGTCAGATCCACCTTTACCACCGCCGATTGGCAGGCCAGTCAAGACATTTTTGAAGATTTGCTCAAATCCGAGGAATTTCAAAATCCCTTGGTTTACAGTTGGGTGAAAACGGAGACCGCCTTTATAAGGACCAACTGCTGAGTTGAATTGCACGCGATAACCACGGTTGACTTGCATTTTGCCCTCGCGGTCCACCCAAGGAACACGGAAGCTAATCACACGTTCAGGCTCAGTGATACGGGCCAAGATATTTTCTTCGATGTATTCGGGATGCTTTTCAAAGACTGGCTCAAGCGTACTGAGAAACTCTTCAACAGCTTGGAGGAATTCTGCCTCGTGTCCGTTGTGGGCTTTTACAGTTTCAAAAGTGCTTTGGATATATTCTTTAGCAGTTGTCATGGTGATTCTCCTTTGAAAGATTGTATTCTTACGGGGTCAATTATAGCAGAGATTTTTCCGCTTGTAAAGAAAAAAGTTGAATTTTCTGAAAATTCCCACGACATTTTTTCTGAAATATTCTTAAAAATTAGGGAGGTAAATACCGAACATTTTAGTAGAAAAATGGGCTAAACTCTTTATAGGAGGAACTTTAATGATATAATAGAAGAAAACTAAGGAATATGAGGTCAAAATGATGACGACAACCAAGACACAAATTGCGGGTTTTGAATTTGACAACTGCCTGATGAACGCAGCGGGAGTGGCTTGTATGACAGTCGAAGAGTTAGAAGAAGTTAAAAACTCTGCTGCAGGAACCTTTGTGACCAAGACGGCGACACTGGACTTTCGTCAGGGCAACCCAGAGCCTCGCTATCAGGATGTTCCCCTAGGCTCCATCAACTCTATGGGGCTGCCCAACAATGGTTTAGACTACTATCTGGACTACCTGCTGGAGCTACAGGAAAGCGAGCCAGACCGAACCTTTTTCCTCTCGCTGGTTGGCATGTCGCCAGATGAGACTCATACTATTCTCAAAAAAGTTCAGGCAAGTGATTTTAAAGGGATTACCGAGCTCAATCTCTCCTGCCCGAATGTACCTGGCAAGCCTCAGATTGCTTATGATTTTGAAACAACGGCAAAGATTTTGTCAGAGGTTTTTGCTTATTTCACCAAACCGCTAGGTATCAAGCTGCCTCCTTACTTTGACATCGTGCATTTTGACCAAGCTGCTGCGATCTTCAATCAATACCCGTTGGCTTTTGTCAACTGTGTCAATTCGATTGGAAATGGTCTTTACATTGAGGATGAGTCTGTCGTTATCCGTCCGAAAAATGGTTTTGGTGGTATTGGCGGCCAGTATATCAAGCCGACGGCTCTAGCCAATGTCCATGCCTTTTACCAACGCCTCAAACCAGAAATCCAAATCATTGGAACCGGTGGTGTCTTGACCGGCCGAGATGCCTTCGAGCATATCCTTTGCGGAGCCAGCATGGTGCAGGTAGGAACGACCCTTCATAAGGAAGGTGTGGCAGCCTTTGAGCGCATCACTGCCGAACTCAAGGCGATTATGGAAGAAAAAGGCTATGAAAGTCTGGACGATTTCCGAGGGAAATTGAAGTATATTGAAGATTAAATTATCAAAGTAAGTATGTTATTGGGTAGGATGAGTTTATTTTCCTGCCCTCTTCTTTTGATTTCTAGGAATCTCCTAATCAAAATTCTATAAAAGTTCACTATTTTATGAGAAAATAGACACAAAGAAATGAGGTGTTTTTATGGCAGAAATTTATCTAGCAGGCGGTTGTTTCTGGGGCTTAGAAGAATATTTTTCTCGGATTGAGGGTGTTGAGGAGACGACAGTAGGCTATGCCAATGGTCAAGTGGAATCCACTAATTATCAACTGATACACCAGACCGACCATGCGGAAACGGTGCAGGTAGCCTACGATGAAAAGCGGCTTAGTCTGCGGGAGCTCCTGCTCTATTATTTCCGAGTCATTGATCCTCTGTCAGTCAACAAGCAGGGAAATGATGTGGGACGCCAGTATCGGACCGGCGTTTACTACGTCCGTGAAGCGGATCGGTCCATTATCGAGCAGGTCTTTGCTGAGCAGGAGGAGCAGCTTGGACAAAAGTTAGCTGTAGAGTTAGAACCTCTGAAGCATTATATCTTAGCCGAGGATTATCATCAGGACTATCTCAAGAAAAATCCCGGTGGCTATTGCCACATCAATGTCAATGATGCTACACAGCCTTTGGTGGATGTTGGTCGCTATCCCAAACTTAGCCAGCAGCAGCTGAAAGACAAGCTGACCGAAGAGCAGTATCAGGTGACCCAGCAGAGTGCGACGGAGCGCCCCTTCCAGAATGCCTACAATGCTACTTTTGACGCAGGAATCTATGTTGATGTGACAACTGGGGAGCCACTCTTTTTTGCGGCTGACAAGTTTGAGTCTGGTTGCGGCTGGCCGAGCTTCGCTCGTCCTCTTACCAAAGATGTAGTCAGGTACTATGAAGATAAGAGCCACGGTATGGAGCGGATTGAGGTGCGTAGCCGGTCAGGAAATGCCCATCTAGGCCATGTCTTTGCCGACGGACCGCAGGAATTGGGCGGTCTGCGCTACTGCATCAACTCAGCAGCTCTGCGATTTATCCCAAAAGAGCAAATGGAAAAAGAAGGCTACGGCTATTTGCTCACGTATATGAAGTAAAAGGCTTTTAAGGCCTTTTTTGTGAAAATTGACAAAATTTTTTAGATAAGGGATCATGTACATAAGAAAAAAGGGAGAGAAATAGGCATTTTAAAAAAGCCTCCATTACTTTAGTTGCGTTTATGGCGGTGCTTACTTTGATAGCTTGTCAATCTACGGCGAAAAGGACTACTGGCTCCACATCTTCCTCTATTCAAAAAGGTAAAGTTACAAAGAAACCAAAATCAGATAAGGAGACCAGTTCGAGCAGTCAGACTTCAGACTCTAGTGACACCATTCCCGAGAGTGACGCAGCAACAGCTCTAGATGAAGTGACGAATGGCTTGCCTCAAGATGCCCAGTCTGCCAAGACAGATAAAATTTATGCAACAGGCAATGCCAAGGTTTATTATCGTTCCTTTGAAGGAGGATTTAGCGCTCAAACGCCTGATTTCAAGGGTTATACTGAGGAAAAAGTTAGAGAAATTCTTGGTGCACCAGAGACCGTGATAAGGGATTCGAACTATATTAAAGAGACCTTTAAGCGCCAAGAGTTAGAAAACTTAAAAGCGCTCTACCAAAGCCAATATGTGACGGAAGGAACAGGCGAGGGCTTTCTATTTGGTAGCAGCAGATATTGCACAAGCTGTCGGCTTAGGACAAGACTATCAGTTGGACAGCGCCTATATTTTATATAGTTACAAGCAAAATAAAGTTTACCTTGTTTTTATTGAAGGAGAGTTAAAATATATCACTCCTCACCCTGATTATCTTTATTTTAAATAAAGTATCAAAATCCCTTGCACTATTTTCCTAGGCTTGTTATAATGGCTAAAATCTCTTGAAACCAAGTGTTGGGAAAGTGAGGATATGCGGATGAAAGCATATACAAATGTTAATCTGGTGACCTGCGACAGCGATTTTCATG
>NZ_KQ968978.1:183017-189013 GCF_001578725.1 Streptococcus sp. DD04
GCTTACTGCGGTGCCTATGATGAGGCCTGGCTAGAACAATGCAGTGAGCTGATAGATTACGAGGGAGCCTGGCTCATGCCAGGGCTGGTCAACTGCCATACTCACTCGGCTATGACCTTGCTGCGTGGGATTCGTGACGACAGCAATCTGCACGAATGGCTGGAGGACTATATCTGGCCTGCGGAAAGTCAATTCACAGCGGATCTAACAACCAAGGCTGTGCAGCTGGCTCTAGCAGAAATGCTGCAGTCGGGGACAACGACTTTTAATGACATGTATAATCCTCAGGGAGTGGAGATTGACCGGATTTATCAGGTCGTGCGGCAGTCTGGTATGC
Source organism: Streptococcus sp. DD04 (assembly GCF_001578725.1). Lineage (NCBI taxonomy): Bacteria > Bacillati > Bacillota > Bacilli > Lactobacillales > Streptococcaceae > Streptococcus > Streptococcus sp. DD04. The sequence goes on from NZ_KQ968978.1 coordinate 183,355, forward strand.
GCTGCTATTTCTCCCCAACGCTCTTTAGCTCAGAGGCGGAAACGGCAGAAGAGACTCTGGCTCGTACTCGGGGGATTATTGAGAAAATCCGCTCCTATGATGATGAAGATTTTCAGGTTATGGTGGCGCCACATTCACCTTATTCCTGTGACGAAGAGCTACTTAAGGGCAGTCTTGAGCTAGCGCGTGAGCTGGACTTGAAGCTTCATATCCATGTGGCTGAGACCCAGGAAGAAAATGAAATCATCCTGGAGCGCTATGGTAAAAGGCCTCTGGCTTTCTTAAAAGGGCTGGGCTACTTGGAGCAGCCAGCAATTTTTGCTCACGGAGTTGAGCTGAATCCGTCAGAAATTGCAGATTTAGCAGCTTCTCCAGTCAGCATCGCCCACAATTCTATCAGCAACCTCAAGCTAGCTTCTGGTGTAGCTCCAGTGACAGACTTACTAACTGCTGGTGTGAACGTTGGCCTAGCGACAGACTCTGTCGCTTCTAATAATAATCTGGATATGTTTGAGGAAGGTCGGACAGCTGCCCTTCTTCAGAAGATGCGCGCAGGTGATGCGACCCAGTTTACGATTGAGCAGGCCTTGAAGGCTTTGACTATTGAAGGAGCCAAGGCGCTGGGCTTGGAGAACAAAATCGGCAGTCTGGAAGCGGGCAAGCAAGCCGATTTCATTGCCATTCAACCCAAGGGACGACTTCACCTCTATCCTTTAGAAAATATGCTATCGCACCTAGTGTATGCGGTCAAGGGCAGTGATGTTCAGGATGTCTACATTGCTGGGCAGCAGGTCGTTCAGGATGGACAAGTGCTGACGGTTGATCTAGAACGTTTTGTGTAAGTGTGAAAGTTTAAAATGGAAGCAAGGAATAAGCCTAGCTTCCATTTGTTTTATAAAATTCAACAAAACAATTAGAAAACGCTTGCAATTTCAAAAAATTATGCTATACTTAGTTCGTGGATTGTTACTGGTCAGGCAGGCAAAACCTAAACAAATACGAGATAAGAAGCAAAATCTTGCTTTCTATTTGGTATGTGTTTAGGTTTTTTTGTTGCCTATTTTCCGGGAATAGGACACAAGCTGACGACCTAAAAATATAAGGAGGTCCATTATGGCTAAATATACAGAATTAGCTCAAGATATTCTTGATCACGTCGGTGGACGCGATAATGTTACTAGTGTTAAACACTGTGTCACTCGTTTACGTTTCTCTCTAAAAGATGAGAGTAAAGCAGATACAGACTATCTTATGGAACGAGATGGTGTTGTGACAATTGTTAAGGCAGGTGGCCAATATCAGGTTGTTATTGGGAATCATGTGCCAGATGTTTATGCAGAAGTACTAGCCGTTGGTGGTCTACAGGGGGCTGGCGCCGTTGATGCTGATGAAGGGTTTGGAATTAAGAAAAATCCACTAGATGCCTTCATTGATATTGTATCAAGTATTTTCCAACCTTTCCTTGGCCCCTTGGCTGCAGCTGGGATTATTAAAGGTGTCGTTGCAATTTTAACAGCCTTTTTAGGATGGACTGCAGCCAATAACGGAGTTGCTCTAGTTCTTACTGCTGCTGGTGATGGTTTCTTCCAGTTCTTACCAATGATGATTGCTGTAAATGCGGCTCGTAAATTTAAAATGAATGACTTTACAGCTTTAGCGATAGCGGCAGCTCTGGTCTATCCAAATTTGGAAGCAAGTGTTACTGCATTGGGAGAAGCAAGAGCTGCCAATTTCTTCGGGATTTCTCTGACCATGCCAACTGGTGGCTATTTATCAACAGTCATTCCTGCAATTTTAGCCGTTTGGGTTGCATCTCATATTGAAAAGTTCATGAGAAAAGTTACTCCAGACACAGTTAAACTTTTCGTCGTTCCTTTTGTAACGTTAGTTGTGTCAGTCCCCCTCACTTTCCTTTTGGTTGGACCAATCGCTAATGGAGCATCTAACCTTCTTGGTTCTTTCTTGACAGCAGTTCATGGCTTCAATCCTGTTGTATATGGACTTCTGCTAGGTGCTCTTTGGCAAGTCATGGTTATGTTTGGTTTACACTGGGGATTAGTGCCCTTAGCTATCCTTGAATTAACCCAAAAGGGAACAGGGGTGATTTTAGGAGCAGCAATACTACCATGTTTCACTCAAACGGGTGTCTTAGCAGCCATCTATCTTAAGACAAAAGAAGAAAAAGTTAAGGCCATTACCATGCCAGCTCTTATCTCTTCTATCTTTGGAGTAACCGAACCTGCGATTTACGGGGTGACACTTCCTATGCGGACTCCATTTATCATCAGCTGTATCGTATCTGGTATCGTTGGTGCTTTTGTAGGCTTCTTTAACATGACAATGTATTCTGTCGGAGCTCTTGGGGTATTCGTTTATCCTTCGCTGGTTAGTCCAGATGGAAACTTTATGAGTATGTATGTTGTTTTGATTGGCACAGTGCTTGCGATTGCCCTATCTTTTGCCATCCAAATGTTTGTCCCAATTCCTACTCTCTATACTAAAAAAGAGAATAAAGCAGTCGTTGAAGAAGGGCAAGAAGTAGAAAAGATTTCGTTGAAAGAACAAGTTCTTGTCAGTCCAATCACTGGTAAAGTGATTCCCCTTTCAGACACTCCAGATGCTGTCTTTGCTAGTGGAGCTATGGGTCAGGGTGTAGCTGTTGAGCCAAGTGTCGGCGAGGTGGTAGCACCAGCTGATGGGGTCATTCGTCTGCTCTTCCCAACCAACCATGCTATTGGTCTCGCGACAGATGATGGAGCTGAGTTGCTCATTCACGTGGGTATGGATACCGTCGCCTTGGAAGGTCAAGGTTTCACAGCTCATGTTACCCAAGGTTCTAAGGTTAAAAAAGGCCAGCTGCTGCTCAGCTTTGATATCGAAGCGATCAAAGAAGCTGGCTATCCAGTGACAACTCCGATTATTGTGACCAATACAGCTGACTATGCTAAAGTTGATGTGGTGGCTGAAGGCCAGATTGAGGTTGGCACTCAATTGCTGGAATTGCATAGATAATGTTTAAATCAAACGAGTAGTGGCAAATTGAACCATTACTCGTTTTTAATTTCCATTGGAGGCTCATTTTATGATAAAATATAAGTGAAAAGGAGGTTGAGAAAAATGGAGAAAAGAACTGAAAAAAGAAAAAAATCTGCGAGAAGCAACCGTGGCTTTATCCTTGCCCTGTTAGGAACGGTATTGGTATCAGCGAGCGCTATTTTATTCTTTCAAAATATGATGGGAATGAATAAACAGAGCGACAGGAATACTGCTAAAAATGAGCCAAATTCCTCTTCGGTAGCAGGGCAAAAGACGACCTCTAAAAGCGTTCGTATTATGGCTAATGGGGATCTTTTATATCATGACGGCCTCTATATGAGCGCTCAAAAGGAAGATGGGAGCTATGATTTTTCGGAAAATTACCATTATGTCAAGGAATGGCTCCATCAGGGAGACTTGGTTTTGGGGGATTTTGAAGGGACCATTCGGCCGGACTATCCTTTAGGGGGCTATCCGCTTTTTAATGCTCCGGAAGCCGTTGTTTCAGCCGTCAAAGATGCTGGCTACCAAGTAGTAGATCTGGCCCACAATCATATCTTGGATTCTGGTCTCGAAGGAGTGTTCACAACTGCCAAGGCCTTTGAAAATCAAGGAATTACTCCAGTTGGTGTCTACACTCATGAAGACCGTGCCAAATCTCCGCTCCTCATCAAAGAAGTAAAAGGCATCAAGATTGCTATTCTGGCCTATTCCTATGGTTTTAACGGCTTGGAGTCTAATCTAAGCCAGAAGGAGATTGACAAGCATCTATCAACCTTTGATGAAGACAAGATGAAGGCTGAAATTGAGCGAACAGAAAAAGAAGCGGATATTACGGTAGTTATGCCGCAGACGGGAGTCGAATATCAGCTGGAGCCGAATGAGGAACAGGTAAACCTTTATCACAAAATGGTAGACTGGGGAGCGGACATCATTTTTGGTGGGCACCCGCACGTGGTCCAACCCTCCGAAGTCCTTGAAAAAGACGGTCAGAAGAAGTTGATTATCTACTCCATGGGGAATTTCATCTCTAACCAGCGGATTGAAACCATGGCTGGAGTGGAGACTGCCCAATGGACGGAGCGTGGCGTGCTGATGGATGTTACCATTGAAAAGACGGATAAGGGAACCATTATTAAAACAGCTCAGGCGCATCCAAGCTGGGTCAGCCGTGTGGAAAAGGGAACTTACTCTCCAGAAGGATACCCGCTTTACACCTATCAAACCCTTATTTTAGAAGATTTCATTGAGGGCGGAAAATATCGGGATCAGCTAGATCAGGCAACCAAAGATCGGGTTGACACAGCTTATCAAGAAATGAATGAGCATGTGCATCTGAACTGGAAATAACCTAGAAAAGACTCTGGGATGACATAGCTGCTGAAAAGTAAAACTCAAAGAATTCAAAATAAACCAAAAACGAATGCTTCACTTCTTCAGATGTTGATGGAAGAAGGAACATTCGTTTTTGGTTAAAAAATCATGATTCAATTCTGTTTTTTAATGCAGACTGTTTAAGCAAACTTAGCAATCTCATTTTTTCCGATATTGACTGGGGGTCATTTGGTAATATTTTTTAAATTGACGGTTGAAATTGGAGAGGTTGTTAAAGCCAGACTGACTGGAGATTTCCAGAACCGACATAGTGGAGTGCTGGAGGAGTTCGGCAGCCTTGCGCAGGCGGAATTGAATCAGATATTCAATGCAGGAAACGCCCAGATGTTTTTTGAAGAAATTCATGAAATGCGTGGGACTGTAGCCGCAGATGCCAGACAGCTGATCAATAGTGAGCTCTTCCTGATAATGCTCATTGATGTAGTCAATGATGGAGCGGATTTTCTCCTCCTTGCGGTAGCCCTCAGCAGACAGCTCCTTGGAGACGATATAGTCGTTCTCAAAGAGCAGGTAAAAAAGCTGGTTGAGCTGGGCCTTGAGCTGAAATTCATAGTATTTCTTTTGGAAATAGCCCGTTTCCATGGTGTCCAGCAGACACTTGCGAATTTGCTCATAGGCTTGGTCACTAGGCTTGATCACATGGACAAAGTCTAGCTGGCCATTGTATAGAGGCTGTAGGTAGTGAATGCTGGCATGATCCATGGCCGAATAGCCCATCAAATCCAAGTGAAAGTTAATCGCATCCATATAATGTCGCTGATTGTCAATCGGGTGGATCGAGTGGAGAGCATTGGGACGAATCAGGATAATATCACCTTTTTGACTATTGAAATAATGATAGTCAATGTGAAATTGGGCGCTTCCTTCATGGACATAAATAATCTCAACATCTGTATGCCAGTGGAAAAGAATATCAGGATGGCCGTTTTCAGTAATTGTCCGCGTCAGAGAGTACGGAGTGCCTTGGTTTTTATAGACGGTATTTTTATGCAGTTGCCCTAAATCAATCATGTTATCACTCTTTCGTGGAATAGTATCATTTTTTAAGATGATTGTGTTGGAAAATATATTTGACAACTATTATAATATAATTAGAATAAAAACGAAAGCGGGAAAATATAAATGGGTAAATTTCCAGAAAATTTTCTTTGGGGCGGAGCGACAGCAGCCAACCAGTATGAAGGAGCCTACAATGTTGATGGGAAGGGACTGTCCGTTCAAGATGTGA
>NZ_KQ968978.1:189270-205305 GCF_001578725.1 Streptococcus sp. DD04
AAGGAGGATATTGCCCTCTTTGCGGAGATGGGCTTCAAGGTTTATCGGACTTCCATTGCCTGGTCTCGAATTTTCCCAAATGGGGACGAGCTGGAGCCCAATGAAGCCGGTCTGCAGTTCTATGACGATCTCTTTGATGAGCTGGCTAAGTATGGCATTGAGCCACTGATTACCCTGTCTCACTATGAAACGCCGCTGCACTTGGCGCGTCAGTACAATGGCTGGGCTAACCGCGATTTGATTGATTTTTATGAGCGTTATGTTCGCACGGTCTTTACCCGATACAAGGATAAGGTCAAGTATTGGCTGACCTTTAATGAAATCAACTCAGTCCTTCATGCCCCCTTTATGAGTGGTGGCATTGCGACTCCGTTTGATGAGCTGTCCAAGCAGGACCTCTATCAAGCGGTCCATCATGAGCTGGTGGCTTCTGCTTTGGCAACTAAGATCGGTCATGAAATCAATCCGGATTTCAAGATTGGCTGTATGGTCCTGGCTATGCCGGCCTATCCCATGACACCCAAGCCAGAAGATGTGCTGGCGGCGCGTGAATTTGAAAATCAAAACTACCTCTTCTCTGATATCCATGCGCGTGGAAAATACCCAGCCTATATCAATCGTTTCTTCAAAGAGAATGGCATTGAGATTCAGTTTGCGCCAGGCGACAAAGAGCTTTTAGCTGAAAACACTGTAGACTTTATTTCTTTCTCTTACTACATGAGTGTGGTTGCAGCCCATGATCCAGAAAATTATTCTTCTGGCCGAGGCAATCTTTTAGGCGGCATCATGAATCCTCATCTGGCTAGCTCAGAATGGGGCTGGCAGATTGACCCAGTCGGTCTGCGCTTGGTGCTAAATAGCTTCTATGACCGCTATCAGCTACCTCTCTTCATTGTGGAAAACGGCCTTGGAGCCAAGGATGTCTTGGTGGATGGTCCAAATGGCCCAACGGTTGAAGATGACTACCGCATTGATTATCTCAAACAGCATTTGCAGCAGGTAGGAGAAGCGTTGGAAGATGGCGTAGAATTGCTAGGTTACACAACTTGGGGCTGTATTGACCTGGTATCTGCCTCTACGGCGGAAATGAGCAAGCGCTATGGCTTTATCTACGTTGACCGCAATGATGACGGCACTGGTAGTCTAGCTCGTTACAAGAAAAAATCCTTTGACTGGTACAAAGAAGTCATCGCAAGCAACGGAGGCAGCCTCTATGAAGATTGAACATGCAGCCCTTTATGTCCGTGATTTGGAAGCAGCTCGACACTTTTTTGAAACTTATTTTGCAGCTAAGAGCAATGCCCTTTACCATAACCAGAGAACAGGCTTTCAGTCCTATTTTCTGACCTTTGACGAAGGAGCGCGCTTGGAAATTATGACGCGGAATGAGGATTTGACAGACGGCAGCCATGACCTGCTTTTCACAGGTTACCACCATCTGGCCTTCAGCCTGGGCAGTCCTGAGGCGGTAGACCAACTGACAGTCCGTTTGGAAAAAGGTGGTTATCCTGTTCTGAGCGGCCCTAGAGTGACAGGTGATGGTTATTATGAAAGCTGTATCCAAGCTTTTGAAGGCAACCAAATTGAACTGACAGTTTGAAACATAACAGCTGTGAGTTCTGTTTCTAATTAGAGCTCCTTATAAAATAGACCTTGTCTAGTGACTAGGTTTGGATTGAAGAAATTATTCTAACGAATGTCTCTTCAATCTTTTTTGTTTTCTAGTCAGGGGCTGGGCAACCTGATTTTCTATTATCAAAATAGCTTCGTATGGCTTTATTTTCAACTTTCTAAGTAGTATAATGAAGTCTAAACAAAGCAAAAAATGGAAGATTGGATTAGTAAACAATAATCATTAGATTGGCAAATAAGCTGTGGGACTGTGAATAAACAGGGATTTTCCTGCATTTTAATAGCCTAGATAAGAGAAGCTGACGTATGAAACAGCCTATAAAGTTTAAAGGATTATGACAGAAAGAGCAAGACTTGCTTGAGGTAAAAATATGACCATTAAAATGATTGCTACGGATATGGACGGCACGCTTTTGGATGCGAGAGGGGAGCTGGACTTGCCACGTCTAACAGCTGTTTTGGATCAGCTGGAGGAGCGAGACATCAAGTTTGTCGTTGCAACAGGCAATGAAATCCAACGAATGCGTCTATTATTGGGTGATTTGACAGAGCGTATGACCCTGATTGTCGCCAATGGAGCCAGAATCTTTGAAAAGAATGAAATGATGATGGGGACCTTCTGGCAGTCTGATTTGATTGCGGACACACTGGATTATTTCCATGGCCGAGAACGAGATGTTCATTTAGTTGTGACATCTACAAAGGGTGGTTTTGTTCAGGACGGCACAGATTTCCCTATGATAAACAAGGTTATGACAGATGAGATGGCTCGTCATTTTTATAAACAGATGAATTTCATGCCCAGTCTGCAAAATCACCATTTTGAAGAAGTGCTGAAGATGAGTATTATGGTGGATGAAGCGAAAGCAACAGAAATCACGCAACAAATCAACAAAGACTTCTCTGGACGATTGAGTGCGGTGACCAGTGGTTACGGCGCGATTGATATTATCCAAGAAGGCGTCCATAAGGCTTGGGGGCTTCGTCAGCTCATGAACCGGTGGCAAATCGGAAGTAAGGAAATCATGGCTTTTGGCGACAGCGAAAATGATTTGGAAATGCTGGAATTGGCGGATTTCTCCTACGCCATGGCAAATGGAGATGAGAAGATTAAGCGCATTGCCAGTCGCTTGGCACCAGCCAATACAGAAGCCGGGGTTTTGCAGGTGATTGAGCAATACTTAGAAAAAGGAGTTTAAATGGCAGTTCAACTATTAGAACAGTGGCTCTTAAATGAGCAGGCAAAGATTCAGAAAAATTATCGGGACTTGAATCAGCTTGCGGTAAAAGAGCCAGCGATTATTTTTATCGGTGATTCGATTGTGGAATACTATCCTCTGAATGAGTTGCTACAAAGTCCTAAAACGCTGCTCAACCGAGGGATTCGTGGCTATAAAACAGACCAACTGCTTGAACATCTGGATGCCCATCTTTTTGGGCAGGCTCTGGATAAGGTCTTTCTCCTGATCGGAACCAATGATCTCGGTAAAGAAATACCTCAAGAAGAGACTTTGGCTAACTTGGAGGGCATTATTCAAAGTTTGGCAAGGGACTATCCTTTGACCCAGCTCCAGCTTTTGTCAGTTCTTCCTGTGAATGAGAAGGAACAGTATAAAGGGACGGTTTACATCCGAACGAACGAGAAGATTCGAGCCCTCAATCGTGCTTACCGAGACCTAGCAAGTATCTATACGAATGTCCAGTTTATCGACCTTTATGATACTTTCTTGGATGAAAGTGGCCAATTGCGCGAGGAATTTACCACAGATGGCTTGCATTTGACAATCGCCGGCTATGCAAGGTTATCAAAAGCCCTCCAACCCTATCTCTAAGTGCTCTTAGGAAAAATGATTTTCATATTAGCAAAAAAACGCTCCAGTCTGAATGAAGATTGGAGCGTTTTAGATACCTATATAAAAAGCGCGCTAAATGTTACGAAAAGATTACAAATGTTACAGTTGTGTGTTGGAGAATGGTTTTGAAAGGTATAAAATATAAGTGAAGATTTATTAGAAAGCAGGATAGGATTATGAAACACAGGATGTTTGGTCGTGAACTACAACGCTTCTCCATACGGAAATATTCATTTGGTGCAGCTTCCGTTTTGATTGGTTGTATCCTCTTTTTGACGGGGCGGCCTGCATTTGCAGATAGTCTGGCTGCTAATCCAGTAGAAATAGCAAATCAGAGCCTTGATAGCACGAAAGGAGAAGAGGCAGCCAACCAACTCACAGTAGTTCAAGATGTGACAGAGCAAAAAGAAGAAGTGGTCGCAACAGAAAAAGAAAAGTCTGAATCGTCAGTTTCAACTTCAGATTTACCGATGCAAGCAGAAAATCCTTCCACAATGAGCGAGGGTGCAGCGGACACATCAACTCCATCTGCTAGACCGGAGACTGAAGCAACAAGAGCAGCGGACGAAAAAGAAAGTAGCCCTGTTGCGGTTGATACGACTGTTCGTATGGTTGCGGCTGCAGGAACTACAAGTAGTGAAGAACAGCAGATACCGAAGCAAAGCTTACCAAGTCAAGGACAATATACCTATACAAAACGGACAGAAGTAAAAAATGAGCCTAAAGCGACTGCACCGACTCAATTCTATGTAAATGCTGGAGATAAGGTGTTTTATGACAGAGTTTTGACTACGGATGGTTACCAATGGATTAGTTACAAATCTTACAGTGGTATTCGGCGCTATGCTGCGATTGAAAAATTAAGTCAAGCAGAGCCTCAGAATCCTATAAGCGACACTCCCCAAGGCACCCTCACTATTACAAATGTAGATTCAAATGCTAGTAGCTTCGATGTGCATGTAACCAATATCTCAGCTCCTAAGCCCATCAAAAAAGTAGCCCTGCCCACTTGGTCCAGTGTTAATGGGCAGGATGATATCATCTGGTATGATGCTAAAAAACAAGTAGATGGGACCTATAAGATCAGCGTCGCTGCCCGTGATCATAAGTATTCCACGGGCGAGTACAATATCCACCTTTATTATCTACTGGCAGACAATCAGCTGGTCGGCGTAGGCGGTACCAAGACGACAGTTTCTCTGGCAGCTCCAAAGGGCAAGTTGACCATCCAGAACAACAATCAACAGACGGGCACTTTTGAAGTGGTGGTTTCTGAAGTCGAGAATGGCTATGGCATAAAGGAAGTAAAACTTCCGACCTGGTCTAGTGCCAAGGGTCAGGACGATCTTATCTGGCACCAAGACGACAGCAAATATAGATGCAGCCTTTATAAAGAAAGTTCGCTATAATGGCTCTTATTACTATGTTCAGGGGAAATATAATGAGATTGTCATTGCAAATAAAAAACATCCACTAGCTTCAAACTATAATCCTGGTGAAAATCCAACTGCCAAGGAAGCTTTTGTCCGTCTGAGAAATGACATGATAGCGCAAGGTTATAATGTTGGCTATGGCTACAGCAGCTTCAGATCTTATGACTACCAAAGAAACTTGTACCAACATTATGTAAATACGGATGGTCAAGCCGCAGCGGACCGCTATTCTGCCCGTCCTGGCTATAGTGAGCACCAAACAGGTCTCGTTTTTGACTTGACAGATAAGTCTGGCAATCTGTTGGAAGATACCGCAGCAAGCACTTGGCTAAAAAATAATGCCCATCGATATGGCTTTGTCGTTCGCTATCAGCCTGGTAAGGAAGCTTCGACAGGCTATATGCCTGAAGCTTGGCATATTCGCTATATTGGTCAAGAAGCTCCGGACATTTATCATTCTGGTTTAAGTTTGGAAGAATATTATGGCTTTAAAGGCGGGAATTATGCGACGCCTCCATCAAATCCCTCCCAAAGCAAACCAAGTCTTCCTGCTCAGGGAACTTACTATTTCACCAAACGCTCCTCTATCAAAGCAGAACCCAAGCAGTCCAGTTCAGAATTGGCTTATTACACAGCTGGGGAATCGGTTCATTACGATCGAGTACTTGATGCAGATGGTATGAGATGGATTTCCTCTCTCTCTTATAGCGGAAACAGGCGGTATATTTCCATCGGTTAATCCAGATATTTTAAAACGAGTGTGATTTTGTTGTCACACTCGTTTTTCTATAGTATGACGGGCATGCCGTCAGTCTGTGGTGAAAGTCCACGTAGGGCGTAGTTGCCGACGAACCTCATAGCAACTTGCAAGGTTATCACCGTGAGGTGATGGCGAGAAGAAACAATAGCAAAATCGTAGCCTGACGTACAGAAACCTAATATCAAGGCTTACATAAAGGATGAGTGGGCTATAAGTCACAAAGTCCAAAAGGCAAACGTAACTTATGTAAGTAAATTAGGCAGGTAGACGAGGAAAGACTGACGACTTATCCCGTGAGGTCTCACAGAGGGAAAACCTAGTAACAACGAACTGTGAGAAGTCAGCAGAAGCCATAGTAGTGGAGAAGTTTCTGTAATGGAAATGGAGCGAAGGGCTGAACAATTCTAAAAGTCAAAGTGACTTAATCAAACTGAGTATATAAGCCCGACGAGAAATATAGTAGCAAAGACGTAACGGAGTGAAGATTTCACAGGAGTTAGGGCTAATATGTACAAAAGAAAATTAGGAAAGTGAGACAATCTATGGGACAACTAATGAATCAAATATTATCCAGAGAAAATATGAAAATGGCATACAAAAAGGTAAAAGCCAATAAGGGTGCCGGAGGCATAGATGGTATAAGCATCGAAGATGTTAACAAATACCTCAAAGAAAACTGGATAGATATCAAAACGAAAATCCTGAAAAGGAAATATAAACCACAACCAGTACTCAGAGTAGAAATACCAAAACCAAACGGTGGAGTACGAAATCTTGGAATTCCAACAGTAGTAGACAGAATCATAGAACAAGCAATTGCCCAAGTTCTAACACCAATGTTTGAGCCACAATTTAGTGAACATAGTTATGGATTTAGACCAGGTAGAAGACCACAACAAGCAATAGTAGAGCTACTAGAATATCTAAATGATGGATACACATACATAGTGGATATTGACCTAGAAAAGTTCTTTGATAACGTACCACAGGATAAACTTATGTACCTGGTAGGCAAAACGGTGAAAGACCCAGATGTAATATCTCTTGTAACTAAGTATCTAAGAGCAGGAGTTATGGTAAAAGGGAAATATGAAGAAACCACTATAGGAACTCCGCAAGGAGGTAACTTATCCCCTTTGCTTAGTAACATAATGCTCAATGAACTAGACAAAGAGTTAGAAGCACGAGGCTTGCACTTTGTTAGATATGCAGATGACTGTATAATAACCGTTGCAAGCAGTGCAGCTGCAAATAGAGTGATGCATACGGTCACATCGTGGATAGAGAGGAAGCTAAGTCTTAAGGTAAATGCTACTAAATCCAAAGTCACAAAACCAACAAGGCTCAAGTACCTAGGATTTGGCTTTGTGAAAATGAATGGAAAATGGGAAGCCAGACCACATAAAGACTCAATAAACAGATTCAAGAGAAAGCTCAAGAAACTAACATATCGTTCGTGGTCAGTGTCTATGGACTACAGGATACTGAGACTAAATCAGGTGATAAGAGGATGGATAAACTATTTTAGAATAGGAAAGATGAAACAAAATATGACTAAAATAGACGAACATCTTCGTAATCGTATGAGAATAGTTATATGGAAACAATGGAAAACTAGCAAGAAAAGGATGTGGGGACTAAGAAAGCTTGGTGTACCAGAATGGATGGCGAGACAATCCGTAGGATTTACAGACCATTATCAGGCGGTAGCCAAAACAGCGGGACTTCGCAAGATAACAAAAGAAATCCTCGCAAAGCGAGGACTAATTAGTTGTTTAGATTATTATTTGAATTGAACCGCGGAGTGCCGAACGGCACGCTCCGTGGTGTGAGAGGGAGGAGAAAATCCTCCCTACTCGATTTCTTTAGACGCTCATGGCTGCCTTATTCTAACCATTGGATAAAGGCAGTTTTATCTTGGTTATTGTATCCGGCGTGTTTATAAAAATTCCAAGTGCTTTCTTGCTTGGAGCTCGTTAGTAGCATCATTTTGTAGCAATTTGTTTCAGTCGCTATTTTCTTAGCAAAATCAAGACATTCAGTAGCATAGCCTCTGCCTCTAAAATCGTGATGGGTGACGACATTTTCTATCAAGGCATAGGGGCGTAGCCCTCTTGTGAGATTAGGTATCACGACACAAATACAAGAGGAAACAATTCTCTCATCAACTGTCTTGACAATAATATGATGATCTGGATCGTCTATCATCCGTTGCCACACTTTTTGTAAAGCAGGATTCTTTTCTGGGATGGCAGTCTCGTGTAAGGAGAGGTATAAATGTAGTAATTCTTCCAATTCATTTGGAGTCGCTTCTCTTAGCATATTTTCACCTATAATTTCATGATTTCTTCAAGTTATCTAGCGCTATTATAACATTTTTTACAAGCAAATTTCTAGCTTGTTCTGGCTAGCACTATTATTTTAAAGCGCGGAAGTGCTGCAGCTAATGTCCATTTTAAGCCTTTTCTGAAATCTATTATAAAATACATTAGAAAAATCAGAAAAATCTTATTTTTGTTATGTAATAGTTATCAAGCTTTATTGAGCATATTCTTATACAGGACTATCAAAAGATGATAAATTGATATAGTAAGGTTTGTTGAAACGTTTTCATTATATTGTCTGAAAGTTTTCAATGAATCATTAAAATTTTTGAAGGGGAGTTATCATGACTCAAGGGAAAATTACTGCTTCTGCAGCAATGCTTAATGTATTGAAAACATGGGGCGTAGACACTATCTACGGTATCCCATCAGGAACACTCAGCTCGCTCATGGATGCTTTAGCTGAAGACAAAGACATCCGTTTCTTGCAAGTTCGCCACGAAGAAACTGGTGCTCTTGCAGCGGTGATGCAAGCTAAATTCGGCGGCTCAATCGGGGTTGCAGTTGGTTCAGGTGGTCCAGGTGCGACTCACTTGATTAACGGTGTTTACGATGCAGCTATGGACAACACTCCATTCCTTGCTATCCTTGGATCACGTCCAGTCAACGAACTCAACATGGATGCTTTCCAAGAGCTAAACCAAAACCCAATATACCATGGTATCGCAGTTTACAACAAACGTGTAGCTTACGCTGAGCAATTGCCAAAAGTAATCGACGAAGCTTGCCGTGCTGCAGTATCTAAAAAAGGACCAGCTGTTGTTGAAATTCCAGTAAACTTCGGTTTCCAAGAAATCGACGAAAACTCATACTACGGATCAGGTTCTTACGAGCGTTCATTCATCGCTCCTGCTTTGAACGAAACTGAAATCGACAAAGCTGTTGAAATTTTGAACAAGGCTGAGCGCCCAGTTATCTATGCTGGATTTGGTGGTGTCAAAGCCGGTGAAGTGATTACAGAATTGTCACGTAAAATCAAAGCACCAATCATCACAACTGGTAAAAACTTTGAAGCTTTTGAGTGGAACTACGAAGGTTTGACAGGTTCTGCTTACCGTGTTGGTTGGAAACCAGCCAACGAAGTGGTCTTTGAAGCAGATACAGTTCTTTTCCTTGGTTCAAACTTCCCATTTGCTGAAGTTTACGAAGCCTTCAAGAATACTGAAAAATTCATTCAAGTAGATATCGACCCTTACAAACTTGGTAAACGCCATGCCCTTGACGCTTCTATCCTTGGTGATGCAGGTCAAGCGGCTAAAGCGATTCTTGATAAGGTAGACGCAGTTGAGTCTACTCCATGGTGGCGTGCAAACGTTAAGAACAACCAAAACTGGCGTGATTACATGAACAAACTTGAAGGTAAAACTGAGGGTGAATTGCAATTGTACCAAGTTTACAATGCCATTAACAAACATGCTGACCAAGACGCTATCTACTCAATCGATGTAGGTAACTCTACTCAAACATCAACTCGTCACCTTCACATGACACCTAAGAACATGTGGCGTACATCTCCACTCTTTGCGACAATGGGTATCGCCCTTCCTGGTGGTATTGCTGCTAAGAAAGACAATCCAGATCGCCAAGTATGGAACATCATGGGTGACGGTGCATTCAACATGTGCTACCCAGACGTGATCACGAACGTTCAATACAACCTTCCAGTTATCAACGTTGTCTTCTCAAATGCTGAGTATGCCTTCATCAAGAACAAATACGAAGACACAAACAAACACTTGTTTGGTGTAGACTTTGTCAACGCTGACTATGCGAAAATCGCTGAAGCACAAGGTGCTGTTGGATTTACAGTAAACCGTATCGAAGACATCGACGCAGTCGTTGCAGAAGCTGTAAAACTCAACAAAGAAGGTAAAACTGTTGTCATTGATGCTCGCATCACGCAACACCGTCCACTTCCAGTAGAAGTACTTGAACTCGATCCAAAACTTCACTCAGAAGAAGCGATCAAAGCCTTCAAGGAAAAATACGAAGCTGAAGAGCTTGTACCATTCCGTCTCTTCTTGGAAGAAGAAGGTTTGCAATCACGCGTAATCAAATAATTCCTCTCGTCGAAAATCAAATTTTAAATTTGTAGACTTCATTCGGAGGTTTACTTCCGACGATTCCATCATTGAAACCTTAATTTTCAATGATGGAATCTAGTGCGGAGCCTAGAAAAAGTCCCAAAGGATTTTTCGTAGTTTGATGAGCAAAGATTTGCCATCAAACTTGGTTCCGCCTTGTTTATTCTTTGATTTTCTTAGAGAGGAACTTGAAAAGATCGGAGCAATCCGGTCTTTTTGCTTGGTTTTATCCTTATCACAAGATTGTGATAGTTTACATCTTCATAACAAAGCAATAAAATACTTGATTGTTTTGGTTTATCGTTATAAAATATAAAACGAAAAAATGAAAGAGGTTTTGAAAATGACTGAAAACCAAGTGAAAATACTGGGTTGGGTTGCAACTTTTATGTCCGTGATGATGTATGTGTCTTATTTTCCACAAATCATGAATAATCTAGCTGGGCAAAAAGGAAATTTCATTCAACCACTCGTTGCGGCCATCAACTGTAGTCTCTGGGTCTACTACGGCCTTTTCAAGCAAGAAAGAGATATTCCGCTTGCAGCAGCAAATGCACCAGGTATCATTTTTGGTCTGGTGACTGCAATCACTGCCTTGATTTAAAAGGAATAGGAGGAGACTGTTTTTTCAGTCTTCTTTTTTTCTTTTTCTCAGTTTGCAGAAAGACCTTGTTTGATGTCTGTGCTCATTGGAAAAGATGAGTTTATTTTAAAGAGCTGGGGAAAGAATCAGAGTGAAAACAAGTTGGCAAAAACTAGAATAGTATCACTATTTCGCATCATTTTACAAGTAAAGGTTTTGAGATTGCGGTATAATATAAGTAAATGAACAATCAAAATAAGAAAGCGAGTAGAAATATGACTGAAAAACTGACTTTTCCTGATGGTTTCTTGTGGGGCGGAGCGACAGCTGCCAACCAGTGTGAGGGCGCTTATGCTGCGGATGGTCGCGGGCTGGCCAATGTAGATGTGGTGCCGATTGGTGAGGACCGCCTGGCCATCATCACGGGTAAAAAAAAGATGTTTGACTTCAAGGAAGGCTATTTCTATCCAGCCAAGGAAGCCATTGACATGTACCATCGTTTCAAGGAGGACATTGCCCTCTTTGGCGAGATGGGCTTTAAGACCTATCGTTTGTCCATTGCTTGGAGCCGGATTTTCCCTAAGGGAGATGAGCTGGAGCCTAATGAAGCAGGCCTGAAATTTTACGAAGACCTCTTCAAGGAATGCCACAAGTACGGCATTGAGCCCCTAGTGACCATTACTCACTTTGACTGTCCCATGCACTTGATTGAGCAATATGGCGGTTGGCGTAGCCGTAAGATGCTGGAATTTTACGAGCGTCTCTGCCGCACTCTCTTTACCCGCTACAAGGGCTTGGTCAAATACTGGCTGACCTTCAATGAGATTAATATGATTCTGCATGCACCATTTATGGGGGCGGGGCTTTGCTTTGAAGAAGGCGAAAATGAAGAGCAGGTTAAATATCAAGCAGCTCATCATGAGCTGGTCGCATCAGCCATTGCCACCAAGCTGGCTCATGAGATTGACCCGGAAAACAAGGTCGGCTGTATGCTAGCGGCGGGTCAATACTATCCCAATACAGCTCATCCAGCTGACTATTGGGCGGCCATGCAGGAAGATAGAGAAAACTATTTCTTCATTGACGTGCAGGCGCGTGGTGAGTATCCTAACTATGCTAAGAAAGCTTGGGAGCGCGAGGACATCACTGTCGAAATGACAGAAGAGGACTTGCAGCTACTCAAGGAGCATACGGTGGACTTCATTTCCTTCTCATACTACTCTAGCCGAGTGGCTTCAGGCGATCCTAAGGTCAATGAACTGACTGCGGGCAATATCTTTGCTTCTCTCAAGAACCCTTATTTGGAAGCTTCTGAGTGGGGCTGGCAGATTGATCCTCTGGGCTTGCGCATTACGCTTAATACCATCTGGGATCGTTATCAGAAGCCCATGTTTATCGTGGAAAATGGTCTGGGTGCAGTGGATACTCCAGATGAAAATGGCTATGTGGCTGATGATTACAGGATTGACTACCTGGCGGCCCATGTCAAGGCTATGCGGGAAGCCATCAATGAGGACGGTGTGGTGCTGTGGGGCTACACGACCTGGGGCTGTATCGACCTAGTATCAGCCGGTACTGGCGAGATGAAGAAGCGCTATGGCTTTATCTATGTGGACCGGGACAATGAAGGTAAAGGAACACTCAAGCGCTCCAAGAAGAAATCCTTTGACTGGTACAAGGAAGTCATCGCGACTAACGGAGCATCTGTCAAATAACATCAAGATCCAACGTTTACTGCGTTGGATTTTCTTTTGTATCTTTTATATTTGATTGACTTGCTGGCTCATCCTTGCTACACTAGTTTTATCAAGCTATTGGAGAATGATGATGGCCAATCTTTTACTAATTGAAGACAACAATGATATTCATGAGATTTTAAAAAATCTCTTTACGCAGGAGCATGTCGTGTTTTCAGCTTATTCTGGGACCGAGGGACTGAGGATTTTTGCGGAAGAAGATATTCGTCTAGTCCTGCTGGATATTATGCTGCCAGGCAAAAATGGTGATGAAGTGCTGAGGGAAATTCGCAAGACCAGTCAGGTGCCAGTGGTCATGCTGACAGCTCTGAGCGAAAAGAGTCTCGTGAGCCAGTATCTGCTGGACGGCGCCAATGATTATATTGTCAAGCCCTTTAATCTAGACGAAGTGGCGGCGCGTGTCACTGTCCAACTGCGAGGCAGTCAGCAGTCCCAGTTTAAGCCTGCTGGGGAGACATTGATCAAAAACATTCGCCTTCTGCCAGATACCTTTGAAATTGCTTCTTGGGATCAGTCCATGCGGCTGGGGAAAAAGGAATTTCAGATCTTCCAGACCTTGCTGGCTCATCCTAAAAAGATTTTTACCAAGGAGGAGCTGTATGAGTTGGTCTGGGAGGAGACCTATCTGCCAGGCGATAATACGCTCAATGCCCATCTCAGCAATCTTCGTAAGAAATTAGCCCAGCTGGATCGTTCGACAGACTATATCGAGACCATTTGGGGTCTGGGCGTGCGGCTTAAGGAGGATTAGCTATGTGGTGGATTGCATGTGTATTGATAATCCTGTTCTTACTAGTCTTTCTCGTTCGTTATCATCTGACGATTCGTAGTCTGACTCGACAGATAGGCGATAAGCGTCGCACAGGAAGTCAGGTTCGCTTGACCTTGAGAGATCAAGCTCCTAGTCTAGTGGCTCTGACTGACGAGGTGGAGCAGCTTTTTCAGGAAATTGATAAGATGTCCTTTGTGACCCAGCAGGAAAAGAAAACCTTGGACATGGCCATCAGCAATATTGCCCACGATATCCGAACGCCGCTGACCATTGCTAGTGGCTATACCCAACAGCTACTCAAAGACGCTGATAAGGAGCAGATGGACCAGCAGCTGCAAAAGATTGCGGATAATCTGGGTATGGTATCCAGACGCTTGGAGGCTCTGATGGAATACCGTCGCTTGATGGAAGGAGCCATTCGACCGAAGTTGGAGCGAGTAGACCTATCCCAGCTGGTCACCCAGCAACTCTTTGCCTACTATGATGCCTTTCAGCGAGCAGGGATTGATTTAGATGTGGATTTGTCTGAAAATCTGCTGCTGGAAACGGACAGTGATATCTTTGATCGAATCATCCAGAACATGCTCAGCAATGTCCTCAAACATGGCCGAGAAGTAGCCAGCATCAGTCTGAAAAAAGAAGGACAAAAGGTTATTTTTGGGGTCAAAAATAAGGTTCAGAAGCCTATTTTGCATCTGGATAAACTAACCAATCGTTTCTATTCTGAAAACCTCTCCAGCAGCGAGGAATCCTCTGGTCTGGGGCTTTATATCACCCAGCAGTTGGTCGAAATCTTAGGTGGTGATTTGAGTATTCAAGCAGAGGACGATTGGTTTAAATTGATTGTGGCTTTATAAAAAAGAATCAGCTAGTCAGAAGATTAGCTGATTGTTTGCTTTTAGAGATCTTTTTTCTTGAAAATGAGGAGGCTGTTGCCTAGGAAGAAGACTGCTATGCCAATCGCGACTAAACTAGCTCGCAAAACTACAGCAGGATCTGCAGCCATCTCTATTCCAAATCGTAAGGTTAAATAGCGGAACAATTCTATATGAGGATAGAGCAAGACTGGAAAGATGAGCAGGGTGCTTCCGACAAAATAGGTAACAAAGACCGCGGCAATAGAATGACTGAGATAGAGGACGAAAGACACGATGCCAATCCAAGCGATGGTCACAATGAGTTGGACGAGAATAGTTAGTAAAAATTGGCCAAAGAAACCTGTCGGAGCTGTTCCAATTCCGTTAATAGAGCTAGCGATGATGAAGGATAGCCCTAGCAAGAGAATGAATTGGAAGATGGCGACAACAAAGGAGACCAAAGTTTTAGATAAGAAGAACTCTGTCCGTGAAATGCCGTGAGCGAGGCTGTTTTTATAAAGCTTACGGGACAAGTCCACACCTAATAAGAGGCAGACGACAATGAGAGTGAAAAATATAATACTGTCAGAATTTCCAGAGAAATGGGCAAGAGCATTGATACCCGTCATTTTTACTGGTACTTGCTGAGTGACGTTTTGTCCATCCGTTGAGATGGATGTTCCAAATCTGCTGGTAACCTTATAGAGGACGCCGAGCAGGATATTGGCTAGTAAAACGAACTCGGTAATCCAAAAGCCCTTGGAGTGGAAGAGACGGTAAAAGTCAGCGCGAATGGTTTGAATCATGATAGACCTCCCTGGTTTTGATCAAGTAAATCTGTAAAGAAATTTTCGAGATTTTGCCGTGCATAGTAGATTTCTTGAATGACTAAGTCAGCTGTGGCTAGCTCTTTTACGATATTGTTGATGTTGTGCGAATGGGTAAAGACATGGATCTCATTGAGAGCATTGACCACCTTGATGCGGTAGCCTAATTGATCTTGGAGCAGCTGGCTGGCTTCCTCCAAATGATCCGTTTTCAAGACGATATAATCTTCGCTTTGCTCTTCAAATTCAGCCTTGGAAATTTCCTTAATCATGCGTCCTTGGTCGATGATACCAAAGCGCGTAGCGACTAGATAGAGCTCGGATAGGATATGACTGGAAATAACAAAGGTCATGCCCAGCTCTTCATTGAGCTTTTGAACAAGCTGGCGAAATTCCTTGATGCCGACAGGATCTAGTCCGTTGATAGGCTCATCTAAAATCATCAGATCTGGCTTGGATAGTAGGGCGATAGCGATGCCTAAACGTTGCTTCATACCGAGGGAGAAGTCGCGAAATTTCTTCTTGCCAGTGTCCGTCAGGTCTACATAGTTGAGCGTTTCTTGGATGGCCTTATCGGCATTAGGAATCTGGCGCAGTTTGCAGTAGTAGCTGAGATTTTCGTAGGCGGTCAAGTGGTTGTGGGCAACGGGCGTTTCAATGACCGAGCCGACTCGCTTGAGGGCTTGTGTCCATTCGGCCTGATTGCTGGAACCAAAGAGAGACACGGTTCCGTTGCTGGCATGCATCAGCTGGGTCATGATTTTGATCAGAGTGGTTTTACCAGCCCCGTTTTTACCGATGAGACCGTAGATGTCTCCCTTTTTGATGGTCAGATTGACATCGCTCAGAGCTTGCTGCTGGCCGAACTTTTTGCTGACCCCTTGTAAAACTAAAATATTTTCCATGGTTTTACTTCTCCTTTTTGATTTATTCTTGGAAATCCTTTCCTCACTACCTAGTATATCGGACACTTATTAAGTATTCATCAAGCATTTCTAAAATATTTCTAAAATCTTGAAATAGCAGGCATACTTCTTGTCTCAGCGGACTGGAACCTATAGAAAAAGAGAGTGGGACAGAAATCGGTAATTGG
>NZ_KQ968978.1:205361-229293 GCF_001578725.1 Streptococcus sp. DD04
TTAGAATTCGATTTCGTCGTCCCACCTCCGCACAGTTGAGTAGGGCTGTAAAAGCTGATGAAATCAGCGTAGTAGAGCCCACTCAACCACTGCGTCTTGCTCGACAATCCAAAGACAATTGAGAGGCTAGGACTTTTGTCCCAGCCTCAATTATCTATTTCCAATTCATAAAGGCCTCGCAGTGCGTTACAGGCGTAGATTCTTTCTGCTGATTTTAAGTCGTCTAGGCTGAGAATCTTTTCTGTGGCCTGACCTGTTGTCAAGAGATGCTGGCGGTAGATGCCATTCAAAAGGCCTAGCTCGACTGGTGGCGTGTAGAGGTGGCCGTCCAGCTGGAGAACTAGGTTGCCGATGGAGCTTTCTAGTAGCTGCCCTTGGGCATTGTAGTAGATTTGCTCTTGCTGGCCTAGGCTTAGGTGTGGCCGATAGCTGGTTTTAAAGTAGGTGAAAGGCTGCTCTGTAAGTTGGCATTTTGTGGAACGAGAATAGCCTTGCAGAAAGCTTCTGGGAGTGCTTGCAGCTTTTCTAGCTGGCAGGTCACTTTTCTAGATTTGGCGATGGAGATCCGCAGGCGGTAGTCTGTGCTTGGATCCAGTTTTGCTAGACTTTGGTTCAATTCTGCCTTCAGTTTTTCCTCATCAAATGGATAAGCAAAGTAACGGGCAGATTCTCGTAGACGCTTCAGATGTTGGTCTTGGAAGGTCAGGCTGCCTTGCTCAATCTTCCCTGTCGTAACTAGGTCAAACTGCGGATTTTTCCGATAAAGAACAGCCGATTTTTGCTGGGTTTCGATGTACTCGGATTCCCATGTACTATCCCAAGTGATACCTCCACCGACACCGTAGATGGCCTTGCCAGCTTCTAGCTGGATGGTGCGGATGGCCACATTGAAAATGCGTCTCTGGTCTGGCAAACAGGTGCCAACAGTACCACAATAGACACCGCGAGCGGCTTTTTCGGTCGCCTTGATGATAGCCATGGTTGAAATCTTTGGAGCGCCTGTGATAGAGCCACACGGAAAGAGCGCATCAAAAATTTCTCCTAGGCCAATCTCAGGTCGTAGCTGGCTTTTGATGGTGGAGGTCATTTGCCAGACAGTGGAATACTGCTCGACCTGACAGAGGTGCTCGACTCGTTCGCTGCCAATCTCTGAAATGCGATTCATGTCGTTGCGCAGCAGATCAACGATCATCATATTTTCCGCTCGATTTTTAGGATCTTGACGCAACCAGTCCGCCTGCTCCAAGTCCGCAGCGACCGTCAGACCGCGATTGGTAGTGCCCTTCATCGGCCGCGTTATCAGCTCACCTCGGTGCTCCTCGAAAAAGAGCTCAGGACTGATGGACAAGACTGCCTGATTATCGTGCTCTACATAGGCATTGTAGGCGGCATTTTGCTCTACGACTAGTCGGTTGTAAATAGCCCAGCTGTCCTGTGGATTGAGCTCTGCGCCCAGCTGCACCGTGTAGTTGACCTGATAAGTATCGCCTTGACGGATATGATGGTGAATGATTCCGATGGCCTTTTCATACTCTTGCTCAGTCGTCAGGCTCTGCCATTGCGCCGGCATTTCTACCTCGTCGTAAGCCAAAGGGAATGGGGCTTCATCAGCCCTGTCATGAATGGTAAAGTAAATCAGGTACTCTCCCAGCAGAGGGGCTTTGTGGACCTGGAGTTTTTCCTCAAAAGCAGGAGCCGCTTCGTAGCTGACATAGCCGACTGCATAAAATCCTTTTTTCTGCCAGCCCTCGACCTCTTGCAAAATCTCTCTGACTTCAGTCAGCTTGCGCGTTTTGAGCTCTTTAATGGGCTGGCTGAAAATCAAACGCCGGCCCAGTTCTTTAAAATCAATAACCGTTTTCTTGTGCATGAGTTTATTGTATCATAAGATAATTTGAATGAAAACGGATTTATCGAATGAGACACTCATTCTTTTATAATAGTTGACAGATTAGAGAGTGGCTCGGTATACTATTTTAAAAAAGAAAGAGTGAGATGCTTATGAAATCAAATAAATTGCTATGGATAAATGGAATGGCTGCTATTGTAGGGGGTCTGATAATCTTTTACGCTTCTTTAAATAGATGGCACTGGGAAATTATTTATTCGGTTCCCACACTGGTTGAAAACCCTGGCTGGGGCGATAGGGTTATATTGACCAGCTGGCTGTTTTTGGGACTTTCTATAGTCGGAATGTATCATTATAGCAACGACCCAAGAGTCAATAAGGCGAGTCATGAGCTTCTATTCTGCGCCTCTGTCATGGGCTTTCTCTCTTTTCTGTTTACTTTTTCAGTCCTTCTGTCTATCATCTCAGGAATTCTATATCTTCGAGATTTGTCAAAATTTAAGAGCGATGAAGAAGCTGGAAGACCTCCTAGACAAATGCCGAGTCCCTCAGAACTTGCAGCGCGGTTTGGCCTTGGTTTTGGAGGTGCTGATTTTAGCTCTCATTATGACGGGGATTGTCTCTATCGTCGTGCCGACTCTGACCACAGCTGTCAATCAGCTGAGCGCGACCATCGGCAAGGTAGCGCCTCAGCTAGCCAAGTGGCTGCAGCAGTCTGGCTTGCTTTCCTCTAGCCAGCTAAAAGATTTGACCAAGCAACTGCAAAACAGTGGTATTGTCAACAGAGCCATCTCCCTGTTGGGCAGTCTGACAGGCAATATTTCTGCTATTTTTGGTAATTTCTTCTCTGTCATCATGTCCATCTTTCTTATGTTTGCCTTCTTGAGCAGCAAGGAGCATTTGCAGACGATCACTAGCCGTCTCTTACAGGTCCTGCTTCCTGAGAAGGCTGTGAAACGCCTATCCTATGTAGGCTCTGTCATTGTTGAGACCTATGATAAGTTTCTGATGGGGCAGATGATTGAGGCCGTCATTGTCGGTGTCTTGGTATTTATCGCCTATTCTCTGACAGGCCTGCCTTACGCTGCCCTGACAGGGGTTTTGGCTGGAGTACTCTCTTTCATTCCCTACATTGGACCTTTCTCGGCTTGTGCTCTGGGCGCTATCTTTATCTTTACCGACAGCCCTTGGAAAGCCCTTCTTTCAATCGCAGTCTTTCAGCTGGTGCAGCTGATTGAGGGTAACATCATCTATCCGCGTGTGGTCGGCCAGTCCGTCGGTCTCCCAACTCTCTTTACCCTTGCTGCAGCCCTGATTGGGGGTAACCTCTTTGGCTTGGTCGGCATGATTTTCTTCACTCCTATATTCGCAGTTATCTACCGCTTGGTTAGAGAATTTGTTGTGGAGAAGGAAGTCGAAGGGGACACAGGTAGGTGAAGAAATAAAGTTTATCGGCTTCATTCTGACGGCTGTTTTTGTTCCTGATCCTGCCAAAAGATTCTCTCAAAGTAAGTGTCATAGAAAACGGTAGTAGTAAATGCTCAAGTGGAAAGTCAGGCGCGTGCGCATAAGTCTGCCAAGGAAGTCGGCAAGACCAGACAAGTCCGTACCGAACTAACCAGCATCTATGACCTCTTTCTGCGCTATACCGCAGCTAGCGCAGAAGCCTATCCAGAAAAAGAACACCTAACCAAACTCCTTAAAGATCTCAACACAATCCGAGATAGTAAACGCCGATTGGCTGGTTCGAGTAAGAAGGATAAGAAAGTGAAAGAAGAGGAAACTACACAAGTAGCTGGATAAAAACAAACGTCTTTAGATATATTATTATCTAAAGGCGTTTTTTGGTAGATTCGTGGTATAATTTTAGTAGGAAAATTAAAAAGAGAAAATAGATTCGATGTAAGATAGAAAGGAAAAGAATGCAGATACAGTTGATAAATTATAATGGGCGTAATGAAAATAATTATAGTGTAACGGAGTGTAATTCATTTGGACAGGCCCATTCATTAGATTCCTATGATTTAAATATTATCGATTTGACTAGTTCGTCAATTTGGTTAAACCATTCTTCTATCACGGATTTTGAAAGGCTAGACTGCGATAATGACTTTGGAACATTATCAACGAGTATTGATAACTCTTCGAAGACAAAATTTTTATATATTTTACCTCCTAATATCTACTTTAAAACATATTATGATAGACGAAATAGCATGAGTTCTAAAGAATTTCTAATTAAGAGTCAACTTAAAGATATTATTACTTATTTAGTTAAAAATTTAGAAAAAGTTATACCAATAGATATTGATTTGTATTACGAAAAAACTCATACAAATTTGTTAGGTACAAAACTATCAGCTGATTTTTATTTTGATTCAAAAATGGGGGAGAATTATTATGACGGTTATAATCTACCAGAGGATATGGCCTATTCAGACGGAAGCGAAAAATTAGTATTTGTATCACATGGCAAGTATTCATTAACTACTCTACAAGCTAATAATAATGATGAATTACTAGTCTTAATACAAAATGTATTGATAGATGAATCTGAAGAGAAGGAACCTGATTGGTTTCAAGATTTACAATTCTTTGATGATAGTAAGCAGTCAGAAGTTATACAAATTGAAAATAAAAAGATTGAAGAGTCTAAAGATAAAATAAAAATTTCAAAAGAAATTATTCGTGAAAATAAACATTTTGAATCAATCTTATTTAAATCAGGACCAGAATTAGAATCAATTTTGATAGAGATGTTAGAAAAAATGTGTGATGTTCAAAATGAATTTGAAGACAATAAAAATGAAGATTATTCTTTCGAGAAAGATGGGATTCATTACATTTTTGAATTTAAAGGGTTAACAAAAGATGTAAAAAAATCAAATATTTCACAATTAGTAACTCACGGACATATTTATGAAGAAACAAAAGAAGTTGGTGCAGATTTAATTAAAAAGATAATCATAGTGAATCGATTTAAGGATACAAAACCTGAGGAACGGCTACCTGTTAGCAATAATGTTATTGAAGTAGCCAGCAATGCGGCTAATAATGTGTTGATAATAGATAGTCTTATTTTCTTAAAAATGTTTGAACAGTTTAAAACAGGAAAATTAAGTTCAGAAGATATACTATCTCATTTCCGAGAAGTCGGCTTGTGTGAACTAGATAGATAGAAGGAATATGATTAAATCAAATATAAAACAGCACGTTGTTCCTAAAAGTTATTTAAAACGATTTGGTAAGAAAAATCTTAATAATAAAGGCTATAATATAGCAGTTAAACAATTTAAACTTAATAAAATTTTTATAGATTCAGTTGATAATGTTGCGTTCAGGAAAAACTTTTATGATGTTAGCGATAAAGTCAATCCGAAATATTGGGAGAATTATTTCTCCAGAGAGATTGAACCTTTATATAGACCCGAGATGGCTGGTATAATTGCTTCACTAACATTATCTAATAAAAAGAATGACATTCTAACAGCTTCTCAGATTCTTTCGTTATCTAAAATGATCTCTTTTCAAATATTAAGAGTACCAGGATTTTTAGAACTTAGGTTTAAGCATGGGGAAATTATGTTTGACGAAACAATCAACGAAACATCACAACGGTTTGAATTACATCCAGAAACAATAAAAAGCATATTAGATGACTTTGTAAATAATAAAAATGATTTTATAAGAGATATGACTATTCCGTTAATTGCAGAGAAAGGTAGATTGGATAAACTTTCTGAGGTATTAGCTGATAAAATTTGGTTAATTTATTTCAATAATTCTAGTGTTCCATTTATTACGAGTGACTCTCCGGTTGTGATGTATAATTGTATTAGTAATTCAGTTTCTTACGCTGATAACGGGGTGGGAAGAGATGATACATTTATTTACTATCCATTATCCAGTAAAATTCTTATTAAAATAGTACCAAGGAACTTTTGGGGAGGAAATATGAAAAGTTTGAATAATACATTAAGATTTCTTTCGAATCATGATATTCCTTTTGTAAACTCAGTTAATAATCTTCAAGCTAAGCACGCTGAGAGACAGATATTTGTTCATCCAGATTTCATGGATTACTTAAAGACTATTTCTAATACATAACAAAAATAACTAGGTATTCTCACTTTTATATCAAGCTATAAGGCACTTATCCCCCATAGTTCGGTTTTTTAAAAATATGTTAAAATAGAAAAGATAGTACATTCAATAAGGGAAGCAGAAATGGTAAGGAGCGTAAGACAATTGCGATTCATGACCTAGCTGAGACTAAGAAGCTTGTAGCTGACTATCAATTATTCGTAGATAGGGTAATCTAACATGGTTATGCTGAAAACAGCGGGACTGATTTGGATTTGATTACTCCACCAATTTCTAGTAGACAAGGAACTCGTGAACGGAAGAAACAAGAAGTTTTGAGAAAAATTCTGCTGTTAGTAGAGACTTATTCAGATATTTGATGAACTGTCAATCAAGGTTTGTTAGAAAAATCAGGCTCTACAAAAGACGCTCTTTATTCGCTCAAATTCCGCTCATAATTCGCTTATTTTGGAAAAACGATAAGAAAATCAAAAAATACTAAATTTAAAACAAGCTATAGTCTTTTCTAATAACAAGTCATAGGTAACTAGAAAAGTCTTGCGAGGGTTTTACCTTGTGTTGAGATTGATAGGTTTGAACAGTTGATACTAAGGGATTTGAGACACTTATCTCAAATCCTTTTCTTTTGTCCATAATAAGGATATAGTTTAAAACTATACCAAATCTTAATTTTTTACAATTATACAGACGGGTTCTTTTCTGTTAAGATAGTTTCAACAACAATTTTTGGAGGACGTTTATGTCAACGACTATCATTGGTTTCCCACGTTTGGGTGAATTCCGCGAATTGAAATTTACAACTGAAAAATACTTTAGACATGAAATCTCAGTAGAAGAGCTTCTGGCTGCGGCCAAAGAGCTGCGCGCTAAGCACTGGAATATTGTTAAGGAAAAAGGAATTTCAGAGCTTCCGTCTAATGACTTTTCTCACTATGATAATGTGCTGGATGCAGCCTTCCTCTTTAACGTGGTGCCATCATCTGTGCAAGGCTTGGAATTGACTGACCTTGAGCGCTACTTTGCTTTGGCGCGTGGTTACCAAGGAGAAAAAGGGGATGTACGTGCCCTTCCGATGAAGAAATGGTTCAACACTAACTACCACTACATCGTTCCTAAATTTGAAAAAGAAACCCAAGTCAAGCTGGCTGGGCATAAGATTTTTGATGAATTTGCAGAAGCGAAAGAGTTGGGCTTAGTAACCCGTCCAGTTGTGGTTGGCCCATTCACCCTCCTGCAAGTATCTGACTTTGAAGACGGTGTGGCGGCAGCTGACTTTGTAGATGCACTAGCTGCAGCTTATCAAGAAGTTTTTGCAAAATTAGCAGAGCTTGGCGCAGATCGTATCCAGCTGGATGAGCCAAGTCTAGTCAAAGACCTGTCAGCAGAAGAAAAAGCTCTCTTCTTGGACCTTTATAAGAAGCTTTTGGCAGACAAGAAAGGCTTGGAAGTCTTGGTTCAAACCTACTTTGGTGACGTTCGTGACATCTATGCAGACCTTGTAGAGCTGCCAGTAGATGCGATTGGTCTGGACTTTGTAGAAGGCAAGAAAACTTTTGACCTTGTTAAAGGTGGTTTCCCAGCTGATAAGACACTCTATGCGGGTATCGTCAACGGTAAAAACATTTGGCGCAACAACTACGAAAAGAGCTTGGCTGTTCTTGAGCAAATCCCAGCTGAAAACATCGTCTTGACAAGCTCATGTTCGCTGCTCCATGTGCCATTTACGACTGCTAACGAAGAATTTGAACCAGCAATCTTGAACCACTTTGCCTTTGCGGTGGAAAAATTGGATGAAATCCGTGACTTGGATGCTATCCGTAATGGCGGTGGTGCAGAAGCACTTGCTGCTAACAAAGCTCTCTTTGCAGCAGAGCGTGTTGGGCAAAATGCATCGCTGGCTGCTCGCATCGCTGGCTTGACAGATGCAGACTACACTCGCCTGCCGGTCTTTGCAGAGCGTGAGGAAATCCAGCACAAGACACTCAATCTGCCACCGTTGCCAACTACGACAATTGGCTCCTTCCCTCAAACTAAGGAAGTCCGTGCTAAACGTTTGGCTTTCCGCAAGGGCGAGCTGTCAGCAGAAGACTATGACAAGTTCTTGGCTGAGCAGATTGATGAATGGATCAAGTGGCAAGAAGAAGTCGGCTTTGACGTGCTGGTGCACGGTGAGTTCGAGCGTAATGACATGGTTGAGTACTTCGGTCAAAACCTGTCAGGTTACCTCTTCTCTAAGAATGGTTGGGTACAATCATACGGTATGCGTGGGGTGAAACCACCAATCATCTGGGGTGATGTGACTCGTCTCAACCCAATCACTGTAAAATGGTCTAGCTATGCGCAAAGCCGTACAGACAAACCTGTTAAGGGCATGCTGACTGGACCTGTAACCATCCTCAACTGGTCCTTCCCACGTGAAGACATCTCTATCAAGGATTCTACCCTTCAAATCGCCTTGGCAATCAAGGATGAAGTGCTTGACCTTGAAGCTGCTGGCGTGAAGATTATCCAAATCGACGAGGCTGCTCTTCGTGAGAAATTGCCACTCCGCCGCAGCGACTGGTATGAAGATTACCTTGACTGGGCAATTCCAGCCTTCCGCTTGGTACACTCTACAGTAGCGCCAGACACACAAATCCACACTCACATGTGTTACTCAGAATTTACAGATATCATCCCTGCGATCGACAACATGGATGCGGACGTGATTTCCTTTGAAGCTAGTCGCTCTAACTTGGAAATCCTGGATGAGCTCAAGGCTAAGAACTTCCAGACAGAAGTAGGACCTGGAGTTTACGATATCCACTCACCGCGTGTGCCAAATGAGGGGGAAATCGACCATACGATTGAAGCCATCTTGGCTAAGGTGCCAAGCAGCAAGGTCTGGATCAACCCTGACTGTGGTCTTAAAACTCGTGGTATCCCAGAAACTAAGGCTAGCTTGGAGCGCTTAGTAGAAGCAGCTAAAGCAGCTAGACAACACCTGAAATAATCCTCCTCGAACCTCAAAAGTTGATCTGGATGGAGGATACCCCAAAAATTGAAGCGGAGCTGACAATCCTGCAGGAGCTGTTTTTGTAGGATTGTCCTCGGCTATTGCTACCATCATTGAAAGGAACTTTTTGTTATATGGTTCGTCGTCATACACCCAGTCTCTCATTTGAAGTATTTCCTCCCAATCCGGCAGTAGGCAATGATAAGATTTTTCAGGCATTGAGAGAGATGCAAGATTTGGCTCCTCACTTTATCAGTGTGACAGCCAGCAATAATAAGTTTGACATTGAGGAGACGACGGTTCGTTTGACTGAGTTCATCGCCAACGACCTCAAGATTCCGACGATTGCTCACTTACCCGCGGTTTATCTGACCAAGGACATGGTGTCCAACATTTTGCAGTCCCTGGATCGGGTTGGTGTCCATCAGATTTTAGCTTTGCGAGGGGATATTTTTCCAGATGTGGCGCCTAAGGATGATTTTACCTATGCGACTGACTTGATTGAATACATCAAGACAGAAGCACCGCATTTTGACATCATCGGAGCCTGCTATCCGGAGGGCCATCCAGATTCGCCAAATCAGATTTCGGATATTCAAAATCTGAAGAAAAAGGTCGATGCTGGCTGTTCTAGCCTGGTGACCCAGCTTTTCTTTGACAATGAGCGCTTTTACGACTTTCAGGACAAGTGCATTTTAGCTGGTATTGAAGTGCCCATCCATGCTGGGATTATGCCGATTCTCAATCGTAATCAGGCTCTCCGCCTGCTTAAGACATGCGAGAATATCAAGCTGCCAAGAAAATTCCGGGCTATTCTGGATAAGTACGAACATGATCCAGAGTCTCTGAGAGCAGCTGGTCTGGCTTATGCTGTGGACCAAATTGTTGACTTGGTGACCCAAGATGTAGCGGGCATACACCTTTACACTATGAATAATGCTGCAACAGCCTACCATATCTATAAGGCTACCCATGCCCTCTTTAATCATAACCCATCCGTCCAATCTTTCTAAGATGAATGAAGAAACCACTAATCAGATTCATTTGCTGTTTAGTGGTTTTTGTTTTATAATAAGGATAAAAAAATTATCCAAATCTAAGGAGAAGCTGATGGAGCATTCGCTGACCTTGGTTAAGTCTATGCAGTTTGGCCAAGAAGATTGTTTTTTTGCCTTCTGTGGTTATTCAAAAACGGAAGCCCATCATAGCTTTGGGCCGGCTGTCCGGGATGTTTATGTCATTCATATCGTACTGGAGGGACGGGGGACTTACTCCGTGGGCAATCAGCGCTATGATTTGCAGGAAGGGCAGGGCTTTGTGGTGCCACCGGGTCAGTCGGTCTTTTATCGGGCTGATGGAGAAGAGCCTTGGTCTTATGTCTGGATGGGACTGGGTGGGCGCCTCTTGCCTCCTTATCTGCAGGCTCTGGGCTTGCAGTCTGGCCAGTGGTCTTTTGAGCTGACCTCTTTGCAGGAATTTAAGGCCTTGGCCTTTGAAAGTCTGGCTTATGAGGGCAGCGGAATAACAGCTGAACTGGCTCTGCAAAGGCAAGTTTATCGCTTTTTAGAACTCTTATCCCTGCGTCTCAAGCAGACCTTTTTAATCACGGAAAGCCGTCGAATCAATCCTTATGTTCAGCAGGTCTTGGAGTTGCTGAACAGCTATCTGCCAGAAAGTCTATCTGTGCAGGAGCTGGCGCAGAAATTGGCGTTGCACCCTTCCTACCTATCTCGGCTTTTCAAGGATGAAGTAGGCAAGGGGATTAAGGAGTACAGCAATGACTTGCGGCTCAATATGGCAGCTGATCTGCTGACGAGCAGCCAGCTTTCGGTGGAAGAGATTGCCAATAAGACAGGCTTTGCCGGAACACAGAGCTTTTCAAAAGCCTTCAAGAAGGCGCGTGGCCAGTCGCCCTTGAATTTTCGCAAGGCTAGCTCTCATCTGGGGCAGGAGCTGTAAAAAGTCACATTTGGATAAATAATACTAGAAAGAAAGGCTTACCAAAAGAGGGAGCCTTTTTTATAATGAAAGGAGAAACAGGCTTGCAGACTGTGAAAGGAGAAGACCATGAATAAGGCGAGTATTTTGTTTAACGAAGAGTGCAGGCAATTTCATCTGACTAATGGCGAGATTTCTTATATCTTTCGGGTTTCGGAGGATGGTAAACTCTTGCAGCTATACTACGGCACGGCGGTACCGGAGCGGGATTATTCTTATTTGGTGGAGCTGCAGCATCGGCCCATGACGACCTATCGGAAAGAAAGGGATTTGCGCTATTCTTTGGAGCATGTACGGCAGGAATTTCCAGAATACGGCACGACAGACTTTCGCCATCCCGCTATCTGTCTGCGACAGGAAAATGGCTCGCGAATTACTGATTTTGTTTACGTCAGTCATCAGATGGCAGATGCTAAGCCAGCTTTAGAGGGTTTGCCAGCTACTTATACTGAGGCTCAAACGGAGGCGAAGACTCTTATTCTAACCCTGCGAGATGCGGTGACAGAAGTGGAAGTTCAGCTGTTTTATACGATTTTTGCTGATTGGCCCGTTCTCGCTCGCTCTAGCAAAATGATTAATCAAGGCAGGGAAACTTGCTATTTGGAATCCCTAGCTAGTCTGTCGCTGGATCTGCCAGATGCTGACTATGACTGGCTGCAGCTATCAGGAGCATGGGCTCGGGAACGCTATATCAAGGAGCGTCCGCTTCAGCAGGGGATTCAGTCTATTGAGTCAACCCGCGGCATTTCCAGTCCTCATCACAATCCTTTTGTAGCTCTTAAGCGCTCGGAAACGACTGAGTTTTCAGGTCCAGTGCTAGGAGCTGCCTTGGTGTATTCAGGCAATTTTCTCATTCAGGCTGAGGTGGATACCTATGATGTGACTCGGCTGCAGCTAGGCATTAATCCTTTCGGTTTTGAGTGGAAGCTGGCTGCGGGCCAGTCCTTTACCAGTCCAGAAGCTCTGCTGGTTTACTCTGAGCGGGGCCTCAACGGCATGAGTCAAGTCTTTCATCAGCTATTTCGTCAACGCCTAGCTAGGGGCTACTGGCGCGAGCGAGCGCGTCCTGTTCTCATCAATAACTGGGAAGCTACCTATTTTGACTTTAGTGAGAATCAGCTGCTGGATCTTGCTGAAAAGGCTCAGGAAGTAGGAGTGGAGCTCTTTGTGCTAGATGACGGCTGGTTTGGCCAGCGGACTAACGACCGCGCTGGGCTTGGGGATTGGTTTGTCAATCCAGAAAGGCTGCCGCAGGGGCTGGGCTCGCTAGCAGAGCGAATTCACGGTTTGGGCATGAAGTTTGGTCTTTGGTTTGAGCCGGAAATGGTCAATAAGGACAGCCAACTCTACCGAAGTCATCCTGACTGGCTGCTGGCAGTGCCAGATAGACAGTCCCACCATGGTCGGAATCAGTTCGTTTTGGACTATTCTCGGCCGGAAGTAGTGGATGAGATTTTTGAGCGTCTGTCAGCGGTTATCGAGGAAGCGCAGCTTGATTATATCAAATGGGATATGAATCGCCCTCTGACGGATGTCTTCTCAGCTGCCTGGCCAGCTGATCAGCAAGGAGAGATTTTTCACCGCTATGTCTTGGGTGTTTATGACTTGTATGAGCGTTTGATCAGTCGCTATCCGAGACTGTTATTTGAGTCCTGCTCTTCAGGTGGGGGTCGCTTTGATCCAGGTATGCTCTACTATGCTCCTCAGGCTTGGACCAGCGATGACTCAGATGCAATCGAGCGCTTGAAAATCCAGTATGGAACCAGTCTTCTCTACCCTCTTTCGTCCATGGGAGCCCATGTCTCCATCGTGCCCAATCATCAGACCAATCGTCTGACTCCGTTGAAGACGCGGGGGAATGTCGCCTTTTTCGGTTCCTTTGGCTATGAGCTGGATCTTAATCAGCTAAGCCTAGAAGAATTGGCTGAAGTCAGGGAACAAATAGCTTTTTACAAGCGCCATCGAGAGCTGATTCATAATGGAACTTTTTATCGACTGCAGTCGCCATTTAAGGGAGATGGGCAGACAACTTGGATGGTTGTCAGTCAGGATCAGAACACGGCACTTTTAGGCACTTTCAAGGTTCTCAATCAAGTCAATCGCTCTCATCAGCGCTTGCAACTGAAAGGACTAGTTGTGGATAAAGTCTATCGGTTAGAGGGGAGTGTCTATACAGGGGCTGAGCTTATGCGAGTTGGGCTGGTCACCACGGACGCTTCCAGCGGTCAGCTTTTAGAGGATTCTGAACAAAAGACGAGCTACGACTTTGATTCCAAACTCTGGCTGTTTGAAGCAGAGGATGAGTAGATAAGATGGGAAATAAAAAAAGCAGAAGGAACAAGCTGATTAAAAGCTGTCCTTCTTGTTTTTTCTCTGAATAAAGAAAGGATAGTACCAATATCTCTGATAATTCTATAGGAAAAGGCTTTCGAAAAGATATATAATAGGATAGAGAGTTCGTAAAATAATATTGGCCAAAAGTGAGAGAATTTGTAAAAAATGAAGAAAGCATTTGCCAGATTGGATTATTAGAAAAAAGTAATCGGTAAATGCGAGGAAGAGGAAGTTTTATGACGAGAAAAATCATCTTTCTGGATGTGGATGGGACCATCATTGACTATGATAATCATATACCAGAGTCTGCTGTGACTGCTATTCGACAAGCGCGGGAAAAGGGTCATCTAGTCTATGTCTGTACCGGCCGCAGTAAGGCTGAAATGCTGCCGGAAATTTGGGATATCGGCTTTGATGGTATGATTGGTGGCAACGGCTCCTATGTGGAGCATGAAGGGGAGGTTGTTCTGCACCAGCTGATTTCGCGAGATATCGCGAAAAGGCTAGTCGACTGGCTTCAGGAGCGGGGGTTAGAGTTTTACCTAGAGAGTAATAACGGTCTATTTGCAAGCAAAGGATTCCGCGAAGCAGCTCGACCAGTGCTTCAGACCTATGTTCTTGGAAAAGGTGTTAATCCAGAAAAAGTTGTAAATATGGAGGCAGAAGAAGCTCTTCACGGTCTGGTTTATGGTGGGGATCTCTATCGGGACGACCTGAACAAAGTCAGCTTTATTCTCAGAAGCTACCAAGATCATCTGGACTCCAAACGGGCTTTTCCTGAGCTCAAGGCAGGTACTTGGGGAGGTAAGGGCGAGCATGCTCTCTTTGGTGACCTAGGTGTCAAAGACATTACCAAGGCGCATGCTATTGAGGTTCTCCTGAAGCATCTGGATGCTGACAGGGCAGATACTCTGGCTTTCGGTGATGCCAAGGTTGATATTCCTATGCTGGACTATTGTCAGGTCGGGGTCGCTATGGGCAATGGCGGAGAGGAAATCAAGGCTATGGCCGATATGGTGACAGACTCGGTCAGCCAAGACGGTCTCTACAAGGCCTTTGAAAAGTTAGAACTCATCTAAAGGAGATATGAATGATGGCAAAAACTCTTTATCTGATGCGGCATGGGCAGACGCTTTTTAATCTGCGCCATAAGGTGCAGGGCTGGTGTGATGCTCCTCTGACCGATTTTGGCATCTATCAGGCCAAGGTGGCAGGGCAATATTTTAAGGATGCCGGTATTACATTTGATGATGCTTATAGTTCTACTCAAGAGCGGGCCTGTGATACCTTGGAATTGGTAACAGACGGGAAGCTTCCCTATAAGCGTGTCAAGGGACTCAAGGAGTGGAACTTTGGCACTTTTGAAGGGGAAAGCGAAGACCTTAATCCACCCCTGCCCTATGAAGATTTCTTTGTGACCTATGGCGGTGAATCACAAGATCAGGTCAGGGAGCGCATGGCTACGACCATTCTTCAGCTCATGCAAGAGACAGATGGCCAGTCCGTGCTCATGGTCTCTCATGGTGCAGCTATGGCCAATTTTGCCAGAGCTTGGCGGAAAAACTGGCGTCTGGATGATCTAGGTCACATGACCAACTGCGGGATTTTGAAATTTACTTTTGAACATGACCAATTCTACCTAGAAGAAGTGATTGGTCACGATTTTAGCAATTGGGAGGGAAAATGAAAGATTTATATTTGATGCGGCATGGACAGACTTTTTTCAACCAAGAAGGCTTAGTGCAGGGAGCTTGTGACTCCCCTCTGACTGAACTGGGACAAGATCAGGCACGGCAGGCGGGAGCTTATTTGCAAGAGCGGGGCATTCGTTTTGGTCATCTCTACTCGTCCACTCAGGAGCGAGCTTCTGATACCTTAGAACTCGTCTCCGGCCGAACCGACTATACTCGCCTCAGGGGCATTAAAGAATGGAATTTTGGTCTTTTTGAAGCTCAGCCTGAACGTTTGCAGCCGAAATTTCGACCAGGAGCTACGTCATTTGAAGATCTTTTCGTTCCTTATGGCGGAGAAGGTGTGGACCAAGTCGGTGAGCGCATGCTAGTCACTCTGACCGAGGTTATGGAGCAGGCAGGAGCAGAGCCAGTCTTGGCTGTTAGCCACGGCGGTGCCATGTGGGCCTTCTATCTCAAGATTGCGGCTCAATCTCTGGACCCCAAGGTGCGCTTTAGCAACTGCGCCATTTGTCATTACCATTATGAGCAGGGACATTTTAAGCTGGCAGAAGTCATTGACCCGCTGACGGGTGATGTGTATGAGTGTGAATGAAGAAGCAGAGCGTTCATAATAATGAGAGTTCAGAAGGATTGTCACTAGAATAAAAACCTCATTTTTCTGAGTTTTTTGGTTTATACTTGGCTGTAGGTTTCACGGCGACTTAGTTCTGCGTCTTCTTTTTTGCTAGGTATTGGCTGTGCTTGGCATTCTTTATTCCACTCACTTCGAGTAAAGACCATGGAGAGTAGTGCCAGAGCTACAAAGGCTGCTCCTAGGTGCCAGTAGGGCATATCCAGTGTCGTGGAGCGGCCAGACAGATTGACGATACCACGGAAGAGCATGCCGACTGTCATGATGGCTACAGCTGAGTTCCAGAGGTTGAGGCTGAGCCGAGAGAGGTTAGGGATGACCTTCATGAAGAGCAGGAGTAGGATGCCACCCACTAGAGGAAGGGCAAAAAGATAGTGCATATGGATAGATGTTTCCCCGAAGCTGAAGGATTCATAGATTCTGCTGAAAGCAAAGAAGAAAATCGTTAATAGTGTGTAGATAAGGGCCGTTTTTATAAAACGTTTTTTGCTGGGATTAGTAACCGATGTAGACAATATCACTCACCGACCTTTCTGAGATAGTGTTTCCGTTGGTTGTAGGTTTGTTAATGACCTGACCGTTAAAGTAAAGTGTAGAGGAACCGCCGCCGTCGAGGTTATAGGCAGTCTTGACACCATAAGATTTCATGATTTCTGCCATCTGGTAGAGGGAAAGTCCCTCGCTTTCTGAGGTGCGTCCGTCTGAAACGATGATGATGTAGTGATTTTCATCAATGATACCGATAGCTGTCCGCGGATTGGAAGCCATGGACTGGCCGACTTCGGACTTGGTATCAACGACAATCTCACCATTTTCTACAAGAGATGGGCCGAAGGCCAAGAGATTGACCACACCGTCTTCGACCAGCTGGTCTGCAGTGACTTGGTCTTCATAGATAATCTTGAAGGAGCCGTCTTTGTAAATAGCCAAATCACCATTGCTGGAGTCTTCTCGGACGGTATCGCGGTAGACGACGCTGTTGCGGATGACATAGCCGGTTGAATTAGCCCCGTAGTAGTCGCCGTTAACAGCTAAGATAGCCTTGTTATTGGCTGCCGTTTCTGAAGTCTTGGCCGTAACGTTGGTTCCGTAAGTGTTGTTGGCGAGGGCTGTTTTCAAGTATTCAGCAGAGCTGACGGTCACATCGGCGATGTAGATTTGGGTGTTGCTGACGGTCTTTTCAGTCAATGTGACCGAGATGTTGTCGTCTGAATAGCTGGTATCCGTCACAGTTGCTGTTTCCGCAGCCTTGCTGGCAGCCTCAGCATTGGACGACGAACTCGTACTTGAAACCGTGGAAATGGTCTCTGCGATGACGAAGGTTTTCAGCATGGAGTAGCTGAAAGAAGCTGTCAGAAGCAGCCCGAAAATGGAGGCGTAGGCATAGCGTTTTTTTAAAAATTTCATGATGCGGTGTGTGTCCTTTCCTTAAAAATAAATCTCTTTTGGACCATCCAAGAGATGGTGAAGAGTAGCAGTCCGACGATAATCTTGGCAAGCAGAAGATTGAGCCCAAAGACAGCATAGAAGAGGCGAATTAGCAGTGTATCTAAGATAAAGAGCATTACAGCTAGGCTGAAATAGCCGGTTCCTGTCTTGAGTATACTGTCGTCGTTCTTAAAGACCAGCTTTTTATTGGTCGAATAGTTAAAGATTGAGCTGGTCACGCGGGCAATTCCGTTAGCTAGAAGAATTCTCAGGCTGGTCGGCACAGCAGTTAAAAACAAGAGAGCCAGAGCATAGACGTTGTAGTCAACGACGAAACTGCTGAGAGAAGTCAGAGCGAATTTAAAAATATTTTTATAAATCATGAGCCCATCCCGAATCGGCCGGAAGTGGGATCCTTGATTGTCATTGATATAGACCGTCTCAATGGGCACTTCCAAAATGGGATATTCCTTGCTGGCTTCTAGGAGCATGTTCATTTCATACTCATAGCGCTGACCTTCTACCTTTAGCATAAAGAGAATCATGTTGGTCGTAAAGGCTCGTAAGCCTGTCTGAGTATCGGAAACATCCACGCCAGTTTGGGCTTTGAAGAGAGCTCGAGTCAGACTGTTGCCGAAGCGGCTGCGCAGAGGCACCTTACCAGTAAAGGCGCGTGCGCCCAGAATCAGCTGATTGGGATTTTCAGAAGCCTTGCTCGCTACGCGGAAAATATCCCAGACCTTGTGCTGGCCGTCCGCATCTGCTGTGATAACCGTTCCGTATTGAACCATAGACTGGATATAGGTGAAGGCAGTTTTTAGTGCTTGTCCCTTGCCTTTATTGTTCGCGTGATGGAGGACAGTAGCGTACTGCTCAGCCTGTTCAAACAAGACTTTTGCCTTGGAGGAGCTGCCATCATTAACCACAATCAGTTCCATCTGACTTTTTTCTTTGATTTTTTTCAGCAATCGGATCAGGTTAAAATCTGGCTCGTAAGCCGGAATCACTAGATAGTCCATAATCAGTACCTCTTTCTTAGATGATTTGTAGAAAGTATACAGACTGCGGCTTAAAGCTAGCTGATATCAGTTAGCTTTAAGAAAAAGTTAAATTTTCTTTAAGGAAAGAGTGTGGAATGGATAAGATCGAAATACTTTTGAAAAGGAAATATAGAGACAATTTTGAGGAGTGAGGCATAAATTAGAGTAGAGATCACCTAACTGGAAAATTCCTTATGAAGTATTTTATGGTAAAATTGTGC
This sequence comes from Streptococcus sp. DD04, assembly GCF_001578725.1. NCBI lineage: Bacteria > Bacillati > Bacillota > Bacilli > Lactobacillales > Streptococcaceae > Streptococcus > Streptococcus sp. DD04. The sequence continues at coordinate 223,656 of NZ_KQ968978.1, forward strand.
ACTTAATTTGACAATTCAAGGGCAAAAAAGAAAGTAAATTTACAAGGTATTCTCTTGAATTTAAATTGCAGGTGTTGGAAGACTATCTCAGCGAACAGAGTAGTAGGATGAAAGCTATTATCAAAAAATATGGATTGAAATTATATTGACTGGTATAACTATAACAAGCCGCAAGAAATGTAAAAAGGTATGACTTCTATGGAGTCATACCTTACTAACTAATACACTTTTTACGATCTATTTTACGTGGAGATTGATAAGATAGTTATTTTTTGATGGGGACAGTTATGTTTTACTTTTAATTCTAGTTCTCAGAAAGTGCAAATCATTAAAAATATAAATTAGAAGAATGATTTGACAAGAGTAAAAACCCCAATCTAGCCTATAAATATCTCTTTGAATAGTGATGGAAAACAGGGTATACATCATTAAGATAAAACTAGATATGAAAAGTAGGAAGGATTGTAGGCTTGCTATAAAAGGATAGCCTCTCTTTTTCAAAATGAATTTTAATAAAAGAGCTAGGGCAGGCAAAATGGAAAATAAGGTAAAACAAGTTAAAAAATAGGAACCAGTTAAATTTCTAAAATCTTTTCCCCAAAAAATAGACCCCTCATTTTGAAAAATATAAATTGGAAATGATCTATCGTTTAAAAACGGTAGGCCAAGGATGACCAGATAAAATACAATCAATAATCCTCTTTGCCAAGAGAAACCTGCTTTCCTTCTCTCGTTATTGTCTGACATGTCTATCTCCCTTCTCTAATTTTTCCATGCTCAACCTCAACATAATGATCAATTTCCTCATCAATCGTTCCCAATACATAGGTTCCATCAGGTAAGCTTAATTGTTCTAGTAACTGTTGGATTTGTTCTCTTAGATAAAAATGTTCCTTGTATCTTTCTTCTGGCAAGATAATTTGAACATAGACTGCTCTGTATGATAAGGCATCATTTAAAGGCAAATCGTACAATTCTTTAAAAATAGAATGATTATTCCTAACAGCATCTTCCACACGATCGCTATACCAGACTATACCTTTAATAAACCTATTTTTGTCAGATAGAGTGCTTCTCAGCTTAACAGTTCCCCCTTTTAGATGTGAAGCCTGATTTAATTTTCTCGTCAGAGACTCTTCCAATTTAGTTCGCTCAGGGCTAATTTCTAAAGCTTTTTCAAGAATTGGCGCATATACTCTGATAGATTCATCATAAGTCGATCCTAACTCAGATATAGGGTCCCTCCACTCGTCTACATCCATCTTGTCGTAATAAGGCATGACTAATTGTTTGAAGCAGACCGATTTTTTTACAGGAACAGAAATGGTTTTGTCCTTAATTTTTTCAGTATAGGTATAATTGACATCTATGCCCCAATTTTGTTCAGCCCAGGAAAAGCCAGTTATCTTAATTTCTCCAAAAAAATTGCGATTGGCGTAAAAGCCTTTGAGATTAGCTTCTAGATTCCGATAGAAAAACAAAGATGAGACTACTAGAAAACATGCAAGTACCAGTACGCTTTTAACCTTATCCGAATCAATCTTTAAAATCTTTTTCAATGACTTCCTCCTTAATGACTTGCTTGAACTCCTCTTCAGTACGGATTATTTCTTCTTTGCCACTCTTTGTATACTTCTCGTCAATGCTCCAGTAAAAATAGTCGGCATCGGGGAAAAACATTTTTGTTAGGGTAATACTATCGTTTAGGGGCATATTTTCTTTTAAAACCACTATAAAGCCATATTTTTTCAACATTGAAAGTGTCGGGCTATCCTCTGGTTTGCTATTGCTATCATCAGAATCACTATCCGTTAAACGTGATTGGTAATCGTAACTAAACAAAGCGGCCCAATAGATGGATACATTTATTCTATCATCCTTATATGCCTCTGTAATAAATGATGGACTGGAAAGTACTCGATAGAGCCCTCCATATCCGAAATGAATTTCTTCTTGGGGCCGTTTTTTTGTTGCTTTTTTATTGGTTAGGTTTACATAGATTTCATCATTGTCTTTTATCTGGATTTTTACATATTCATCTTTTCCATCAGAATACATAAGATTATCCATCTCGCCTTCTATGGTGACATAACCCATATCTTGAACGAGCTTCAAGACATCAATCGTTTGGCCATCCCCTTGCTCCTGACCCAGTTTATAATAACGAATTCGGAAGTATTCTTCTTTGTCCTTTGCTTTCAATCTACCTCCATACTGCTTGGAATCCTGAAATGCTAAAAATTTCCGTCCAACAGCAAAATCATACGGACTCCACTCGTCGCTCTCTTTAAAAGAAAGAGCAATCATAGGGAATTCTGGTTCGGTCTCACCAATAGTTGTATAATCTGTTAAACGCTGATTCTTTCCTTTATAGACATAAGTTCTTTCTTTTGCCACATAAGCAGCTTCTTTTGTGAAAAAGAAAGAACAAGTACCAGCGACAAGAAAAATGACCAGTGCGGCTAAAGCATAAATCTGCCACATCTGCCAAGAGAAATTCTCTAGCTTCTTCATCCTATTCTCCTTTTAGATAGATTATGGACCATTATATCATTTTTTGTAAACTTCCTGCCATAAGCACAAGAAAAGTATGATAAAATGGTATTATTATAGTTTTATAAGGGAAAAATATGAATCAAACACGTCTCAAAAAAATCCTGAAAATATCGAGTTTCTTTCTACTTGCTCTAGTAACTTATCATGTCTACTATCAATCTCTCGTCCCTCATCTTACAGCCAGAAACGAGGCAGATGCTAGACTGACCGAGTCCAGATATCAAATCGCCTATGGGCAAGTAAGAGATTTTCAAAAAATCGGAAATGTTGCTTTGGCCATTGATATGTTTGGTGATGTCCAGCAGAAGGAAGGCTACATTATTGCTCAGAATTATCGCATTCCCAAAACTCAGGATCCTTCTGAGGGGCAAGCATTTTATGACAAAGAAAAGTCAGAGTATTTTTATCAAATTGATATTTACAAAGAGGATGAAGGGATTCAGTCACTAAGAAAGATTGATGTAAGAGATATCCTCCTAAAAGAAAAGAAGAAATATAAGATCATCAGTACAGCAAAAATAGATGCCTTTGACTCACCAATCAAAGCTCCCTATCTAGAAATAGGGCTGGAAGAAATTGATGGAGGTTCGAGAACCTTCTCACTGATCATTGATTTACAAACTTTAGAAAGCCGCATTACGCGCTTGATAGGCTCCTCATCTGAGGAAAAGATTACTAGCAGGAGTGATAGAGAATTGACGATTGCCAGAGCCAATCCTGTCTTTGCGGAGCGCTTGAAGAACCTGAGTTTCGTTATTGAGGCTGAAAAAGATGATAATTCTAAAAAAAGAACGAAAATCCCAGATGATGTTATTACAATGCGACCATATCAGGGTGGAGAGCTCATCAATCTCTACCAAGAATATCCTCATGTTTTTGAAATGGCTAAGAAAGGTAGTTTTACTATCTATCCACAGTTTCAATATAAAGGAGATTCAACTCAACAAACTTCTAATTTTGCCAATCTTTTCAATTATTCAGGTGAGGATCCCTTTTGGTCCGCTCAACAGAAACAAGAGTATGAAGCCGACTGGGCTTTAAAACAGACAAAAGATTTATCAACTCCCCTTTCATATGATTTTTTCATGGAGAGAGTGAAAGAAGAAGGCAAACTTAATTCGATAGAAGGGATGATTCCTATTGGTTTTGATATCGACACTGGAGAAATAGTCACCATTGATTTTAAAAAAGGACCTGTTTATCTCCAAAATTTAAACCTAGATGACCAAATAGATTGGCTAAGTTTGATGGAGTCCAATTATTCCTATATAAGGAAAGCGCAGTTTGATCAAGTCAGTATCGACAAATCTATATCTTATAAATTAGGTACAAAATCTGTAAGTGATTACAGCAAGATGATTGATAATTCGAAAATCAGTAAACCGAGAGAGACACGCTATATCACTTGGCTTCAATATAAACCAAACAATAATTTAGATGAATCCGATATGAATATCGTTAAGGGAATTGTGGATCAGGGGATCTTGTACAAAATCTTCTCCATATTTAGTCTTGAAGAAGGGCAAATGATAGTGAATCAGATTGGGACCAATAGTAATCTTGCAGTAGGGGAGACCCCAATATTAGTACAAAATGGCCATCAACTTCTTGATTCATTACTGTTTGAGACAAATGATGTGCCTAGCTTGACTCACGATGAAATGATCAAATCTGGTCGGATTATATATGTCCTTATCGACGGGCAGCTTCGTCAAGTAAAAGTTCCGGAGGAAAAGTAGGTGCAGAAGATAGTGATGAATATAAAAAAATGCTTTCAAAATAAAATCTTTTTGAATGTTGCTGGCTATACCTTGGCTTTTACACTTGGTTTATTTTTGGCTTTTTATGTTTCTGAGAGGGAAAAAACGACCATTCAGTCTGAGCAAAGACAGGCTAAAAAATCCCAAGAAAAGAAAGCTACAAGAGCGAAAGATGAGGCTGTTCAGATAGAAAAACTTGAAGACAAGATCTATATGGTGAAAAATCCTAATTCTGCTATCTTGTCTGATAAGTATATCTTGCAGCAAGAAATGAATTACACTGATCGATCCTTTCACTTCGACAGTTATCAGGCGTTTAGTAAGGACAATAAACATAGCAACCATGTAAAAATTAAGCTATTTAACCAATTTGAAGAGTTGTATAAAGATTACGATTTAGTCCAATTGGCTCAAAGCCTGCATAGTCAAGCTATACCAGGGAAAGTTAGCCATCAGCTATATCAAGATCCTCAGGATGGTCAATATTATTTTGCTTTTGAAGTCTACCTACCAGGCGGTAAGCAGGAAAAAGATTACTCGAATGCTGATCAGGAAAACCCTATCTATACTCTTTATACGAATATTGAAAACGGGCAGACTTTTTATCTAGAAGATTATTTTAAGCCCCTGAGTATCCGTGACAAGTATCCTGTCTATGGTGCTAGCAATCTGGATGACAAACTAGAGAAGTATGGCCTGCTCTTGGTCAACAGTCCGCATAACTTCACCCTTATTCAAGGGGAAGAGAATCTACAGATCAAAAAGTTGAAATTAAGTCAGCAATTTCCAAATATAGAGGAAAAACTTGCTAAGGACTGGAGTTTGATGGTAATCGGAGAGGATTCTTATGAAACAAGCATCAAACTTCTAGCTTCTGAAGGAGAAACAGACCTCTATACTAATGTCAAACTAGAGAGTTTTTATTCATCCGATGACCAAGAACACCTTTTAAAAGATTATCAGGATTTTCTGAGGCTCTATCAAGCAAAAATGAATAAAGAAACTATCCCTATCAAATGATGAGTAATATATTATAATAGTGATCTTACTTTTTAAATAATTCGACAAAGATTATATCACTTATTCGTAACAGTATAATGAGCATAATTTGATATCAAATTTTAATGAGTTTTCTTTTATATTTAGACGTTAATCTATGACACAGCACATTCTCCTTTTTATTTGATAAAATGTACACTTTGGGGATCTAAGCTTGATACTACATACAGAACGAAGCAAAAAAATTGGATAACCTATAAAATGATTGCCAAAATTATCAATCTCCACGTAAAATAGATCGTAAAAAGTGTATTAGTCAGTAA
>NZ_KQ968978.1:229362-236472 GCF_001578725.1 Streptococcus sp. DD04
TTTTTACGTTTCTTGCGGCTTGTCATAGTTATACCAGTCAATATAGTCTTTCACTTGCCGAATCAATTTCTCTTTCGTTTGTGGAGGAGATAATTTTAATGATTCACTCTTAAGATGTGAAAAGAAATTCTTACAAGAGGCATAATGTTTCTTACGAATAGGCGATTTTAAGCCTAGTATTCACATATAGCGTAGGATGGTCTTGGGATTGCGAAAGATATGGTAGTTTCTTCTTAATTGATAACAAATGAAACGGTGGTCTTTCAATGTCGCTGCAAATAGTTCCGTAATAACTTGGTCCAAGTCTGTATCAACCTGTTTGTACGTAGGTTTGTCATTACGTAACCAGAGACAGGAAGAGGATTTTGGGAAACCGAAATAGGCACACAAATTGGATATAGAATAGCTTTCTTTCAACTGGTCAACGACTTGATAGTGGCGGGTTCTTCTCACTTTCTGAGAAGAGTCCTTAAGTTTTTAAAATATCATTCTCCATCCGCAGATAAGCGTTCTGTTCTTCAATTGTCATGTCATACAGATTGGCGGATTTGGGACAGCCAGTAAATTTAAAGCTTTGCAAATCTTGTGTCAATAAATTTAGGTTTTCACAATATTTCCTTTTCCAATTCCGAATTTGGCTATATGATTTCAATCCATGTTTTTTGATAATAGCTTTCATCCTACTACTTTGTTCGCTGAGATAGTCTTCCAACACCTGCAATTTAAATTCAAGAGAGTATCTTGTAAATTTACTTTCTTTTTTAGCCATAAGAAAAGAGCCTCCTTATAAGAACAGTATATAACTTTTTATAAGTAGCTCTGTTCATCCCAGTCGTTTTTTTATACGTTCTACTTTTTCTATTCGAGTAGATAAGTTTTTGACTGAGGTTAGGTATACAGCAAAACCGATTGTCAACAGTTATCAAACTAGCGATGACGTAGTTACTTAACAAGGCCGATAGACCAACAATCCTATAAGTAGCTTCCTACATACTACCCTAGGTCTGGGATTGTTTCACGCATTTCCAACCGATTATGCGTAGAAAAAGGAACAGAAGGAGGTACTTCTTTATAAGTTCCTTTTTAAAATTTTATTTTCATTTTATAAGGATGGCTCCCTAACGATAAGCAATTTAAAATTGCAAATTAGGGGTTAGTATAATAATTTACTTGCTAAACTGTCTTTTTTTGTTTATATTAGTTTCATAAGCATTTTTGGAGGCGTTTTCATGGACAAAGCTCTTTTAAGGTTGAAATTACTAGGAAATCCGAGTGTCTTTCTTAATCAAGAGGAAGTCTTTTTCCCTTTTGCCAAAATCAATGCCCTGCTCTACTATCTTCATATCAATGGAACAGTCAATCGGGAGGAGATTGCAGGAATTCTCTGGGAAAATAAAAACAATCAGACTGCCAAAAAAAATCTGCGCAATACTATCTATCAGACCAATAAACTGCTGGGCGGGGACTGGATTATCGCTCCCAACCGGACGGTTCTGTCGCTCAATCCTAAGTGTAGAATTGAAAGTGATGTGGAGCTCTTTTCAGACAATCCTGCGGAGCATCTGTCGCTCTATCAGGGGGATTTTCTGCAGGGCTTTTATCTTAAGGATAGTGAGGCCTTTGACTATTGGGTGTCCAAGATGCGAACCCGATATGAGCAGCTGTATATTCAAGCCTGCTACCAACAGCTCGAAAAGGGAAACAACCAGCTGGATTTGGAAGAAACAGAGCAAAATTTACACCGTTTGATTAGCATTGATGAGTTTGATGAAAAGAACTATCACCTGCTGATGAAGTTCTATCAAGAGAATGAACGGCCCGGCAAGGTAATTGAGACCTATTATAAATTGGTGAACCTTTTGGACAAGGAGCTGGGCATCAGTCCTAATGAGGCTATCCAGCAACTTTATCACGAAGTGCTTGCCAAGGACCGTAGCGAGCGCAAGACTAAGCAGTTTCTGCGTAATACGGACCACTTTTTCGGTCGGGTAGATGAAATCAAGCGCTTGGAGTCTTACTTTTCTAAGATTTTAGAGGACCAAGAGGCGCGTGCTTTGGTTCTGGTCGGAGGGACTGGTATTGGCAAGCGGACGGTGACTCGCCAAGTGCTGGCCAATCAGACCAAGGATTTCCAGATTGTCATGGCTGAGTGCTTCAAGGATGAGATGAAGATAGCTCTGCAGCCTTGGCGTGGCTTGCTAGATGGACTGGGTGACTTGGTCATTCAGCACCAGATCCTCTCTCTTAGCCAGTGGCAGGTTATTTTAGAAAGTTATTTCCCGATTTTGATAGAGGGTGCCTCTGGAGTTCAGCTAGATGCGGATAAGCTGGCTCAGTTTGTGGTGGATATCTTACAGAAAATTTCCAAGAAAAAGGCCTTGGTCATTTTGATAGAGGACTGCCATTGGATGGATGCGGCTAGTGCTGCTGTCCTGGAGCAGGTCATGAATCATCTGAGTGACTATCCTGTGGCCTTTGTTTTGACCAAGCATCTGAGTACGCCATCTTATCTGGAGCATTTTTTCAATCACTTGCTGGTTCGTAATAAGCTAGACATTATTCAGCTGCAGCCGCTGAAGTTTCAGGACAGTGTGGCTTACTTACGGGCTCAGACAGGTCAGGTGGCTATGTCTAAGCAGCAGCTTGAGGACATTTATCGGGTTAGTCAGGGCATTCCCTTCTTTCTGACGGAGTATGCTAAGCAGTTCTTGCGAGGAGAAAAGTTTCATCCGCTGACTCCTGCTATCAAGGCCAAGCTGTCTTTGAAGCTGGACTATTTGAGCAGCGGGGAGGAGGAACTGGTAGACTATCTTGCTTGCTTCAGCATTTCTGCTTCGCTTTCGCTCTTGGGCAAGTTACTGGCTTTGCCTATGGAAGAGATGGTTGAAATCACTGAGGAGTTGAGACAGAAGCAGCTGTTGATAGAGGAGGAGCAAGAAGAGAAGTTGATGCTGCGGTTCAGTCAGGAGCTTCTGCAGATCTATGCCTATGAACGCTTGTCGCTGGCAAAGAGGCGGATGCTGCATCACCAGATTGCTCAGAGTATGGAAGACCAGCTGGGAAGCTCTTTCTATCATGCCCAACTGTTCAATGACATTGCCTATCATTACAAGATGGCCAAGCAGGCCATCAAGTCTCTGGAATATGAGCTGCATTATCTGGAAGCCACCCTGCAGTTTCATCACGAACTCTTTCCGATTTATTCGCGGGAATTTGGCTTTATTGAAAAGACGGACGATGCCAATCAATCGGCGGTTTTGGACCAGTTTGACCGCATCCGTCGGCAAATACAAGAGTTGGAAAGAAAACATCAGAATCACAAGGATTTCCAACTGCTAGTTCTCCGCTTTCTCTATCTGGAAGGACGCTATGCCATCCGGACAGGAAATTATCAGCAGGGGATGGACAATATTCAGCAGGTGCTTGTCTCGGCCAAGGAGCTGCAGCAGATGGATTTTCTCCTAGAAGGTTATCGGCAGATGATCTACTACTGTATCCAGACAGAAAATATCCTAGAGATGCGCTATTATACAGATTTGGCTCTAGATGCTTCAGTGCAGGCCAATAATCACGAGGCTATTGCTATCAACCTCCGCCTTAAGGGGCTTTATCATCTCATAATTGGAGACGAGGAGCAGTCACTCCATCACCTTTACCGATCTATCGACTGCTTCAGTCTGACGGCTTCGCTTCGCTCCAAGTATTCGATTCAGATTGCAGCGGCCTTGGACTATCTGGCGGAAATTGAGCAGATCCGTGGGAACTTCACGACAGCATTGGTCCATCAAAAGGAGGCGATTGATCTAACAGAAAATAAAACCTCCGAGCCTTCGATTTTTGCCTTTTATATTGGCTTGGGTATGACTTATTACTGGCTGGGTGATCATGAGCAGGCGGAGAAGATTTTTCTTAAAGCAAAAAAAGCGCTGGAAACCCTCAGCTTTCCATGGAAAGAGGCTCAGCTGGAAGTCTATCTGGCCTTGATTGGCTGTGAGAAGGGAGATTATCAGCCAGTGCTTGACCTGCTGCGGAAAAAGGATAATCTTATCAGTCGCTATGGCAATCCGCGGGACAAGGGGTTGATCTACTATCTGATGGCTGTGCTTAAGTATCGCCTGCTGACTGGCAACTTGCAGGAAGCTGGATTTGAGGAGTTGCTGGCTCAGGACTTTGAAACCTACTATGATACGGCCAAAAGCCATCTCAATTCCTACCGTGACCGTCACCAGCTAAAAGAATTAGAAAACTTGCGTATGGACTTGTCTCAGGAAGCAAATATATAGTAAAAGAGGATGAAATTATTTTTCATCCTCTTTTGCGTCTCTAAAATATAATAGTAAAATTGTTAAAAATCCTCTCGAAAGACGATCAGTCATGTACTTGAGCCCAAACCTGGGTCAGGTAAAAGACAAAGCTGGCGGCTAGGTTAGCCGTGTGATTGTCAATATCATGAGGGGGAGAGACCTCCACGATGTCAAAACCAATCAGCTTGCCTGAAGCGGCGATGTGCTGGAGGACCAGAACAGCCAGATTTGGGTCGACCCCCAGCGACTGGATAGCACTGACACCGGGAGCAGCACCGGCAGCAAAGCAGTCAATATCAATGGTCAGATAGACGTGCTCCTTGTCGGCTAGGTAGGCATCGACAATCTTGCAGACCTCCTTGTACCCCATCTTGTAGATATCCAGCCCAGTCAGAAACTGGATAGCCTTGGATTTTGCCACAAAGTCAAAGAGAAAGAGATTGTTATTGTGCTCCTGAATCCCTAAGATGAGGTAGTTAAAGACTTGCTTCTGAGCCAGAGTTTCATCAAACATTTGGCGAAAACCAGTACCGGAATTGGGACCAGTCTGGTCATAGGGGCGCAAGTCAAAATGGGCATCCATATTGATGACGGCCAAGTCTTGGTCAGGAGCTAGCGAAGACTTGAGGCCTAGATAGTGGCCATAGGCTGTTTCGTGGCCACCGCCCAGAACGATAGGCCGGAGATTGAGCTCCCGCAGTCGTTTAACAGCTCGAGCCAGACTCTGCTGTAATTGCTCCAGAGAGCGGTTGGGACCATCAATATCGCCAACATCAAAGAATCGGACATTTCTGCCTAGGTGCCAAGGGAGTTTGGCCAGCTGGGTTCGGACAGCCTGAGGGCCTTCGACTGCCCCCACTCGGCCATGGTTGATATAAACCCCTTTATCACTCTTAAAGCCAATCAGGGCAAAGTTGATACCCTCAAAAGGTGTCAAGTTAGGGTCATTTAAGTCCAAAAACTCAATAACCATACCCCACTTGGCAGCATATAAATTATCTTCTAATCCTCGATGATAGTAGCTGTTATCTAGCTGATAGTAATCTTCTAACATGATCTTGTCCTTTTCCATAACGATACTTGCGACTTTATTATAAGAGTTTCTACCAAGCCTGTCAATGACTTTTGGCAGAAAAAGGAAGCCCAGCTGAACGGGAGCGGGCTTCTTAGGTTAGCTTTTTTACAGAGTCATCAGCTTTAGAATTGAATGGTCAAGTCCACAGCCTTTTCAACTGCTGCTAGGAATTCTTCGTTTTCAATCAGCTCAGAAGCCTTGTTGAGCTCTTCGTAGATTTCGATGTCCTTATCAAACTCGATAAAGCGGACATGCTGACGGAAGAGGTCGTAGGCTGGCTTAGTTCCCTTACCCAGTTCATGGTTTTCTGGTTTCAGATCCAGAGCTTGGCAGGCAGCCATGATTTCTGTTGCTACGATGCGGCGAGAATTCTTGAGAATCTCAGCTGCCTTGCGTGCTGCAGTAGTTCCCATGCTGACAAAATCTTCTTGGTTTTCACAGGATGGGATAGAGTCTACGCTGGCTGGATGAGACAGAACCTTGTTCTCAGAAGCGAGCGAAGCACAAGCATACTGGGTAATCATAAAGCCAGAGTTGAGGCCTGGGTGTTTCACCAAGAATGATGGGAGCTTGCTCAGTTGGCTGTTGACCAGCCGTTCCACACGGCGTTCAGATACATTTCCGATTTCAGAAATAGCGATGCCGAGGAAGTCGAATGGTTGCGCCATTGGTTCTCCGTGGAAGTTACCGCCTGAGATGACATGGCCTTCCTTGGTGATGATAGGGTTGTCTGTAACGGAGTTGATTTCAATCTCAACCTTGGTCTTGACATAAGCGATAGAGTCCTTGCTGGCACCATGAATCTGCGGAATACAACGCAGGGTGTATGGGTCTTGGACCCGTTGTTGAGTGGCTACGGTTGTGTTGCCACTGCCTTCCAGAAGGTTGCGGATATTGCGGGCTGTAGCCAGCTGACCGCTCTGAGGTCGAATGGTGTGTAAGTCTTCTTCGAAAGGACTGGTAATACCATTGTGGACTTCCATGGAAAGAGCGCCAGCGACATCTGACAGTTTAAGCAGCTGGATGGCATCGTAGGTAGCCAGAGCTCCGATACCTGTCAGGACAGTCGTACCGTTAATCAGTGCCAGTCCTTCCTTGGCTGCTAGAGCAATTTTCTCTATGCCGGCCTTGTCCAAAGCTTCTTGTCCAGAGAGTAATTCACCTTGGTAGTAAGCGCGACCTAGTCCTAGCATAGGCAGAACCATGTGAGCCAATGGTGCTAAGTCACCGGAAGCTCCCAGAGAGCCTTTTTCCGGAATGTAAGGTGTGACGCCTTTATTGAGCAATTCCAACAGTTTTTCGACAGTGGATAGGCGAATACCAGAATAGCCCTTGACCAAGGAATTAATCCGAATTAACATAATCGCACGGACGGCATCTTCAGGTAGGGGATCACCAAAGCCTGAAGAGTGCGTACGGATTAGGTTTTCTTGCAGTTGAGTCGTATCTTCTGATGAGATGCTGACATTGCAGAGAGAGCCAAATCCGGTTGTCACACCGTAGACTACCCGTTTTTCGCGGACGATGTCATCCACGATTTTGCGGGAAGCTTCTACAGCTTTTTTAGCATCTTGGTTGATTTCGCAAGTGGCTCCATGACGAGCCACTGCGATAACGTCTTCAAGTGTTAGACTATTTCCGTCTAAGTGAATCAATTTTGACATGTAGAATCCTCCATTATGGGCTTGAATTGTCAAATTAAGTGCACAATTTCACCATAAAATACTTCAT
>NZ_KQ968978.1:236598-237121 GCF_001578725.1 Streptococcus sp. DD04
GGACTCCAACATTTGTACCATAGCCTCTATGACGAGTTTGCTTTTCTTGACCGCTACCTTCTTGATTTTAAGAAAGTGAGAATAGCGATCCGTTAGAGTGACTAAGCAAGCTTTCCCGGTTTTCCCTGCAACCGTGTCTGCTTCCCAATCACCGATCCTAGTTCGCTTGTTTGCTTCTTCGGGTCTTTTGTGAATGGAATGAGAAATAGGAAATTTCCCTCTGTTTTCAACATAACCTTTCGTATGATGTGTTTTCCCACGATGACGGAGTTTGCGAATCACACCACGAGCACCATGTGAAAGCTTGTCGTCAAAGTGACCGCGATAGATGGCTCTATAAATCGTTTGATAACTAATGACAGCTTTCCCGTACTCTAAGCATAACCGGCCTTCTATTTCTTCAGGAGACCATTGGCAATCTAGAAAAAGGTGCTTGACGGTATTGCTTAAATGATGATCTATTTCAAGCTTTCTCTTTCGTCCACAATGTGATTTAGCATTGTGGTAAGATGCCTGTGCTCGA
>NZ_KQ968978.1:237141-272783 GCF_001578725.1 Streptococcus sp. DD04
ATAGAGCGCTTAGAGTTAGTCAGGGTTAGTAGAAAGCCGTTTTCGACCGTGCATGAAGTAGTAGACTAAGCTGGCAACAGCAGCTCCAATGATACCGTAAACGACGTTCATCGGATTATCAGCTACAATCATAACCAGGCTGACAACAACAGCTAAGACTGGGATGACAGGGCCGAATGGTACACGGAAGACAACCTTCTTTTCTGGATACATTTTTCTGAGTTTCAAGACCGCCAAAGCAGTTGGAATGTATTGGAAGAAACGGAAGACCACGCTGAGGGTTGCCAATTCTTCAAATTTACCAGAGAAGAGTAGGGCGATGGCACATGCTCCGGAAATGATAATTGCTACAACAGGAGCGTTTTTAGAGTTGGTTTCTGAAATTTTCTTAGGGAGCAAGCCTTCATCTGCGATGGCTGCACCATAACGCGGTACCATGATGGATTCCCCGATATTAAGACCGGCGATTGAGATGAGGGCACCGATGGAGACAATCCAAGCACCAGCAGGGCCAATCATTGCTACGAAGGCATCTTGTACAGAAGCATCCGTCTGCATAATATGGTTACCCAGCATGGCGATAGTTCCAGCGATGATGAGCATATAAAGGACAGAAACGATACTAATGGAGCCTAGGATAGCCCGAGGCACGTTCTTTTCTGGGTTGCGCATTTCACCGGCAACGATAGACATGGTTTCAAAGCCAATGAAGCCATAGAAGATATAAACGGCTGTGTTGGCAATAGCAGTCATGACATTGGTTCCAGGTTCAAGCTGTAGGAAAGGAGTGAAGTTTCCTTTGTCTATTCCACCTTTGATAAAGAAGATAGCACAAGCAGCAAAGGCAATGATTGGAATCAACTTAGCTACGGTTGCAGCTAGTGTGAAAAATTTAGAGGTCTTCAAACCGGCGATATTCATCAAGCTAAGCAAGATAATCAAAGCAATACTAAGCAAACGCTCGTAAGGAGTAAAAGCCGGGAAGGTAATGACGAAGAGTCGGGCAAAGCCGGCAGCCATTGCTGACCAAGCGATGATGGTTACGACCCAGCCTAGAAAACCTACATTAAAGCCGACAAAGTCTCCAAAGGCCGCTTTGGAATATTGGAAAGCTCCGCCGTTTTTATTAAAATAACCTGCAGTTTCTGCCAAGCAAACGGCTAAGAGAATAACGAGGAAGGCTGTTCCAAGCATGACAGCTAGAGAGGCAGGACCAAGTCCTTTATAAATCTTTTGCGGTAGGAGGAAGATTCCTGAACCGATAACGGCATTGATACCGTAGAGAGTTGCACCGGAAAAACTGAATTTCGCTTTTTCCTGTTCTTGTTCTTGTGCAGTGAGTTTAGTTGCGTCCATAATAATGTTTCTCCTTTAGAGATATGGGATCCTTTCCAAGTAAAGATAGAATGGTGTCAAGGCATCATGGTATCTTTACTTAGTAGGGATGTGGGTCAAACCAGCCCAAATAGCAAGGGGCGTTCCCTTGGGCTGGTTACTTGAAAACATTATTTGCAGCTCAGTTTCCTGAGTCTCTTTTTCCACTATCAGAAGCTGCTCTGCCTCTAGGTTCAGCGCTGGCAGGTTTGTTCCCGTCACCGTCAGATCACCTAAGGCATAGATAAATTGAATTTCGTCATCTCGGCTAAGCTCTTGCCCATTCGAGATGGCAATCATCTGTCCCTGATAATGGTCGCTGTAGATTAAGTTAAAGTCGGTACAAGTCCCCCGACTTGTGATAGAATCACTCCCTTCAAATACATAGGGAGTAAAGGGAGCTAGAACCGTTTCCTCCTGCCGGCTGGCATTGTGGAGATGAAGTGTGTGGTCCAGGCTCATGAGAATGCGGTGAAAGCCGCTGAGGTCAGAAAACTGACTTTCAGTCAACTCCACAGTTGCTGTTGAGAGCCGATAGTCAAAGTCCCGCTTACCATAGTGGCCAGTTGGCGGGGAAAGATAAAGCTGTTTTGTCTTTCCCCCCGACCAATCGGAAACTTGAAAATCCTTTGCTCTTAGAAGGGTTACATTTGTCATTTTTGGTATTTATTAGAACAAACCGCTGATATTGCCGTCTTTGTCAACATCAATCTTTTCGCTGGCTGGCACTTTAGGCAGTCCTGGCATGGTCATGATCGCACCAGTCAGAGCGACGATGAAGCCTGCACCAGCAGAAACTTTGAGCTGGCTGATAGTCACGACAAAGTCTTTAGGTGCGCCTAGCTTTTTAGCATCGTCTGAGAAGGAGTACTGAGTCTTAGCCATACAGATAGGATAGTTGGAGAAGCCCAGTTCTTCTAGTTGTTTGAGCTCGCGTTTAGCAGCAGGAGTCAGGCGAACGCCCTTGCCTCCATAGACCTTAGTAACAATTTTGTTGAGCTTGGTTTCAATGGAGTCTTTTTCATTATATACAAATTGGAAGTGATTGTCTCCTTCGGCCAATTTAACAACTTTTTCAGCCAATTCTTTACCGCCGGCTCCGCCATTGGCCCAAACGTCGGAAATAACGACGTCAACTCCGCGTTTTTGGCAGGCGTCATAAACTGCTTGCAATTCTGCTTCAGTGTCCAGCGGGAATTTATTGATGGCAACGACTGCTGGCAATCCATAAACATCTTGAATGTTTTCCAGATGTTTTTCTAAGTTTGGCAGTCCGTCTACAACAGCTTGGACATTTTCTTCAGCCAAATCACTCTTAGCCACACCACCGTGCATCTTGAGAGCGCGGATGGTAGCAACCAGAACTACAGCCGATGGACGAAGGCCAGATGTACGACACTTGATATCAATGAATTTTTCAGCACCGAGGTCAGCACCGAAACCAGCTTCGGTGACTGCATAGTCGGCATATTTGAGAGCCAGCTTGGTAGCTAGGACACTGTTACAGCCATGAGCAATGTTGGCGAATGGTCCGCCGTGAATCAAGGCTGGTGTGTGTTCCAGAGTTTGAACCAAGTTTGGATGGATAGCGTCTTTGAGCACAGCAGCCATAGCGCCACCAGCTTTCAGATCCTTAGCAGTTATTGGCTTGCCTTCAAAGCTGTAGCCAATGATAATCTTTTCCAAACGGTTCTTGAGGTCAGTGATATTTTCTGACAGACAGAGAATAGCCATAACCTCAGAAGCAACTGTGATGTCAAAACCATCTTCACGTGGAACACCGTTGACCTTGCCTTGTAAGCCATCCACGATGTGGCGTAGTTGCCGGTCATTCATATCCACTGCCCGCTTCCAAGTGATGCGACGAGAGTCAATGCCTAAGGCATTGCCGTGGTGGATGTGGTTGTCAATGAGGGCCGCCAGCAGGTTGTTAGCAACACCGATGGCATGAAAGTCACCAGTGAAGTGGAGGTTGATATCCTCCATGGGTACAACCTGAGCGTGACCACCGCCAGCAGCGCCGCCCTTGATACCAAAGACAGGTCCGAGTGAAGGCTCCCGCAGAGCGATAACGGCCTTTTTACCGATAGCAGCCAGAGCGTCAACCAATCCGACAGAAGTCGTGGTCTTGCCTTCTCCGGCCGGTGTTGGAGAAATAGCTGTTACGAGAATCAGTTTGCCGTCTGGTTTGTCTTTTAAGGCTTCCAGTTGGCCAGCACTGATTTTTGCCTTGTAATTTCCATAAAGAGACAAGGCGTCTTCAGCAATTCCTAGCTTTTCTGCCACCTCTTTGATGGGTTTCATTTGAACCGAATTCGCAATTTCAATATCTGATAAAACCATATTGTTACCTCTTGAGAAAAGGAAGCCCATTCATGGGAAAGAGTGGGCTTCTCTTCCGTTTATCTATTAGACAACTTTCAAAATTTCTTGATAAATTTCATCTGCTAGAGCACAGCCTTTTTGTAGGAGCTCTTCACCCTTGCTGCGGTAGTCTGCGACGAATGCTTCATCCTTGACACCTGACAGGTTGATGAGGACATTGAGCCAAGCCCCTTGCAGACCAGCCTTAAGGTTGAGAGCTGCTACCCCCAGGTCGCTGGCAGCATTGGTATTGGACTTGCCAACAGCCTTTTGAGTTGTTTGCAGGGCAGCCAAGATGTCTTCCATCATGCCATAAGGTGACTTAGTCGCTTCCTTGAGGGCTTGTTGCATAGCTTCTCGACGGGCAGCCTTATCTTCCTCTGTTTCCTTAGGCATATCAAAGACGGCGGAGACCAGATTGAAGGCTTCGGTGTCCTTATCAATAGCTGCGAGCAAGCTTTCTTGCAGGCGGGCACTTTCTGCGTGCACTTGAGCAATTTCTGCTTCAAATTCTGCGTATTTTTTCTTGCCAAGGGTTAATTCGCAAACCATCTTAGTCAGGGAGATACCGTTCGCTGCGGAAAGAGCAGCGGCAGAGCCGCCTCCTGGTGCAGGAGCATCTGAGCCGAGGACTTGGGCAAATTCTGTCAAACTTAAATCTACTAATTTCATAGGTTTCTGTCCTCCTAGCCCAGCAAATGGTTTTCCAGAACTTGCTTGCCGTAGTCAAAATCTTCGATTTGCAGATAGTATTCTGCTGCGTCAATCAAAGCCTTAGCTGGTGCCAAACCGATGACTTCTGAGCCGAGGATGCCAACTCCATAGCGCTTCGCTTCAAAGTGAACAGTTTCAAAGACACGATAGAGTGGGAATTTTTCCAGATTGACCATGTTGATAGAAACCTGAGCAATGTTGCGGTCTTCCAGCATTACACCTATAGCTTTACAGTACTTGTAACCACCGCTTGATCCACGGATAATTTTGGCAATATTGTTGGCAATTTCTAGATTGTCTGTATCCAAGTTGATGTTGTAGGCGATGAGCGGCATTCTAGCTCCGACAGCAGTGACACCAGCAGTTGGATGAATCTTTCTTTCACCGTAGTCAGGTGCCCAGTCAGCTTCCAAGAGTTTTTCTGGCATGCCTTCAAACTGACCTTTACGAACCTTAGCCAAATTTTTACGCTCTGGACGAGTTGCTGCATCTTCATAGAGGAAGATAGGGATACCGAGCTCACGGTTGATTCGCTCAGATACAGTCTTCGCAATTTCTACGCATTCCTCACTTGTGATGTCTTTGATCGGTACAAAAGGCAGGACATCAGTTGCGCCCATACGAGGGTGTTCACCCTGGTGCTTGGTCAAGTCAATATTTTCAGAAGCGTATTTGACCAAACGGAAAGCAACTTCCTGAATGTTTTGATCATCACCAACCAAGGTAAAGACGCTGCGGTTGTGGCTGGCATCAGAAGAGTGGTCCAAAAGGGTCACGCCCGGCACGCTCTTAGCAGTTTCAACCAAGCCGTCGATGATTGCCTGATTGCGGCCTTCAGAAAAGTTAGGAATACATTCAACAATTTTTGCCATAAGATATTACCTCGTGATATAAGTGATTGAAAGTTACAAAGTAAACTAAGTAGAACCCTCGCCTGAGCCAGATTTGATATCCAGCTCAGGTCGAAAGTAGGAGGAAAGGATATCCGTCTATTCAAACAATTTCTTAACAGATTCTTTGACTAAATCTTCATCAGTCAGGAATGGAATCGTGATGTGGTCTGTTCCTTCATGGAGACGGTTGTACTCGATAGCTGTTTCGATAGCATGTTCATTACGAGCCCAGTTACGACGTGCAACTCCACCGATGGTATCCCAAGCGATAGCAGACTTGATGATTTCATCGATGCGTTCGCTGCCATCCAGAACCAAGCCAAAGCCGCCGTTGATAGACTTACCGATACCAGTTCCACCACCGTTGTGAAGAGCCACCAAGCTCATACCGCGAGCTGCATTACCAGCGTAACACTGAACCGCCATGTCGCAAGTAACATTAGAACCGTCCTTAATATTTGAAGTTTCACGGAATGGAGAGTCCGTACCAGATACGTCGTGGTGATCACGGCCAATCATGACAGGACCAATCTTGCCTTCCCGTACCAATTCATTGAACTTGAGGGCGATATTGACACGGCCCATACAGTCTTGGTAGAGAATCCGAGCCTGAGTTCCAACAACCAGCTGGTTCTTTTCTGCATCGCGAATCCAGTTGTAGTTGTCGCGGTCTTGGTAGCGGCGATTAGGGTCGATGACTTCCATAGCTGCATGGTCAGTAGCGACTAGGTCTTCGTGCTTACCGCTCAGACATACCCAACGGAAAGGACCATAACCATAGTCAAAGAGCATTGGACCCATGATATCTTCTACATAAGATGGCCAGATGAAGCCGTCTTTGTCATCAAAACCATTCTTAGAAATTTCCTTGATACCAGAGTCATAGACTGCCTTCATAAAGGCATTACCATAGTCAAAGAAGTAAGTTCCGTTATTCGTCAAGGTCTTGATAGCCTTGAAGTGGCGAGCCAACGTCTTATCAACTAGCTTAGCAAAGGTTTCCTTGTCCTCAGCTAGGAGGCGTGTCCGCTCTTCAAAGCTGATACCAGCTGGACAGTAGCCGCCGTCATAGACATTGTGGCAAGAAGTTTGGTCAGACAGCAAATCTACATGGATATTGTTCTCGTTGACATATTCCAAGAGGTCTACGATATTACCATGATAGGCGATAGAAGTGGATTCACCTGCTTCCAGCGCTTTCTGAGCAAGCTCGATTGCTTCCTTAGGACTTTCAGCCAATTGGCTAATCCATCCTTGAGAATGACGGGTTTCAATACGAGAATAGTCTACTTCTGCCACGATTGCCACAGCTTTAGCAATTTCGGCTGCTTTCCCTTGAGCTCCACTCATGCCACCCAGACCAGAGGAAATGAAGAGTTTGCTAGTCAGATCGCCATCATCAGGCACGCCCAGTTTCAAGCGTCCGGCATTGAGGAGAGTGTTGAAAGTACCATGGACAATCCCTTGAGGACCAATATACATCCAGCCGCCGGCAGTCATTTGGCCGTAGTTGGTCACCCCCATTTCCTCAGCAATTTCCCAGTCCTTCATATTGTCGTATTCACCGACCAGAAGGCCATTGGTGATGATGACGCGTGGAGCTTCTGGTTTGGATTTGAAGAGTCCGACTGGGTGGCCGGATTCCACAACCAAGGTTTGATGATCGGTCATGATTTCCAAGTATTTCATGATGAGGTTGTACTGCATCCAGTTGGCGCAGACAGAACCAGTTTCTCCATAAGTGACTAATTCATAAGGATAAAGAGCGATTTCAAAGCTCAGGTTGTTGTCAATCATAACCTGCATAGCTTTGGCTGCAGTACAGTTTCCTTTGTACTCGTCAATTGGTTTACCGTAGATGCGTTCTTTTGGCCGCCAGCGGTAGCCATAAATCCGTCCGCGAGTTTTCAATTCTTCTAAAAATTCAGGTATCACTTCTTCGTGGAATTTCTTAGGAATATAGCGAAGGGCATTTTTAAGAGCAATTTCGGTCTGAGCTTGCGTCAAACGGAAGCCCCGGTCTGGTGCTCGACGGATACCTTCTTGGAAAACCGTTTTTTCAGGTAGAACATCGTCTAATTTGACGGTCATTGCTGCTGCAATTTCATTTTCGCTAAAGTATGACATGAAAAATCCTCCTTTTAGTCAAGTGTAAAATATCTTTCCCCTACATTCTATAAGACTCCCGTCCATAAAGAGTCAAGAAAATGATAAAATCAGTAAAAAAATATAGTCTACCGCCTTTTATAAACTTTTGACTATAATTTGACGA
This sequence comes from Streptococcus sp. DD04, assembly GCF_001578725.1. Taxonomy (NCBI): domain Bacteria; kingdom Bacillati; phylum Bacillota; class Bacilli; order Lactobacillales; family Streptococcaceae; genus Streptococcus; species Streptococcus sp. DD04. Next base: position 244,759 of record NZ_KQ968978.1, read on the forward strand.
TAGTGTATTATGATGAAAAGCAAATATGTCGGAAAATGAAATGGAGGAACAAGCATGACTGCTGATTTACTATTAACTCACTTTAATCAAGTCTTCTGTCCCAAGGATCTCGGACATCCCCTTTTTGGTGCAGAGATGAAAGAAGCTCAGGTCTTAGAAGACGGCTATATTGCAGTCAAAGACGGCAAAATCCTAGCAGTCGGCAGCGGTGAGCCGGATGCCAGCTTGGTTGGACCAGAGACCCAGATCAAGTCTTTTGAAGGAAAGATCGCTACACCTGGTTTGATTGATTGCCACACCCACTTAGTGTACGGTGGCAGCCGAGAGCACGAGTTTGCTAAGAAGCTGGCTGGTGTTTCTTATCTGGATATTCTTGCCCAAGGCGGCGGTATCCTCAGTACAGTCCGGGCGACGCGAGAAGCTTCTTTTGACACTCTCTATGATAAGTCTAAGAGACTGCTGGACTATATGCTGCTACATGGGGTGACGACTGTTGAGGCCAAGAGTGGCTATGGTTTGGACTGGGAAACAGAGAAGCGCCAGCTAGATGTCGTTGGGGCTCTGGACCGTGACCATGATATTGATTTAGTTTCGACCTTTATGGCTGCCCACGCCGTTCCACCAGAATACAAAGGACGCTCTCAAGAATACCTGGAGCTTATCGTTGAGGAAATGCTGCCTCGAGTAAAGGCAGAAAATCTAGCTGAGTTCTGTGATATTTTCTGTGAAAAAGGCGTCTTTACAGCTGACGAGTCACGTTACCTGCTTTCTAAAGCTAAGGAAATGGGCTTCAAGCTCCGCATCCATGCTGATGAAATCGAGTCTATCGGTGGAGTAGATGTCGCAGCTGAGCTGGGAGCAACGAGTGCAGAGCATCTGATGATGGCGACTGATGAAGGCATCCGCAAGATGGCAGAAGCCAAGGTTATCGGGAATCTTCTGCCGGCTACTACCTTCAGTCTGATGGAAGATACTTATGCGCCAGCTCGCAAGATGCTGGAGGCTGGCATGGCTATTACCTTGACCACCGACAGTAATCCGGGCTCCTGCCCAACGGCCAACCTGCAGTTTGTGATGCAGCTAGGATGCTTTATGATGCGCCTGACACCGGTGGAAGTTCTAAATGCTGTAACCATCAATGCTGCCTACTCAGTCAACCGCCAAGATAAGATTGGTAGCTTTGACACTGGCAAGCAGGCCGACATCACCATCTTGGATGCCAAGAATATCGACTACCCACTCTATTTCTTTGCTACCAACCTGACCCATCAGGTCTACAAGGCTGGAAAACTAGTTGTCGACCAAGGTCGGATTGTCTAATCACTATACAATCGAATCGTATTTTTCGGACTCTCTCTGGTGACAGGGAGAGTTTTATCAATCTCAAAAATTTCTCTTGCTATTCCTCTGAAAGTCTGTTATAATTATTATTTGTGAGCAAACCTCACTTACCCCTTGCAAAGTCTCGGGGTCATTAGACCAAAAGGAGGAAAAATCAATGGCAAAATACGAAATTCTTTATATTATTCGTCCAAACATTGAAGAAGAAGCTAAAAACGCTTTGGTAGCACGCTTTGACTCTATCTTGACTGACAACGGTGCAACTGTTGTTGAATCAAAAGACTGGGAAAAACGTCGTCTTGCATACGAAATCCAAGATTTCCGTGAAGGACTTTACCACATCGTGAACGTTGAAGCAAACGAAGACCTAGCTCTTAAAGAGTTTGACCGTCTTTCAAAAATCAACACTGACATTCTTCGTCACATGATCGTCAAACTTGACGCTTAAGAAGGTAGACTCATGATTAATAACGTTGTACTTGTGGGTCGGATGACCCGAGATGCCGAGCTTCGCTATACTCCGCAAAATCAAGCGGTCGCAACCTTTACTCTGGCTGTCAATCGCAACTTTAAGAACCAAAGTGGCGAGCGCGAAGCGGATTTTATCAATGTTGTCATCTGGCGTCAGCAGGCAGAAAATCTTGCAAATTGGGCTAAAAAAGGAGCCCTGATTGGAATTACAGGTCGCATTCAGACCCGTAATTACGAAAATCAGCAAGGTCAGCGTGTTTATGTTACAGAAGTCGTAGCGGACAATTTCCAGCTTCTGGAAAGCCGAGCTAGCCGCGAAGGTCAGTCTTTAGGTGGGTATGGCAGCAATAGCTTCGGTGGGAATTCTGCACCAAGCTATGGTAACGCTGGTTCGTTGTCTAACCAAGTACCAAACTTTTCTCGTGATGAGAGTCCTTTTGGCAACTCAAATCCAATGGACATCTCAGATGATGATCTGCCTTTCTAAGGGAAAAACTAGAATAATAAAGGAGAAAGAATATGGCTCAACAACGTCGTGGCGGATTCAAACGCCGTAAAAAAGTTGATTACATCGCAGCAAATAAGATTGAATATGTTGATTACAAAGATACTGAGCTTCTTAGCCGTTTCGTTTCAGAACGTGGAAAAATCCTTCCTCGTCGTGTAACTGGAACTTCAGCTAAAAACCAACGTAAAGTAACAACAGCTATCAAACGCGCTCGCGTAATGGCTTTGATGCCTTTCGTAAATGAAGACTAATTGAAACGAAACAGTTTATTTATACTGTAGATAGAGCCGGAAGATGAATTCTTACGGCTTTTTTGCTGCAAAGAATTTCGCATCAATAAAGACTTGTGATACTTGGAGTATCGTAGGAAGTAGAAAAGGCTGCTCAGAAGTGGTATAATAATTTCCGACGAATCCTACTTATATAAGGGAGGGAGAAGGGAAATGTGGAAACTTTGAAGCCAATGTCTTGTCATGAAGCTTCTGGGATAGCATGAACCTCTGCCATCACCTTCGAACAATAACTAAATGTAGAGTAGCATTAGTCTAAATAAGTGCAATTGGTATTTATATGACATTAAAAAAGATAGTTATCGAGAAAAATACAGTTCAAGAAACTTTGATTATTCCTTTATATGGAAGAAAAATGTGCTCGGAAAAATTTCCTGACCTTTATAGAGATAAATTTGCTCAAACATTATGCGAGAGATTAGACTATGATTTTTCCCAACTGGAGAAAAAGAGAAATTCCTTCTTTTATGAATTCGGTGCTTTAGAAGCTGCTATGCGGCAATTAGACATGATGTGGGAGATTCAGCATTACTTGGAAAAGTATCCAGAAGCGACGGTAGTAAACCTTGGCTGTGGTCTGGATGAGACGGGCAAAGCATGTGATAATGGCTTGTGCCACGTCGTAAATATTGATCTTCCAGATGTTATATCTGTTCGCAAGAAGCTAATGAAAGAGCATGAGCGAGAAACGACTATTTCTTGTGACTTAAAAGATTATTCCTGGATGGATAGGATTGATGCTTCTAAAGGAATTATTTTGCTGGCTGCTGGCGTTTTTCACTATTTCCCCCAAAATGAAGTCAAGAAGCTGGTTATTGAACTTTCCGAAAGGTATCCGGGTGGCTGTTTAGTGTTTGACAGTGTAGGGAAGCTAGGCTTAAAGTTAATGATGTCAAAAATATTAAAAAATATGGCTATGCCGCATGTCAGTGGGCTTTTCTATGTCAACAATCCGCAGAAAGAGTTGAACTGGTCGGACAGAATAAAAGTGACTTCAAAAGCGTATATGCTGGGATATTACAATATGAGAACTCCAGGTATTCATTTTTTACATCGCTTACTGGCAAAGCTGGTTGATCAAGGACTGCAATTATCTATCAATCGCATGGATTTCGACTAGAGAAATAGCTCCTCAAAATATAGTCAATTCGGTCGTTTTGGCCGAATTTTTGTGTTATAATTTTAGGATGAAAAGGAGATATTTGGGATGTCAAATACAACAAAAGGAACGATTTTGACCTTGATTGCCGGAATTGCTTGGGGGCTGTCGGGAACCAGCGGTCAATATTTGATGGAACAGGGATTTCCAGTCTTAGTCCTGACTAATATTCGTCTCTTGCTAGCTGGAGGGCTTTTATTGGGGTATTTGCTTTTGACAGACAGGGAGAAGTTAAAGGCCATGCTGAGGGACAAACAGACGCTGGGCTCCATTCTGCGTTTTGCTCTGTTAGGCCTTCTGCTAAATCAGTTTTCTTATTTAAAGTCTATTTCCGAAAGCAATGCTGGAACAGCTACAGTTTTGCAGTATGTCTGTCCAGTTGGGATTTTGGCTTATACTTGTATCAAAGACCGAGTGGCTCCAACTCTGACAGAAATTTTATCCATCATTTTAGCAATCGGCGGAACATTCTTGATAGCGACACATGGTCAGTTAAATCAGCTGACAGTTACGCCGGCAGGCCTTTTCTGGGTGCTTTTTGCAGCTTTTACCTATGCTTTATATATTCTAATTCCGATTCAGCTGATTAAGACTTGGGGCAGTATCCCAGTCATCGGAATTGGGATGATGATGGCAGGAAGTGCGTTGACACCTTTTAGTGGTTTACTGCATTTTCACTGGAAATTATCAATGGAAGTCTATTTGTCCTTAGCGGGCATTATCTTGATTGGTACGATTCTTGCTTATACTTTATTTCTTAAAGGGGCTAGTTTGGTTGGTCCGGTAAAATCTAGTCTGCTGGCAGCTGTTGAACCGATATCAGCAGTTTTCTTTGCTTTTGCGATTATGCATGAGCGTTTTTATCTGATTGATTTTGCAGGCATGGCCATGATATTAATTGCTGTTCTATTGATTTCTCTTAAAGATCTGGTTTTAGAAAAGAAAAAAGGTCTCTTATAAAGCAAATAACGAACAAATTCGAATGGTTTTTCATCCCCAAACAGAATTTGCTCGTTGTTTTTTTGTACTCTTTAAGGTTTACTAAATTATTCTAGAAATTCTTTGGCTAGGTTTATTTTGATAGCAACTGCCAAAAAAAGTCAATGATATAGGTCAGTCCGTAGGTATAAATGACAAGGGTGAAGGGCTTGCAAATGAGAATAATAGTCATATAGCGCTTAAAACTCATCTTGGTCAGAGCCGCCAGCATACAGAGGAAATCTGCGGGACTGATGGGCCAAATCATCATGAAAATAAAGAAGCGGTCAAAACGATTGCCCTTATCTAGCCAGCCAATGTATTTGTCGTAGGTGCGCTTGCTGACGACAGATTGGACAAAGGCGGGGCCATAGGTGCGGGCTAGATAGAAGATAATCGCGCAGCCGATGACAATGCCGACATAATTATAAATGGTTCCTACGATATGACCGTAGATAAAGACACCGGCAACTGAGGTCAGCGCTCCGGGAATAACAGGCACAACTGTCTGCAGAATCTGCAAGAAAATAAAGAGGGGCGGCCCCCAGACTCCAGCCTGCTGGATAAAGGCAGACAAGGTTTCTTTGGATTCCAGAACACCAGCAAAATATGCCCAAATGCAGAAAACAAGGGTACCAACAGCACCAATAATAGACGACCAGTTAATGATTTTTTGCAAACAAGGAGAGACCGTTGTCATCCTTTTGTTTTTCCCTGACATAAATTCCTCCGAGACTGGTTTTAAAGTAGGTTATCCAGTATCTATCATGAAATAAATATAAATTACTTTCTAATCATATTTTATCATATTTTAAAAGAATGTAAATTTCAGATATTCTTAAAAGGAGTCGTAAAGATTTTTTAAAAATAGATTTAAAAGTTACAAAGTTATTTTCGCTTTGTTAGCCGAAGGGGCATATATTTTCATGTCGAAAGTGGGTTGAATGAGTAGTAGACAGGCATTTTTTTCTTCCTTTAAGCTGGCTTTAAAAATTATTTTAAAAAATTGTGCAAACGTTTGAATAAATACTTGAAATAATCTTTAAAAAAGGATATAATGTCATTATGAAAGCGCTTTGAAACGCTTGGATGTTTCAGAGGCAATTATTTTTATATAAAATAAAGGGGAACTTATGGTTGAGTTAAATCTGAAAAACATTTATAAGAAGTATCCAAACAGTGAGCACTATTCTGTTGAAGACTTTAATTTGGACATCAAGGACAAGGAATTTATCGTCTTTGTTGGGCCATCAGGATGCGGGAAATCCACAACGTTGCGCATGATTGCAGGTCTTGAGGACATCACAGAAGGAACAGCTTCGATTGATGGCAAGGTTGTCAACGATGTCGCACCGAAAGACCGCGATATTGCCATGGTCTTCCAGAACTACGCCCTCTATCCGCACATGACGGTGTATGACAATATGGCTTTCGGACTGAAACTGCGCAAGTACAGCAAAGAAGATATTGATAGACGTGTGCAACAAGCGGCTGAAATCCTTGGTTTGAAGGAATTCTTGGAGCGTAAACCAGCAGACCTTTCTGGTGGTCAACGTCAGCGTGTTGCCATGGGTCGTGCCATCGTGCGTGATGCAAAGGTTTTCCTAATGGACGAGCCTTTGTCAAACTTGGATGCTAAATTGCGGGTATCTATGCGAGCTGAGATTGCCAAGATTCACCGCCGTATCGGAGCAACCACCATCTACGTTACCCACGACCAAACAGAAGCTATGACGCTTGCGGATCGCATTGTTATCATGTCTGCAACCAAGAACCCTGCTGGAACTGGAACGATTGGTCGAGTGGAGCAAATCGGTAGCCCACAGGAAGTTTACAACAATCCAGTCAACAAGTTTGTGGCCGGTTTCATCGGTAGCCCAGCTATGAACTTCATCACGGTTACACTCAATGGCGATGAAATTACTGCCGATGGTTTGTGCTTGAAAGTGCCAGAAGGAACTCTGAAAGTTCTGCGTGAGAAGGGCTACGACGGCAAGAAATTGATCTTCGGTATTCGTCCAGAAGACATCAATACCGAACCTGCCTTCTTAGAGACTTTCCCAGACTCTGTCGTACATGCGACAATTTCTGTTTCTGAGCTCTTAGGTTCTGAGTCTCACCTTTACTGCCAAGTTGGCGACAGCGAGTTTATCGCGCGTGTAGATGCTCGTGATTACCTGCAGACAGGTGCGGGTATTGACCTTGGCTTTGACCTGAACAAGGCGCATTTCTTCGATTTCGAAACAGAGAAGACAGTTTATTAAAACACGCTAAAACAGCTACTGGAAAGTGGCTGTTTTTTTGGATTGGTAGAGTAAGGTAAGGCAAATGCTGATTTTTCATAAATGAATAAACTCAGTGGTGCAAAAAACAGTTATTTTTGCTATAATAATGGGAATACGAATGTTTGGAGAGAGATGTGGCGATTGAAGATTACATGCCAGACTTTGCGGTCGAGGCAGTTTACGATTTGACAGTAGAGAGTTTGAAAAGACAGGGCATCAAAGCGGTTTTGGTGGATTTGGATAACACCTTGATTGCTTGGAATAATCCTGATGGAACCCCAGAGATGAAGAAGTGGCTCCATGATCTGCGGGATGCAGGTATTCGTATTATCGTAGTGTCCAATAATAACCAAAAACGGGTCAAGCGGGCTGTCGAAAAGTTTGATATTGACTATATCTACTGGGCCATGAAACCCTTCACTTGGGGCATTGACCGGGCGCTCAAGCTTTTTCATTTTGAAAAAAATGAAGTGGTCATGGTGGGGGACCAGCTCATGACGGATATTCGGGCTGCTCATCGGGCCGGGATTCGTTCGATTTTGGTCAAACCGCTGGTCGAGCATGACTCTATCAAGACCCAGATCAATCGGGCGCGTGAACGCCGTGTGCTCAAGAAAATCACTGAAAAATACGGCCCAATTCAATACAAAAAAGGAATTTAAGAAAGAATGGAAGAACTTCTCTGTATCGGCTGCGGAGCCACTATTCAGACAGAAGACAAGAGCCAGCTAGGCTACACGCCCCAGTCAGCTCTAGAAAAAGGCTTGGAGACAGGTGAACTCTATTGCCAGCGCTGTTTCCGCCTGCGCCATTATAATGAAATCAGCGATGTCCAGCTGACGGATGATGACTTTCTGCGACTTCTGCATGAGGTTGGAGATAGCGATGCTTTGGTCGTCAATGTTGTCGATATTTTTGATTTTAATGGGTCGGTCATTCCTGGCCTGCCTCGATTTGTCGCAGGAAATGACGTTCTCTTAGTCGGGAACAAAAAGGACATTCTGCCTAAGTCGGTCAAGGATAGCAAGGTGACCCAATGGCTGACGGAGCGAGCTCACGAAGAAGGCCTGCGTCCAGTTGATGTCATTCTGACCTCTGCTCAAAACAAGCAGGCAATCAAGGTTTTGATTGACAAAATCGAGCATTGCCGCAAGGGACGTGATGTGTATGTGGTCGGCGTGACCAATGTGGGCAAGTCCACTTTGATTAACGCCATCATTCAGGAAATCACGGGTGATAAGGATGTCATTACGACTTCGCGCTTTCCAGGCACGACTCTGGATAAAATCGAGATTCCTTTGGCGGACGGCAGTCATATCTATGACACGCCGGGCATTATCCATCGTCACCAGATAGCTCATTATCTATCTGCTAAGAATCTCAAATACATCAGTCCCAAAAAGGAAATCAAACCCAAAACCTACCAGCTCAATCCAGAGCAAACCCTCTTTTTGGGTGGTTTAGGTCGTTTCGACTTTGTGGCAGGTGACAAGCAGGACTTCACGGCTTATTTTGACAATGAGCTTAAGCTCCACCGGACCAAGTTGGAAGGTGCCAGCGGCTTTTATGACAAGCATGTCGGCAGTCTCTTGGTGCCGCCAGTTGGCAAGGAAAAGGAAGAATTTCCAGCCTTGGTCAAACATGAATTTACTATCAAGGACAAGACAGATATCGTCTTCTCTGGTCTGGGGTGGATTCGCGTCAGCGGTCCTGCCCGAGTAGCTAGCTGGGCGCCAGAGGGTGTGGCGGTTGTCACTCGGAAAGCTATTATATAATACTCAAGAAACCAAGGGGAACAAATCCCCTTAAAATAAGGAAGGAAAAGGCCATGAGTAGTGGGGAAAAGCAGATCCCAACTGACCTCAAGCCTTATAGAAGAACATGACACTAACATCAAAACAACGGGCCTTTCTCAACAGTCAGGCACATAGTCTCAAACCTATCATTCAGATAGGGAAAAATGGACTCAATGACCAAATCAAAACCAGCGTCCGTCAGGCACTGGATGCGCGAGAACTGATTAAGGTCACGCTCTTGCAGAATACGGATGAAAATATTCACGAGGTCGCTGAGATTCTGGAAGAAGAAATCGGAGTGGATACGGTGCAGAAAATCGGCCGGATCTTGATTCTCTACAAGCAGTCCAGCAAGAAAGAAAATCGCAAACTCTCTGTTAAAGTCAAGCAAATTTAAGGAAAAATTTCTGTGGAGATGTCAGCCTATGGCTATTGAATTACTGACCCCCTTTACCAAGGTGGAATTAGAACCAGAAGTTAAAGATAAAAAACGCAAGCAGATTGGTATTTTAGGTGGGAATTTCAACCCTGTCCACCATGCTCATTTGGTCGTGGCGGATCAGGTCCGCCAACAGTTAGGCTTGGATCAGGTTCTGCTCATGCCAGAGTACGAGCCACCCCATGTGGATAAGAAAGAAACCATCGATGAAAAGCATCGGCTGAAGATGCTGGAGCTGGCTATCGAGGGTATTGAAGGCTTGGGGATTGAGCCCATTGAGCTGGAACGGAAGGGAATTTCTTACAGCTACGACACCATGAAGCTACTGACAGAGCAGCATCCAGATACGGATTATTACTTTATCATCGGTGCGGATATGGTGGACTATCTGCCCAAGTGGTACCGGATTGATGAGCTGGTTGAGCTTGTTCAGTTTGTTGGTGTTCAGCGGCCACGCTACAAGGCAGGGACATCGTACCCTGTCATCTGGGTGGATGTACCCCTTATGGATATTTCCTCCAGCATGGTACGGGATTTTCTGGCTCAGGGACGGACTCCTAATTTTCTGCTACCTCAGCCAGTGTTAGACTATATCGAGAAAGAAGGGCTATACCTATGACCTATGAAAGCTATATCAGTATGAGCCGTGAGGCCTTGCTAGCTAAGATGGAAACAGTCATGTCGGAGAAACGCCTGCGGCATTGTCTAGGTGTGGAAAAGGCCGCTCGTGAATTAGCGGAGCGCTTCGGTCTTGATGTCGAAAAAGCGGGTCTGGCAGGGCTTCTACACGACTATGCTAAAAAGGTCTCGGACGAGGACTTTTTAGCCTTGATTGACAAATACCAGCTGGATCCTGACCTGAAAAATTGGGGCAATAATGTCTGGCATGGCATGGTGGGCATTTACAAGATTCAGGAAGATTTAGGCATCGAAGATGCTGAGATTCTGCGAGCTATCGAGATTCATACAGTGGGGAGCAGCACCATGTCTGAGCTGGACAAGGTCGTCTATGTCGCCGACTACATTGAGCACAACCGAGATTTCCCGGGAGTGGACAAGGCAAGAGAGCTGGCCCAGCGGTCGCTCAACCAAGCGGTGGCCTATGAGACAGCAAGGACAGTGGAGCATTTGGCTCACAAGGGAATCCCTATCTACCTGCAAACCCTGGAGACCTACAATGCCTTTGTAGGATATTTGAAGGAAATAGAAGAAAATTAAAGAGGAACTATGAAAGAACAAGAATTATTGGAACTGGTCGTGAAGGCGGCCGATGAAAAACGTGCAGAAGATATTGTGGCTTTGGACTTGCAAGGTCTGACTACTGTGACAGATTACTTTGTCATCGTTAGCTCTATGAACAGTCGTCAGCTGGATGCGGTAGCTGAAAATATCCGCGAGAAAGCTGCAGCGGCTGGGGTTTCTGCTGGTCATGTTGAGGGAGACGCAGCTGGTGGCTGGGTTCTCCTTGACTTGGGTGGCATCGTTGTCCATGTCTTTTCTGAGGAAATGCGGGCGCATTACAATCTGGAAAAACTCTGGCACGAAGCGACAGGCGTGGATGTTGCGGCCTTATTGGAAGAAAAAAACAAGTGATTTTTTGCCCTTAGGCAAGAAAGCAGAATTCGGCTCAGTCAGCCTGCTGGCTGGGCTATTTTTGAAAGGAAAAGTATGGCAACTTATGAAACCTTCGCATCGGTTTACGATGCGATTATGGATGATTCTTTGTATGAGAAGTGGACGGATTTCAGCCTACGTCATTTTCCCAAGGATAAGAAAAAGCTGCTGGAGTTGGCCTGTGGTACGGGCATTCAGTCTATTTATTTTAAGCAGGCGGGTTTCGAGGTGACAGGGCTGGATCTGAGTCAGGAAATGCTGGATTTGGCAGAGAAGCGCAGCAGAGAGGCCGGTTTGGACATTCCCTTTATCCAGGGCAATATGCTGGATTTGAGTGGCGTCGGTCAGTTTGATTTGGTGACTTGTTATTCGGACTCGATTTGCTATATGGAGGACGAAGTCGATGTCGGTCAGGTGTTTACTGAGGTTTACCAGCATCTAAATGAGGGCGGTCGCTTTATCTTTGACGTGCACTCGATTTACCAGATTGACGAGGTCTTTCCAGGCTATTCTTATCATGAAAATGCTGAAACCTTTGCCATGGTCTGGGATTCTTATGCGGACGAACCGCCTCATTCTATCGTGCATGAGCTGACCTTCTTTGTCCAAGATGAGGATGGTCGCTTCACGCGCCATGATGAGGTGCATGAGGAGCGGACCTATGAGATTCTGACCTACGATATCTTGCTGGAGCAGGCTGGCTTTAAGAATGTCAAGGTTTACGCGGACTTTGAGGACAAGGAGCCGACCGACAAGAGCGCTCGCTGGTTCTTTGTGGCGGAGAAATGAGATGACAATCACCGGTATTATCGCAGAGTTTAATCCTTTTCATAATGGGCACAAATACCTGCTGGAGCAGGCTTCAGGTCTGAAAATTATCGCTATGAGTGGCAATTTTGTCCAGCGAGGGGAGCCGGCTATCGTGGACAAGTGGACTCGGGCGCAGATGGCTTTAGAAGCCGGAGCGGATTTGGTTCTTGAGCTGCCTTTCTTGGTCAGCGTTCAGGCGGCAGACTTTTTCGCTAAGGGGGCAGTAGACATCTTAGAGAGGCTGGGCATCGAACAGCTAACTTTTGGAACTGAGGAAGTGCTGGACTACGAGAGTATTTCGAGGGTCTATGGTCAAAAGGCCGAGCAGATGGAGGCTTATCTGGCTGGCTTGCCTGATTCCCTATCCTATCCTCAGAAGACTCAGGCCATGTGGCAGGAGTTTGCAGGGCTCAATTTTTCAGGCTCTACGCCTAACCATATCTTGGGCTTGGCCTATGCTAAGGCTGTGGCGGGAAAGGCTATAAAGCTGTGTCCGATTCAACGTCAGGGGGCTGGTTATCATTCTTTGGATGCTGATCAGGAATTTGCTTCAGCCACAGCCCTTCGTCAGAATCTGGATCAGCCAGACTTTCTCAAAAAATTCACTCCAGCCTATCAATTGATTGACATGGCACCCAAGGTGACCTGGTCGGACCTCTTCCCTTATCTTCGTTACCAAATCGAGACTTGTCCGACTTTGACGGACTTCTATCAGGTCAATCAGGAATTGGCTGTTAGGATTAGAGAGGCCCTGAAAAGCAGTGAGACCATAGAGGAGCTAGTTGAGCAGGTGGCGACCAAGCGCTATACCAAGGCTCGGGTTCGGCGTCTGTTGACCTATATCCTGGTCGGAGCTAGACAAGAAGAGCTTCCGTCAGGGATTCATATCTTAGGTTTTTCCGAGCAGGGACGCCAGCATCTGGCCAGATTCAAGGGAAAAGTTGAACTGGTCAGCCGTATAGGCAAGGAGCCATGGGATAGTCTGACCCAGCAAGCTGACAAGGTTTATCAGCTGGGCAATCCGGCATTTATGGAACAGAATTTTGGGCGAATTCCAATACAGGTTGATTGATAAAATGTTTATATAAAATGGCGTCCCTTTTATATTTACTTAAAATTTCAGGAAAAACTAGCATTTTCCTTGAAAAAGTGATAAAATAAACAATGTAAGTGGTTTAATCCACAAAAAATAAGAGGAGGCCTGATAACAATGGCAATCGTTTCAGCAGAAAAATTTGTCCAAGCAGCTCGTGACAATGGTTACGCAGTTGGTGGATTCAACACAAACAACCTTGAGTGGACTCAAGCTATCCTGCGTGCGGCAGAAGCTAAAAAAGCTCCAGTTTTGATCCAAACTTCTATGGGTGCTGCTAAGTACATGGGTGGATACAAGGTATGTAAATCTCTCATTGAAAACCTTGTAGAATCAATGGGTATTACTGTACCAGTTGCAATTCACTTGGACCACGGTCACTACGAAGATGCGCTTGAATGTATCGAAGTTGGCTACACTTCTATCATGTTTGACGGTTCACACCTTCCAGTAGAAGAAAACCTTAAGTTGGCTAAGGAAGTTGTTGAAAAAGCACACGCTAAAGGTATCTCAGTGGAAGCTGAAGTTGGTACTATCGGTGGCGAAGAAGACGGTATCATCGGTAAAGGTGAACTGGCTCCAATCGAAGACGCTAAAGCAATGGTTGCAACTGGTATTGACTTCTTGGCGGCAGGTATCGGTAACATCCACGGCCCTTACCCAGCAAACTGGGAAGGTCTTGACCTTGACCACTTGAAGAAATTGACAGAAGCTCTTCCTGGCTTCCCAATTGTATTGCACGGTGGTTCAGGTATTCCTGATGACCAAATCCAAGCAGCGATCAAACTTGGTGTTGCGAAAGTCAACGTAAACACTGAATGCCAAATCGCATTTGCAAACGCAACTCGTCAATTTGTACGTGAATACGATGCAAACGAAGCAGAATACGACAAGAAGAAACTCTTCGACCCACGTAAATTCTTGAAACCAGGTTTCGAAGCTATTACAGCAGCTGTTGAAGAACGTATTGACGTATTTGGTTCAGAAGGTAAAGCTTAATCAGGCTATATACAAAACAGAAACCTGCCCGTAAGGGTGGGTTTTTTAGTGTTTTAAGAAAACTATTAAACCAGAATTTTTGATTAAAAGTATTATTTTAAGAGAGAAATCTCTAACTTCATAATCTATAGGCAAACGCTTGCATTCAATTTTTTATTGGACTATAATAGGTTGGTATAAAGCCTTCTATAATAGTAAAATTTAGAAGGTGTAGAAAGTAAGGATTTAGAATACTTATGTTTGAAAATACGATTTTCTATTCCTTACGATAGGGAGATAGATATGGCAATGATAGAAGTGGAACATCTTCAGAAAAATTTTGTAAAGACTGTTAAGGAACCAGGTTTGAAGGGAGCTTTGCGCTCCTTTATTCATCCTGAAAAGCAGACCTTTGAAGCGGTCAAGGATTTGACTTTTGCAGTTCCAAAAGGGCAGATTTTAGGATTTATCGGGGCAAATGGTGCTGGGAAGTCGACAACCATCAAAATGTTGACAGGAATTTTAAAGCCGACATCGGGCTATTGTCGGATCAATGGCAAGATTCCTCAGGATAATCGCCAAGATTATGTCAAGGATATTGGAGTGGTCTTCGGACAACGCACCCAGTTATGGTGGGATTTGGCTCTACAAGAGACCTACACGGTCTTGAAAGAGATTTACGATGTGCCAGACTCGCTCTTTCATAAGCGCATGGACTTTTTGAATGAGGTCTTGGATTTGAAGGAATTTATCAAGGACCCCGTGCGAACTCTTTCACTTGGGCAACGGATGCGTGCGGACATTGCGGCTTCCTTGCTCCACAATCCTAAAGTTCTCTTTTTAGATGAGCCGACCATTGGTTTGGATGTGTCGGTCAAGGATAACATTCGTCGGGCCATTACTCAGATCAATCAAGAGGAAGCAACAACCATTCTCTTGACCACTCATGACTTGAGTGATATTGAGCAACTTTGTGATCGGATTTTTATGATTGACAAGGGGCAGGAGATTTTTGATGGAACGGTGAGCCAGCTCAAGGAGACCTTTGGCAAGATGAAGACTCTTTCCTTTGAACTGGTACCAGGTCAAAGTCATCTAGTTTCTCACTATGAAGGCTTTTCGGATATGACCATTGATAGACAAGGAAACAGCCTTAATATTGAATTCGATAGTTCCCACTACCAGTCGGCTGATATTATCAAGCAAACCTTGTTTGATTTTGAGATTCGCGATTTGAAGATGGTGGATACGGATATTGAGGATATTATCCGTCGCTTCTACCGAAAGGAGCTCTAAGATGGTCAAATTGTGGAGACGTTATAAACCCTTTATCAATGCAGGGATTCAGGAGTTGATTACCTATCGAGTCAACTTTATTCTCTATCGGATTGGCGATGTCATGGGGGCCTTTGTTGCTTTTTATCTTTGGAAGGCAGTCTTTGATTCGTCGCAAGAGTCTTTGATTCAGGGCTTCAGTATGGCGGATATCACCCTCTATATCATCATGAGTTTTGTGACTAATCTTTTGACTAGGTCTGATAGTTCTTTTATGATTGGAGAGGAGGTCAAGGATGGCTCCATTATCATGCGCTTGCTGAGACCAGTTCATTTTGCGGCCTCTTATCTCTTCACCGAGCTTGGTTCCAAGTGGTTGATTTTTATCAGTGTAGGACTGCCATTTTTAACTGTCATTGTTTTGATGAAAATCTTATCTGGGCAAGGGATTTTGGAAGTGCTGGGATTAACTGTCCTTTATCTCTTTAGCTTAACGCTAGCCTACCTGATTAACTTTTTCTTTAATATCTGCTTTGGATTTTCAGCCTTTGTGTTTAAAAATCTATGGGGTTCCAATTTACTCAAGACTTCAATAGTGGCCTTTATGTCTGGAAGTTTGATTCCCTTGGCTTTCTTTCCCAAGGTAGTTTCAGATATTCTGTCCTTTTTGCCTTTTTCGTCCTTGATTTATACTCCAGTCATGATCATTGTTGGGAAATACGATGCCAGTCAGATTCTTAAAGCGCTTTTGCTACAGTTCTTCTGGCTCTTAGTGATGGTGGGCTTGTCTCAGTTAATTTGGAAACGAGTCCAGTCATTTATCACCATTCAAGGAGGTTAGTATGAAAAAATATCAACGCATGCATCTGATTTTTATCAGACAATACATCAAGCAAATCATGGAATACAAGGTTGATTTTGTGGTTGGTGTTTTAGGTGTCTTCCTGACCCAAGGCTTGAACCTCTTATTTCTCAACGTGCTCTTCCAACACATCCCTTCCTTGGAAGGCTGGACATTCCAAGAGATTGCCTTTATCTATGGCTTTTCCTTGATTCCCAAGGGTTTGGACCATCTCTTTTTTGACAATCTCTGGGCACTGGGGCAACGCTTGGTGCGAAAGGGAGAATTTGACAAATACCTGACTCGTCCAATCAATCCTCTCTTTCATATTCTAGTTGAAACATTTCAGATTGATGCTTTGGGAGAACTTTTGGTTGGTGGAATCCTGCTGGCAACAACGGTCACCAGTATTAGCTGGACCTTTCCTAAATTTTTGCTTTTCCTAGTTTGTATTCCTTTTGCGACCTTGATTTATACTTCCTTGAAAATTGCGACAGCTAGTATTGCTTTTTGGACCAAGCAATCAGGAGCGATGATCTACATTTTCTATATGTTCAATGATTTTGCCAAGTACCCGATTTCGATTTATCATTCGCTTCTTCGTTGGTTGATTAGTTTCATCGTGCCTTTCGCCTTTACGGCCTACTATCCTGCCAGCTATTTCTTGCAGAACAAGGATGGACTCTTTAATATTGGTGGTTTGATTCTGATTTCCCTTGTCTTCTTTGTCATTTCTTTGAAACTATGGGATAGGGGATTAGATGCCTATGAAAGTGCAGGATCGTAAGACGAATAATATCAAAGCCTTGTCTTGGGATGGTTTTTTGCTAATCTTGACGAAAATTCCTTGACATCTATTCTCAGAGTGCTATACTAAAAGGGTAATCGCCGATTTAGCTCAGTTGGTAGAGCAACGCACTCGTAACGCGTAGGTCACAGGTTCGATCCCTGCAATCGGCATGTTTATAAAGGGAAATCTTGTTAAGCCAAGGTTTCTTTTTTTTACTTGTGAAGAAACGGAATGTTCACCTGGTCGATTTAACCACTTACCAGTCGATATTGACCACTTACTGAAAATCCCTTGTTTCTTTTCAAGGAATTGTTATAATAAAAATAGAAAGAGGGGAGGAGTGCATATGAAAGTTCGGATTGAGCTAGATGACAGTTTAGCTGATACAGAATTAGTGATTCGAGTATCTCGGATTGATGAACGAATTCAAAAAATTCAAGATGTCCTAGAAGAATCTGCTGCTCCCACCATCCTCTTTTATAAGGAAAGTAGTGAGTATTTTGTGGAGTTAGCGGAGATTCTCTTTTTTGAGACCGATGGAGCTAAAATATTTGCCCATGCTCACAACGATGCTTATGAAGTCAAGTTGAAACTCTACGAATTGGAGGAATTACTTCCCCGCTATTTTTGCAGGATTTCCAAATCAACCATTGTGAATGCTAAGGCAATCTACTCTTTGGAAAAGTCTTTCTCAGGCACCAGTTCTGTACAGTTTTCTAAAACGCATAAGAAAGTGCATGTTTCAAGGCATTATTATCAGTTGTTAAAAGAAAAGTTAAGTGAAGTGAGGTAATCATCATGAAAAAAACAATTTTGGGAATCGGTTTTTTGGTCTTGGCGGGCTGGGTTTTGCTTCAGGGAAACTTTGGTATTCCTATGTTCAATTTCAATATTTGGCCTTTGCTTTTGATTGGTATGTTTGTCTATTTTTCCTTGGAAAATTTCTTAGAGGGCGACTTTGGCACCGGTCTCGTCATGTCGATGATTGCCCTGATTATTGCCAATTCTGTCTACCACTTTTTGGCCATTTCTACAGGAACCTTGGTTTTGGGCGGTATTCTGGCTTGTATTGGTTTAAATATGATTTTTAAGCCTCGAAAGATTTGGTGCTATCGACATTTTTCTAGAAAAGGCCTATCCACGACTGAGGGGGAAATTTCCTTTGGTAGCGGCACTCGCTATATCAACTCGGATAATTTTACCTACGAGAAGTTAGACTGTACTTTTGGCAGTGCATCAGTTTACTTTGATAATGCAACCATTGTAGAGGAGTCAGCAACTTTTGAAGTAGATCTGTCTTTCGGTAGTGCGACGCTATACATTCCGAGCAACTGGCGGGTAGAGCTAAATGTGGATAATGCTTTCGGTACAGTCGTTAATCCGCATAATGTCAATGAAAAGGATAAAACCTTGTATATACGCGGCGATATTGCCTTTGGAACGTTGAAGATTGTTTATATTTGAAAACGGATTATTGTCACATTTTACAAAGTTTGGGAAAATTTACTTGCCAAATAGTGAGTTTTTTGATAATATAGTACGGTATGTGGTGCTAGCACATCCGTAATATTAGATCTAATAGGAGGAAACACGATAATGGCTAAAGTATGTTACTTTACAGGTCGTAAGACTGTATCTGGAAACAACCGCTCTCACGCGATGAACCAAACAAAACGCGCTGTTAAACCAAATCTTCAAAAAGTTACTGTTTTGATTGACGGAAAACCTAAAAAAGTTTGGGCTTCAGCTCGCGCGCTTAAGTCAGGTAAAGTTGAACGCGTTTAATGTATAAAAGGGATTGGAAAGATTTCTTTCTTTCCTTTTTTTGTTGGTTTAATTTTCAGGCTAGACAGTTTATTTCTATCCTTCCTCTTTTACACCCTGTCTAAAATATGGTAAAATAAACTATAAAATACTTTTGAGGTACAAATGATGACTGTAAAGATCAATACAAAAGATGGTCAAATCGAACTGACTGATGATGTGATTGCGACAATCGTTGGCGGTGCAGCGACTGAAATTTTTGGTGTGGTTGGTATGGCCAGCAAGAAGGCAATTAAAGACAACTTTCAAGCACTTTTGGGTAAAGAAAACTATGCCAAGGGTGTGGTAGTGAAAACGACTGAAGATGGTGGCATTGCAGTTGATGTTTATACCGTTTTGAGTTACGGCGTTAAAATCAGTGAAGTTTCCAAAAACATCCAAGAACGGGTCAAGTTTAGTTTGGAAAATCAACTCGGAATCACTGCCCACACAGTGAATGTTTATATCCAAAATATTAAAGTTGTAGGAGAATAATCGTGTCAAATATTACTACTAGTTTATTTCAAGAAATGGTGCAGGCAGCATCAACTCGTTTAAATAAACAGGCTGAATATGTCAATTCGTTAAATGTTTTTCCAGTTCCAGATGGGGACACAGGTACCAATATGGGCATGACCATCGAAAATGGTGCCAAAGAGGTAGCGGATAAGTCAGCTTCTACGGTCGGTGAAGTGGCTGCTATCTTTGCCAAGGGACTCTTGATGGGTGCGCGTGGAAATTCTGGTGTTATCACTTCTCAGCTTTTCCGTGGTTTTTCGCAAAGTGTCAAAGGAAAAGATGAGTTAGATGGGAAAGAGTTGGCTCGTGCTTTCCAATCAGGTGTAGAAGTGGCCTATAAGGCTGTCATGAAACCGGTGGAAGGAACGATTTTGACCGTTTCCCGTGGTGCGGCTATCGGTGCCAAGAAGAAAGCTGAAGCGACAAATGATGCAGTTGAGGTCATGAAAGCTGCCCTTGAGGGAGCAAAGACTGCCCTTGCTAAAACGCCGGATATGCTGCCAGTTCTCAAGGAAGTCGGTGTTGTGGACTCTGGTGGTCAAGGTTTGGTCTTTATCTATGAAGGCTTCCTGTCTGCCCTGACTGGCGAATATATTGCATCAGAAGATTTCCAAGCAACTCCGGCTACGATGAGCCAGATGATCAATGCTGAACACCACAAGTCTGTAGCAGGGCATGTGGCGACAGAAGACATCACTTTTGGTTATTGTACAGAAATCATGGTGGCTTTGAAGCAAGGTCCAACCTATGTCAAGGACTTTGACTATGATGAATTCCGCAATTATTTAAATGATTTAGGGGATTCTCTCTTGGTGGTCAATGACGATGAGATTGTCAAGGTGCACGTCCATACAGAAGACCCAGGTCTTGTCATGCAAGAAGGGCTGAAGTACGGTAGTCTGGTCAAGGTAAAAGTGGACAACATGCGTAACCAGCACGAAGCCCAGCTTGAAAAGGAAGAAAAAGCTACTAAGCCAGCTGAGGAAAAAGAATATGCCATTATTGCAGTAGTAGCTGGTGAAGGTCTTGCTGAAATCTTCAAAGCTCAGGGAGTGGACTATGTCATTTCTGGCGGTCAGACCATGAACCCTTCTACGGAGGACTTTATCAAGGCTGTTGAGCAGGTCAATGCGCGCAATATCATCATCCTACCAAACAATAAAAACATCTTTATGGCGGCACAGTCTGCTGCAGAGGTGCTTGAGCAACCAACGACAGTGATTGAGACGCGTACGCTTCCTCAAGGTTTGACGAGTCTCTTGGCCTTTGATGGTGGAAAAACAATCGAAGAGAACCATGAGCGGATGACGGCTGCGTTGAGTGATGTGGTCAGTGGTAGCATTACGACTGCAGTTCGCGATACGACGATTGATGGCTTGGAAATCCATGAAAATGATAACTTGGGTATGGTCGATGGCAAAATCGTTGTGTCAAATCCAGATATGCTGGCAACTTTGAAAGCAACCTTTGCTAAGATGTTGGATGAAGACAGTGAAATTGTTTCCATTTATATCGGAGAAGACGGCAATGAGGAATTGGCGAACGGTCTGGCTCAAGATCTGATGGAAGAGTATGAAGATGTAGAAGTCGAAATCCACCAAGGAAATCAGCCGGTCTATCCATACATTTTTAGTGTAGAATAATTTATGTAGGCAATCGTTGGATTGCCTTTTTGCTTTGCGGCAGGAAATACTTAGACAGGAAAAGGATATTATGTTATACTAAAAATAAAAAGGAGTAATGAAATATGAAAAGATTAGCCTTTCTTTTGGCTGTAGTTTCGGTTTTATTGTCGGGCTGTGCTTTATTGAATAGGCATTCAAATCGACCGAATCAAACATCAAGCAACGCCTCCTCTGTAGAATCACCCACTAATCAGAAAATTATCAGCAAGGTTCTTGTTGGGAAGATTGATGGCATAGAACACCGAGATACAATTACCTACCAAGGGAAAAAGTTACTGCGTCTCCGCATGGAATTGATTAGTGAGCTTCCTCAGGAAATAACAGATGTCGCTGCTACGATGAGCCCAAATGAACTGACCAAACTGATTCGCGAAGCCATGCAGGAAGACCCGGATTTTGTAGAAGCTCAACGGTTAGATGGTTTTTCCGCTGATTATTCGGTAACGGCTGATAAAAAATTGCAGGTTGTGATTGATCTGGATTTACAGAAAATTAATGTGGATAAGGTAGAAGACTTATCTTACTTCGAAGACTTTGGCATAAGTGATATAAAAGATGCGACTCCGGAAATGTTTATTTTAGGGATGAAATTGGGCGGCTTGAAAGAAGAATAAGAATATTTAAAAGGCGAGTCATCTCGTCTTTTTTTGCTGTCTAGAAACCATGACATTTGTCATATCAGGCAGTGACAAAATCATCTAGTCGGAAGAGGGGGGAAGTTTTATAATAAAAGTAAGAAATGAAGAAATCAGGAGTAGTGACATGAAAATATGGTTGATAAAAGTAACAGTCTTGAGTCTTGTTGGGATGATGTTTTATCAGTTGGCAGGAATGAGCGGAGCAAGTCTTTACCGCTTTCCTTGGGAGATTTTTGCTAGCTTGGGAATGGCTAGCTATGTCCTAAAGGAAGTGGCTAAGTTAAGCAAAAGGGGAAAGTAGAAATGAAAAAGCACTTGACCCTCTTATTCATTGGAGTTGCAATGGGTGTATGGTGTTTTCAGATGATACCGGGTTTTCTGTTGGAATTTCTACCTCGGCAATTTTATATAGGAGTATGGGGAGTGATTCTAGTTGTCTTTGTCATCTGGCCGCTCATCTATGATTTTATTAAGGAGGAAGATCATGAAATTGATTGAAGTGAAAAAGCTATCTAAAAGCATTCGGGGGAAAGAGATTTTGCGCCACATTTCCTTTGACATTGAAGAAGGGGATTGTGTGGCTTTGATTGGCCCCAACGGAGCTGGCAAAACAACTCTGATGGACTGTCTCCTAGGCGATAAATTCCTGACTTCTGGTCAAGCTCTAGTTCAAGGGTTAAAGCCAACGGATAATCGTTTAAAAGAGATGGTTGCCATTTTGCCTCAGGAAAATACAGTGGTGGGGGATTTGAAAGTCAAGGAACTCCTCGCTTTCTTTCGCTCTATTTATCCTAATAGCCTGTCTGAAGAGGAAATCGATGCCTTGTTGGGCTTTTCTGACAAGCAAAAGAACCAGCTGGCTTCCAAGCTCTCTGGTGGTCAAAAACGTCTCTTCTCCTTTATCTTAGCCTTGATTGGCCGTCCAAAGATTCTTTTCTTGGATGAACCGACTTCGGCAATGGATACTTCGACGCGCCAGCATTTCTGGGAAATAGTGGACCAGCTCAAGAAGCAAGGCGTAACCATTGTTTATTCTTCTCACTATATTGAAGAAGTGGAGCATACGGCTGACCGGATTTTGGTGCTCCACAAGGGAGAACTAATCCGCGACACCACACCTTATGCTATGCGGAAGGAAGAGCAGGAAAAACACTTCACACTGCCCCTTTCCTATAAAGAAATCGTGGAAAAGATAGCTGGTGTGACAGAGATTGAAATCAAGCAAAAGGCGCTATCTTTTGCGACCAAGGATGCCAGTCAAGTCTGGCAAATTCTGCAGGAGCATGGCTGTACGATTGAAGAAATCGAAGTCCGCAATCGCACCCTGCTGGATAGTATTTTTGAGACGACACAAGAGTAAAGGAGCAGTATCATGAAAAATATGGCAAGTTTAATGAAAATGGAGCTAATTTTGATGAAGCGGCAGGCAGCTTACTACCTGCTCTCTATCGGGTTGCCCAGCGTTTTCTATCTGATCTTTTCAGGAATGATGTCAGGTTCTGATGTACCGGCTCTTGTGCTCCAGACCTATCTTTTTTCTATGACAGTTTTTAGTATCATGTCTAGTGCTTTTTTCAGCATTCCCAGCACCTTGCAGTCGGACAAGACCAATAACTGGCAAAAATTGATTCAGCATTCGCCCGTTTCTATGGTAGAATATTATATATCAAAGCTTTTTAGTACTTTACTGACCTTTCTGCTTTCCATTATCGTGGTCTTCTCTGTCGGACATTTCGTTCGTGGAGTCAATGTGCCCATGATGGACTGGCTAATGATTGCACTGATTCTTTTGATCGGTAGTCTGGTCTTTATCGCCATGGGCGTCTTGGTCAGTCTCCTGCCCAGTGCCCAGCTTATGTCGGTCGTAGGCAATATCGTTTATATGGCTTTAGCGGTCTTGGGTGGGCTTTGGTTTCCACTGACTATGTTTCCAGACTGGCTACAACCCATCGGCAAGCTAACGCCAAGCTATCAGCTCATGCAGGTAGTCTCTTCCTATTTGGAACACCATGACTGGAATGTTTCTGCCATGCTAATCGTTCTAGCTTACACCATTTTCTTTAGCATTTTAGTCCTTCAGCTCAAAAAACGGATTGAGGTTAAATAATTCTATGTGGGAAAAATTCAAAAACATACATTATATGTTTCATATTTCTCTGGTCTTTATCATTTTTCCAATAGCGGGTGTCATCAGCGGTGAATACCCGCTTTTGACTTTGCTTTGGACAGCATTGTTTATCGGGGCCTATTACACCATCCTCACGGAGAAAAAGCCTTTCTACCAGGCTCTGTCCTGGTGGGTCATGCTTGCTTACATTTTTTACACTTCCATTTGGCTGAATGTGGGCTTTGTTTGGTATATTTTTTATTTATCAAATCTTCTAATTTATCATTACAAGGCAATTTCCTTTACATCTTGGCGTTTCTGGAGTTTTCTAGCTATCCAGCCTGCTCTTCTGGTCGGGTTGTATCTGCAACATCAATTGAGCACCGGCTATTTGATCTTTTTCCCGACGACTTTCCTCTTTTCGGATTTCTTGACCCTGGGTCTGCATCGGATCCAAGTCGCTGAACAGCTCAAGGAAGAAAAAAGTAAGCAAAATGCCCAGCTCAATCTTTTCTTGGCGGAAAATGAGCGCAATCGAATCGGACGGGATTTACATGATAGTTTGGGCCATACCTTTGCCATGCTCAGCGTCAAGACAGAGCTGGCCCAGCAATTCTTGCAAATGGAGGCCTACGAGCAGGCGGAGAAAGAGATGGAGGAAGTGCGACGGATCAGTAAGCAGGCCATGGCTGATGTTCGACGGATTGTAGACAATCTCAAGACGCGGACGCTGGATGAAGAATTAGAAACAATTCGAACTATGCTGGAAATGAGTGATATTGAGGTGGAGCTTCATAATCAGCTCAATGTCGCCAGCATTCCTACGGAAATCCAGTTTACCATTAGTATGATAATATTGGAGTTGGTAACCAATATTATCAAGCATGCGGAGGCCAAGAAGTCCAAGATTGATTTACATACGCGGCATCAAGAGTTGATTTTGGACGTCCAAGATGATGGCAGAGGTTTTAAGCGAGTCACTGGTCGAGAGCTGCATTCAGTTCGAGAGCGCTTGGAGGGGATTGACGGTACAGTGGAGGTCATCAGCAGCCAGCAACCGACCATTATTCGCGTGCGATTGCCGTATAGGGTTAAAGGAGATGAGAGATGAAGGTATTATTAGCAGAAGACCAGAGTATGCTTCGGGATGCTCTTTGTCAGCTCTTGCAGTTGCAGCCAGATGTTGAAGTTGTTTATCAGGCGGCTGATGGACGCGAGGCGGTGGCATTGCTCAGCACTGAGCAGGTAGATGTGGCCATCTTGGATGTGGAAATGCCCTATCAGACGGGACTGGATGTTCTAGAATGGATGAAGGAGTATCAGCCAGCTGTCAAGGTCATCATTGTGACGACTTTTAAGCGGCCAGGCTATTTTGAGCGGGCGGTCAAGGCGGATGTTGATGCCTATGTACTCAAGGAGCGCAGCATTGCAGACCTGATGAAGACCATCCATACTGTCTTGGCTGGGCAAAAAGAATACTCGCCTGAACTTATGGAAGTGCTGATGACCCATAAAAATCCCCTCTCCCATCAAGAGCTTCTAGTCCTAGAGGCAGCAGCAACTGGGCTTTCTAATAAAGAAATTGCTGAAAAGCTCTATTTATCAAATGGAACCATTCGCAACTATATGTCGGCTATCCTGACCAAGCTGGCAGCCGACAATCGCACAGAAGCGGTTCGGATCGCTCAAGATCAAGGATGGATATAAAGAACTTATCTCGTTAAATTCGGATTTAGCGAGATTTTGTTGCATATTTTGTTCAAAATTTAAAAAATTTCATGCAATACTTGCAATTTTTTTTCAAAAATGTTATCATAGTAGAAAGCTTTTTGAATTTTTAGAAAATTGTAAATTAATAATTGAGATTAGACTGATTGTCCAAAATCAATCGGCAGCATTTCAGTTTTAGGAATAGGGCTTTGCTGGCTGATGATATAAAAGTAGACACTTAGTTTTGAACATTCTCGATTTTAGAAAGGGGAATTATGGAGAAAATCAAACTGGAAACTCCGAAGACAGGTTCGGAACTTCTTTTAGAAACCTTGGAAAAATTAGGTGTTGATACCATTTTTGGTTATCCAGGCGGAGCGGTCCTGCCGCTTTATGACGCTATCTATAGTTTTAAAGGCATTCGTCATATTCTAGGTCGGCATGAGCAAGGTTGTGTCCATGAAGCTGAAGGTTACGCTAAGTCAACGGGTAAAATCGGTGTTGCTGTTGTGACTAGTGGACCGGGAGCGACCAACGCTATTACTGGCATCGCAGATGCTATGAGTGACAGTGTTCCCCTTTTGGTTTTCACTGGTCAGGTTGCCAAATCTGGAATTGGGAAAGATGCCTTCCAAGAAGCAGATATTGTTGGCATTACAACTCCTATCACTAAATATAATTATCAGGTTCGTGAAACTGCGGATATTCCGCGGATTATCACAGAAGCAATTCATATTGCGACGACAGGCCGTCCAGGTCCGGTTGTCATTGATCTTCCAAAAGATGTCTCTGCTTTGGAAACTGATTTTATTTATGATCCGGCTGTTCATTTGCCAAGTTACCAACCAACAATTGTTCCAAACGAATTGCAAATCAAGAAGATTTTGAAGCAATTGTCCAAAGCTAAGAAACCTGTTCTTGTATCAGGAGGTGGAGTTAGCTATGCGGAAGCAGCGACAGAATTAGTAGCTTTTGCGGAGCGTTATCAAATTCCGGTTGTGACGAGTTTGTTGGGACAGGGAACGATTGCGACAGATCATCCGCTTTTCCTAGGAATGGGCGGCATGCATGGTTCATTTGCTGCAAACATTGCTATGACAGAAGCGGATTTTATGATTAGCATAGGCTGCCGTTTTGATGACCGCTTGACGGGGAATCCCAAGACCTTTGCTAAGAATGCAAAGGTTGTGCATATTGATATTGATCCAGCAGAAATTGGGAAGATTATTAATGTCGACATTCCGGTTGTTGGAGATGCCAAGAAAGCTTTGACGATGCTTTTGGCAGAAGAGCCCGTTCACAATAATACAGAAAAGTGGATTGACAAAGTAACCGAAGATAAAAATAGGGTCCGTTCTTATGATAAAAAAGAACGTGTAGTCCAGCCACAGGCTGTCATTGAGTGTGTGGGCGAGCTAACCAAAGGAGAGGCTATTATCGTTACAGATGTTGGGCAACACCAGATGTGGACAGCTCAGTATTATCCCTATAAAAATGAACGTCAACTAGTCACTTCTGGTGGACTTGGAACCATGGGCTTCGGTGTCCCAGCTGCAATCGGTGCTAAAATTGCTAATCCAGATAAAGAAGTTGTTCTTTTTGTCGGGGATGGTGGCTATCAGATGACCAATCAGGAAATGGCTATCCTAAATATTTATAAAGTACCGATTAAGGTGATTATGCTGAACAATCATTCGTTAGGAATGGTTAGGCAATGGCAGGAAGCCTTTTATGAAGGCAGAACGTCGGAATCAGTTTTTGACAGCCTTCCAGACTTTCAATTAATGGCTCAGGCTTATGGCGTTAAATCTTATAAGTTTAACAATCCAGAAACCATTACTCAAGATTTGGAAGTCATCCGAGAAGATGTGCCGATGTTTATCGAAGTGGATATTTCCCGCAAAGAGCACGTGCTTCCAATGGTGCCAGCTGGCAAGAGCAATCATGAAATGTTGGGGGTGAAGTTTAATGCGTAGAATGTTAACAGCTAAACTCCAAAACCGTTCGGGCGTTTTGAATCGTTTCACAGGTGTCCTTTCTCGGCGTCAGGTTAATATTGAAAGTATCTCAGTCGGTCCGACAGAGACTCCAGATGTTTCTCGGATTACCATCATAATTGATGTGGCTTCTCTGGCTGAGGTGGAGCAGATTATCAAGCAGCTTAACCGTCAAATTGATGTGATTCGTGTTCGAGACATCACCGACCATCCGCATTTAGAGCGCGAAGTGATTCTCGTTAAGGTCTCGGCTCCTGCAGATAAACGGGCAGAGCTGTTAGCGATTATTCAGCCTTTCCGTGCAACAGTCGTGGATGTCGCACCGAGTTCCATCACTATTCAAATGACAGGGGATGCTGAAAAAAGCGAGGCCTTGCTTCGTGTCATCCGTCCTTATGGTATCCGCAACATTGCTCGGACTGGAGCAATCGGTTTTACGAGAGACTAACCCTACTAATGACTCCGTTATAACAGCCTAAAAAGGCAAATAAAAGATAGAAAAGAGTGTAAAAGATGGCAGTAACAATGGAATACGAAAAAGATGTAAAAGTAGCAGCACTTGACGGTAAGAAAATTGCCGTGATTGGTTATGGTTCACAAGGTCACGCTCATGCGCAGAACTTGCGTGATACCGGTCATGATGTGATTATCGGTGTGCGTCCAGGTAAATCATTTGACAAGGCCAAAGAAGATGGATTTGAGACTTATACAGTAGCAGAAGCGTCTAAACTAGCTGATGTTATCATGATCTTGGCACCAGACGAAATCCAACAAGAGCTTTATGAAGCGGAGATCGCTCCAAACTTGGAAGCTGGTAATGCTGTTGGTTTTGCACATGGCTTCAATATCCATTTTGAATTTATCAAGGTTCCTGCTGATGTAGATGTCTTCATGTGTG
>NZ_KQ968978.1:272803-280875 GCF_001578725.1 Streptococcus sp. DD04
TCCTAAGGGACCTGGCCACCTGGTGCGCCGTACCTTTGAAGAGGGCTTTGGTGTACCAGCTCTTTATGCAGTTTACCAAGATGCGACTGGAAATGCTAAAGACATCGCTATGGATTGGTGTAAGGGGGTTGGTTGTGCCCGTGTTGGCTTACTTGAAACAACTTATAAAGAAGAAACAGAAGAAGATCTCTTTGGTGAACAAGCCGTTCTCTGCGGTGGCTTGACTGCCCTGATTGAAGCTGGATTTGAAGTCTTGACCGAAGCTGGCTATGCACCAGAATTGGCTTACTTTGAAGTTCTTCACGAAATGAAACTCATCGTTGACTTGATTTACGAAGGTGGCTTCAAGAAGATGCGCCAATCTATCTCAAATACAGCTGAATATGGGGACTATGTATCTGGTCCGCGCGTGATTACAGAGCAAGTGAAAGAAAATATGAAAGCCGTTCTTGCGGATATTCAAAATGGTAAATTCGCAAACGACTTCGTAAACGACTACAAGGCAGGTCGTCCGAAATTAACTGCTTACCGCGAACAAGCGGCTAACCTTGAAATTGAAAAAGTCGGTGCTGAATTGCGTAAAGCGATGCCATTCGTTGGTAAAAACGATGACGATGCTTTCAAAATCTACAACTAAGATCGTGTGGGGAACTCAGCTGGCAAGCCAGCTGAGTTTGTTTAACCTATTTGGAAAGGAAAAGGAATGTTAACAGCAAAAGATATCATCCGTGCCCATAAGGTACTAAAAGATGTCGTTGTCAATACGCCGCTTGATTATGATCATTATTTGTCAGAGAAGTATGGAGCTAAGATTTATCTAAAAAAAGAAAATTCTCAACGTGTGCGCTCCTTCAAAATCCGTGGAGCCTATTATGCCATTTCTCAGTTGAGCAAGGAGGAACGCGAACGTGGAGTTGTGTGTGCTTCTGCGGGTAATCATGCTCAGGGAGTAGCTTATACTTGTAATGAAATGAAAATTCCAGCGACAATTTTTATGCCCATTACGACTCCCCAGCAGAAAATCAGTCAGGTCCGCTTTTTTGGTGGGGACTTTGTGACTATCAAGCTAGTAGGTGACACTTTTGACGCTTCTGCTCGTGCAGCCATGGAATTTACCCGAGTAGAGAATCGGACTTTTATCGATCCTTTTGATAATGTTCATGTTCAGGCTGGTCAGGGAACGGTTGGCTATGAAATCTTAGATGATGCGGCTCGAGAATCCATTGATTTAGACCTAGTTTTGGTGCCAGTAGGTGGCGGTGGTCTCATCGCAGGCGTATCCACTTATATTAAGGAAACCCAGCCACAGATTGAGATTATTGGAGTAGAGGCCAATGGAGCCCGTAGCATGAAGGCTGCTTTCGATGCAGGCGGTCCAGTCAAACTTAAAGAAATTGATAAATTTGCGGATGGCATTGCGGTGCAGAAAGTCGGCTCTTTGACTTACGAAGTAACGCAAAAAAATGTCGAAACCCTTATCGGGGTTGATGAAGGTCTGATTTCAGAAACGCTGATTGACCTCTATTCTAAGCAGGGAATCGTAGCGGAACCTGCAGGGGCGGCTAGTGTGGCGGCCTTGGAAGTGTTGCGTGAATATATCAAAGGAAAAACGGTTTGCTGTATCATTTCTGGAGGTAATAATGATATTAACCGCATGCCGGAGATGGAAGAGCGTGCCCTTATTTATGATGGGATCAAACACTACTTTGTGGTAAACTTCCCGCAGCGACCAGGTGCCTTACGTGAATTTGTAAATGATATTTTAGGGCCAAATGATGATATCACCCGATTTGAATATATCAAACGAGCCAGCAAAGGGACAGGTCCAGTCTTGATTGGGATTGCACTGGCAAACAAGTATGACTATGCTGCACTGATTAATCGGATTGAGCAGTTTGACCCATCCTTCATCAATCTGAACGGAAATGAAACTCTTTATAATATGTTGGTCTGAACCTAAAGATATTTTAGCAAAACTCTGCTTTTTAATTGCAAGCGATTGAGGAGTGTGCTAGAATATACTATATTAAATTAAGGAGATGTGATTATGTTTTTAAGTCTATTCTTTTTCTTCTTTCTCATTCTCTTGGTTCTTTTTGGAATACTAGTCCTCAGCTCGCTCTACGTTGTGCGTCAGCAGTCTGTTGCCATCATTGAGCGTTTTGGACGCTACCATAAGACCAGCACAAGTGGGATGAATATTCGTTTGCCTTTGGGAATTGACAAAATTGCCGCTCGTGTCCAGTTACGTTTGTTGCAGAGTGACATTATTGTTGAGACCAAGACTCAGGACAATGTCTTTGTGACCATGAATGTTGCGACCCAGTATCGGGTAAATGAACACAATGTCACAGATGCTTACTATAAACTCATGCGGCCAGAAGCGCAGATTAAGTCTTACATCGAAGATGCTCTGCGTTCCTCTGTTCCTAAACTGACCTTGGACGAGCTATTTGAAAAGAAAGACGAGATTGCCTTAGAAGTTCAAAAGCAGGTGGCTGAAGAAATGTCCACTTATGGCTATATCATTGTCAAAACCTTGATCACTAAGGTTGAGCCAGATGCGGAAGTCAAGCAGTCCATGAATGAAATTAACGCGGCGCAGCGCAAGCGTGTTGCCGCTCAGGAATTGGCGGAAGCAGATAAGATCAAAATCGTCACTGCGGCTGAGGCTGAGGCTGAGAAAGACCGTCTGCACGGGGTTGGTATTGCAGAGCAGCGGAAGGCTATTGTGGATGGCTTGGCAGATTCTATTAAAGAGTTGAAAGGCGCAAATATTGAGTTGACAGAAGAACAGATCATGTCCATTTTGTTGACCAATCAATATCTTGATACATTGAATAATTTTGCAGATAAACCTGGCAATAATACGCTTTTCCTTCCAGCGAATCCAGAAGGGGTAGAAAGTATTAGAACACAGATACTTTCAGCCCTCAAAGCAAAATAAAGAATTTTCAGAAATATTTAATTTGTTAGAATATGGTTTTTTATGTTGACAAACTGTATAAAAACAATTATAGTAGTTATCGAAATAAATAGAGAGGAGTAAGAAATGGCTAAATCGAATTTTGAAAAAGTAGAATCAGTTGTTGGTTGGGTTCGTGACAAAAAAATTACAGGTTACCGTATTAGTAAAGAAACAAACGCGCGTGAAATGTCAATTATTGCTCTTGCTCAAGGACGGGCAAAAGTAAAGAATATTTCTTTTGAAACAGCTCTTGGCTTGATTGATTTCTACGACAAAAATCATGAAAAGTTTGAAGATTAATCTTCAAAAAGTGGGGAAACCCGCTTTTTTTGTTTTTGTAAATAAAAACAAAAGACGGTTGAGTTTTGACCGTCTTGTGTTGTAAATTGTTTATTTCAAAAATCGCTGTAGGAATTCTTTTGTCCGTTCTTCTTTAGGATTGGTAAAGAATTCTTGCGGAGTGCCTTCCTCTGCAATGACTCCTTTATCCATGAAAATAACACGGTTGGAAACATCACGGGCGAACTCCATTTCGTGGGTCACGACAATCATGGTCAGGCCTTCTTTAGCCAATTCTTTCATGATTTTCAGAACTTCGCCGACCATTTCTGGGTCAAGAGCTGAAGTTGGTTCATCAAAAAGGATAGCATCAGGATTCATGGAAAGCGCACGCGCAATGGCAACCCGCTGTTTTTGTCCACCAGAGAGCTGTTTAGGTTTGGCTTGCCAGTAGAGCTCACCCATACCTACCTTTTCCAGATTTTCTTTGGCAATCTTTTCTGCCTCAGCACGCTCTCTTTTGAGTACGGTTGTCTGAGCTACGATGGTATTTTCCAGCACATTGAGATTTTCAAAAAGATTGAAACTTTGGAACACCATACCTAATTTTTCGCGGTAATGAGTCAAGTCGTAATTTTCATCCAAGACATTTTTCCCGCGATAGAGAATTTCGCCAGCAGTAGGTGTTTCGAGGAGGTTGATGGAGCGGAGAAAAGTTGATTTTCCGCTACCAGAACTTCCGATAATGGAGATAACTTCGCCCTTGCGGACAGTCAGAGAAATGTCTTTCAAGACTTCATTCTCTCCGTAGGATTTTTTGAGATGTTTGATTTCTAAAATTGTTTCGGTCATTGTTTCAATTCTCCCGTCTGCATTTGATTGGCACCTGTTGTGTAATGATCTGTGTCAAACTTCCGCTCGATGAAACGTAAGATTCGAGTGACGGTAAAGGTCAAGACAAAGTAAATAACTGCGATAATGGTGAAAGTTTGGAAATACTGATAAGTCTGAGTTGCAATCGTATTTCCTGAGAAGTAGAGCTCCACCACGGAGATGACATTCAGGACGGATGTATCCTTGATATTGATGACAAATTCATTACCAGTTGCAGGCAAAATGTTGCGGACCACCTGTGGCAGGACAACCTTACGCATGGTTTGGCCGTGGGTCATTCCTAGTGCAGTAGCTGCTTCGAATTGTCCCTTGTCAACGGCAAAGATACCACCGCGGACAATTTCACTCATGTAGGCACCAGTATTTATAGAAACGATAAAGATGGCTGCAGCTGTCCGGTCAATCGAAATGCCAAAAGCTTGGGCTGTTCCATAGTAGATGACCATAGACTGTACAATCATTGGTGTACCGCGGAAAACTTCGATATAGATATTCAAGAACCAACCGAATAGTTTTTGTAGGGAAGCTAAAACTTTATTTTTGGAAACGGGTGCTGTCCGGTAAACTCCAATCAGCAAGCCGATCAGGAGACCAGCAACTGTCCCTGTGATGGAAATGAGCAAGGTCAAGCCAGCTCCGCGTACAAACTGTGGCCAGTTCTCTTTCCAAATCTTCAGTACTTGATTGAAGAAGGTATCATCAGCATCGTCTGTATCGGTGTCCACAGGCTGAGTTTTGATCATCTGATCCATCAGTTTCACTTGGTCATCCATTGAGATTTTAGCGATGGCAGCATTGGCTTGGTCAATTCGACTGTCACCTTTACGCATACCGATGGCAATTGAGGCGTCTTCTTCGCTAACATCAAAACCTTGCTTGAATTGGATCATTTTGAACTTAGAATTAGCAGCTTCGGCTGTCAAGGCTTCAGGGCGCTCGGAGATATAGCCATCAATGACGCCAGATTCCAAGGCTTGGCGCATTTGCGCAAAGTCCCCCATAGCTGTTTCTTGCTTGGCTCCAGGCAGCTGGGAAATCAGATTGTAAAGATAAACTCCTTGTTGGGAAGTGATTTTGGCATCTTTGAAGTCTTCGAGAGTCTTGGCTTTGGCGTAGTCACCGTCTTTTCGAACGAGCACAACAGGCTCACTGGTGTAGTAGCTGTCAGAAAAAGCGATTTCTTTTTTACGTTCAGCCGTTGGGCTCATACCAGCGATAATCATATCGATTTTACCAGATGTCAAGGCTGGAATCAGTCCATTCCAAGAAGTCTTTACAACCAGTGGTTCCTTGCCCATTTCCTGAGCAATTTTCTTAGCAATTTGGACATCATAGCCATTGGCATATTGATTTGTCCCTTCGATTTTGACAGCTCCGTTTGAATCATCATCCTGTGTCCAGTTGAAAGGAGCATAGGCCGCTTCCATCCCAATTCGGAGATAGTCATCTGCCTGAGCCACAGTGAGGGTTCCCAGACAGACGAGGAGGGCTGTAAATAAGGTTAAAATGAACTTTTTCATATTCTCTCCTAGTCCTTCTAAAATTGTTTTCTCTATTCTACCGAAAAATACGGCGCTTTTCAATCCCAGTAAGCCCTTACTTAAGAAAAATGCTATAATAGAATAAGTATAGAAAGGATATTGAGTTATGAAAAAGTATTTGTCTGGAATTTTTGTCCTTCTTTTAAGTTTTTTCTTTGTTGGGACGGTGTCGGCTTTGGACTATCAAATCCAGTCCTATCAAGGGGATTTGGAAATCCATGCTAATAATACCGCAACCTACACAGAGCGGGTTACTTATCATTTTGATGATGATTACAACGGCCAGTTTGTTTCGCTGGGCTCTGCTGGGAAAATGCCAGAAGGATTTTCTATTGATTCAAATCCAACGATCTCCGTAAAAACAAATGGAATCGCAAAGTCTAACTTTGAGCCACAAATCACAGATTTAGGAGATGGTTACGAGGTCAAGATTTACAATGCTGGTCAAGAAGGGGACACGGTCACTGTAACAGTCACCTGGAAATTGAGTAATCTTCTTTTTCTTCATAAGGATATTGCTGAGCTAAAGTGGACTCCTATCAGTGATTGGGAAGAGAAGATTAAAAGTGTTAGGATTAAGGTTTGGGGCCTAGGAAGCTGGTCTACAACAGAGATGTATGCTCATACAGGTTATTTTGGGCAGCCGACTGTTGTAGATAGGAATGGTGCTGACTATTGGATTCAGCTCTCTCATTTACCTAGTGGGAAGAAAGTCGAATTGCATGGATACTGGGATCGGCAGGCCCTCCATCAGGTTGCCCAGAATCCGACGGAAACTGACTATCTGAAAAAATTTCAAGAAATTGAAGAGAAGATTGTGGCTCAGACCAAGTTTTATCATCGCTCGGGAGAAGTTTATCTGCCTCTCTTAGCCTTGTTTTTGCTGATAGCTTCGGGAATATGTTATCTGATTTTTCGTTATAAGATTCGACCTAGAAAGAATTTCCCCAAAAACGCTCGACTTTATGAAGCTCCGCAAAATCTCGCCCCGCTGGTTCTAGCGGCTAATATCTTTGCCGTGGATATGGAGGAAGTCGATCCGACAAATGGCGGACGAGCTTGTTTAAAATTTGAAAATCTGGTGCAGGCTAGCCTGCTGGATCTGATGGATCGAGGCCATATCCAGCTTTTGGGAGATGCCGATAAGCCGATCCTGAAGCTAGTTTCTAAAGAAGGGTTGTCAGATTTTGAAGGTCAGTTCCTGAAGATGGCTTTTGGGAAAAATAAACAAGCGGCAGTAGCGGATTTGTTTGAAGATTACCAAATTTCAGAAGAACTTTATAAAAATAAAAAAGCAAAAGACGAGGCACAAATTCGCCAAATTGGAAGTAGCATTAAAAATCGTTTTACGGCTAATCTACAGACCTTGTCTGACCAAGTACGCCTGGAAACTCAACGTCTGAACTTGCTGGACCACTATCGCCCATTAAACCGAGAAGAAAAATTATTATTTAGAACAGCACTGACTGCCAGTTTTCTTTCCTTTGGGACATCTCTGCTGACTTTCTTGGCCTTTCTGCTGGCTTTAGATGGCATTATCTGGTCTTCTATTCCACTGGGCGGGCTTGCTTTTCTTACGGGTTCTCTACTGATAAAAGATTTGCAGAGCTATCAGCGTGATGGTATTTTGAGTGAAGAAGGAGCCTACGATTTTTATCTCTGGAAGAGCTTTGCCAATATGCTGCGTGACATTGCTCACCTAGATAAGACAGAGGTGGAGGGAATCATTCTGTGGAACCGTCTCTTGGTCTATGCTACGCTCTTTGGTTATGCGGATCGTGTCAGTCGCGTGATGAAACTGCGCCAGATTTCCTTGGGAAATGCTTCGATGGATGGCTATGTACAATATAATCTGCACCCTCTTTTCTATGCAAGTTCCCACAGTTTTTTAAATTATGGTCATATTGCTTCAACGGCCAGTCATTTCTCGGTTTCATCGGGAGGTAGTGGTGGCGGTGGCTTCTCTGGCGGAGGCGGAGGCGGAGGTGGCGGAGCCTTTTGATAAAAAGCTAGCGAAAGGCTCTGGGAGAACTTCCCCTCTCCCCCAATATATGGTATAATAAGTGCTAAAGTTGTTTTAGGAGTTAGATATGTTTATCGTTGAAATATTGAAATCCATCATTTATGGAATTGTTGAGGGAATTACGGAGTGGCTGCCGATTTCGAGCACTGGCCACTTGATTCTGATTCAAGATTTTATCAAGTATAAAAATGAAAATCCAGCCTTCATGGAGATGTTCAATGTGGTCATCCAGCTGGGAGCTATTTTGGCTGTTGTTGTGATTTATTTTGATAAGCTGAATCCTTTTAAGCCTGGTAAAACTGCGCGGGAAATTCGTCGCACGTGGCAGTTGTGGGCTAAGGTAGTGGTAGCAGCTTTCCCTGCAGCT
>NZ_KQ968978.1:280895-289065 GCF_001578725.1 Streptococcus sp. DD04
TGGTAGCAGCTTTCCCTGCAGCTTTTATTGGCCTTTTCTTAGATGATTGGTTTGAAGCGCATTTTTATAATCTAGTATCCGTTGCGATTATGCTGATTGTCTATGGAGCAGCCTTTATCTATCTGGAGCGGCGGGAGCAAGAGGCACCGACTGTAACAGAGTTGAGTAAGCTTCCCTATCAAACAGCCCTTTATATCGGCCTTTTCCAAGTTTTATCCCTCTTTCCAGGGACAAGCCGCTCAGGTGCGACGATTGTCGGCGGTCTTTTAAATGGTGTCAGCCGGCCCGTTGTGACAGAGTTTACCTTCTATCTGGGAATTCCGATTATGTTTGGCGCCAGCGGTCTGAAAATCCTTAAATTCATCATCAAGGGTAATGCTTTAGGCTGGGATCAGTTTTTCCTTTTGCTAGTAGCGATGGGGGTGGCTTTCGGAGTCAGTTTAGTCGTGATTCGTTTTCTGACAGACTATGTCAAGAAGCATGATTTTACTATTTTTGGTAAATATCGGATTGGATTAGGAGCTTTGTTGATAGTTTATGCTCTTATCAAGGCGATTATTGGATAATCATGGGTTGGGATATTTCCCGACCTTTTCTTTATTAAGTTTGCTAGCTATTTTTTGAAATAAGTGCGAAATTTTAGTATAATAGAAAGACTATGAAAGTATGAGGTAGCGACATGGAAATGAAACAGATTAGTGATTCGACGATTAAAATTACCATCCAATTAGAAGACTTAGAAGAACGTGGTATGGAGATGGCGGATTTTCTAGTCCCTCAAGAAAAAACAGAGGAATTTTTCTATACCATCTTAGATGAGCTAGAAATGCCTGAAAGTTTCCTT
Organism: Streptococcus sp. DD04; assembly: GCF_001578725.1. Classification (NCBI taxonomy): domain Bacteria; kingdom Bacillati; phylum Bacillota; class Bacilli; order Lactobacillales; family Streptococcaceae; genus Streptococcus; species Streptococcus sp. DD04. The sequence goes on from NZ_KQ968978.1 coordinate 281,740, forward strand.
GACAGTGGTATGTTGAGTTTTCGGGTGACGCCTAAGCCAGATAAGGTAGATGTTTTTGTCACCAAGTCTAAATTGGATAAAAACTTGAATTTTGAAGACTTGACCGATTTGCCTGACATGGCGGAATTATCCCAGATGTCTCCGGATGAATTTTTAAAGACCTTAGAAAAAAGCATTTTTGATAAGAGTAAGGAAGACTTAGAAGCGATTAAATCCTTGGAGGCTGTAGAGACTGAGCAGGAGACGGTTTCTGACGATGTAAGGGAGGAATCTCAACCTGAAAATACTGACCGGTATATCTACTACATCTTGCGTTTTGCGGATTTAAACAGTGCGGTCTCTTTTGCTAAAACAGTGGATTATCAAATAGACCTCTCAGAATTGTATAAATATGATTCAGCATACTATTTAACGATTTTGGTAGATGTGGAAGGTTTCCCAGAGCGCTATCCAGCTTGGCTTTTGGCCAAGATGCGTGAATTTGCGGAAGACTCAGCTATCACGCGTGCGGTCTTGCAAGAGCATGGCTATCTGTTATTAGTGACAGATGCGGTTTCCAGTCTGCAAAAGGTTGAATGCATATGATTACTTTCCCCTTAAAGTTTATTTTGGTTTTGCTGGGAACTTTCTTTATTGGAGTCATTCTGACTCCGTTAGTTCGGCTGTTAGCCTTCAAGATAGGAGCGGTGGATTATCCAAATGCTCGGCGGATCAATAAAAAACCCATGCCTAGTAGTGGCGGCCTAGCCATCGTTATTGCTTTTACTGTCTCCACCCTTGTTTTTATGCCTCAGATTGTTCAAGTTCAGCTTTTGGCACAAAGTTACCTTGAATATGTTTGGCCGGTTGTTTTAGGCGGACTGATTATTGCTGCTACGGGCTTGATTGATGATGTTAGAGAGCTATCTCCAGCCCTAAAAATGAGTGGTATTGTTTTAGCGGCTAGTTTAATATGGTTCCTGACAGATTTTCGCTTGGATGATTTCAAGATTCCTTTTGGAGGACCTTTCCTTCATTTTGCTCCTTGGTTGTCTTATATTTTGACAGTGATTTGGATTATTTCCATTACCAATGCAGTCAATCTGATTGATGGTTTGGATGGTTTAGTCAGCGGAGTTTCCATCATTTCTTTGGTGACCATGGGAATTGTTTCCTATTTCTTTCTTCCTGGGCACCATCTCTTTCTAACTTTGACAATTTTTGTTTTGGTGATGTCTATCGCTGGATTCTTTCCTTACAACTACCACCCAGCTATTATTTACTTAGGTGATACGGGTGCCCTTTTTGTAGGATTCATGATAGCTGTCTTGTCCTTACAAGGGCTAAAAAATGCGACGGCTGTTGCGGTAGTGACTCCTATGATTATTTTAGGAGTGCCGATTACCGATACTTTTTTAGCGATCATTCGCCGAACTCTATCGGGACAAAAGTTTTATACTCCGGATAAGCATCACCTTCATCACAGACTTTTATCGCTAGGCTTGACCCATAGAGGAACTGTTTTAGTCATTTATGGCATTTCAATGATTTTCGCTATGATTTCTCTCTTGCTCAATGTATCGAGCCGTATTGGTGGAGTTTTACTCATACTGGGCTTGTTTTGGGGTGTAGAATTGCTGGCAGAATTGGTTGGTGTTTTAGGGCCAAACCGTACTCCTCTCCTAAACATTATGCGTTTTATAGGTAATTCTTCCTACCGTGAAGAGGTTCGTCGCAAGTGGCAGGAAAAACATCGCCAATAAGAGCTGCTCTAAACAAAATAAAAGCCTTTTAGGCTTTTTTTTGGTATACTAAAAAGAGTATAAAACAGCATGCTTAATGAAAATCAGTGTTGAGGATCTTCATCTTAAAAAATGCCGAAAATTAGCTTTTCTGATGAAATTTGGAGTTGGAAAATCAAATATCTGAAAGAAAGTATTGAACAGCTGGTCTTCAAAAAGTATGAACAAGGAAAGGAAAACAAACATGTCTGTATTGGAAATCAAAGATCTTCATGTTGAAATTGAAGGGAAAAAAATTCTTAAGGGAGTCAATTTGACGCTGAAAACAGGAGAAGTCGCAGCTATCATGGGACCAAATGGAACAGGGAAGTCTACCTTGTCTGCAGCTATCATGGGCAATCCTAACTACGAAGTGACTCAAGGAGAGGTGCTTTTTGATGGGGTCAATATCTTAGAGTTGGAAGTAGACGAGCGGGCTCGCATGGGGCTCTTCCTGGCTATGCAGTACCCTAGTGAAATTCCTGGTATTACTAATGCCGAATTCTTGAGGGCGGCTATGAATGCGGGCAAGGAAGACGAAGAAAAAATCTCTGTCCGCGATTTCATCACGAAACTAGATGAAAAAATGGAACTGCTCAACATGAAAGAAGAAATGGCTGAGCGCTACCTCAATGAAGGCTTCTCAGGTGGTGAGAAAAAACGCAACGAAATCCTGCAGTTGCTCATGCTAGAGCCGACTTTTGCGCTCTTAGATGAGATTGACTCAGGTCTGGATATCGATGCGCTTAAGGTCGTTTCTAAAGGGGTCAACGCTATGCGCGGTGAAGGTTTCGGTGCAATGATTATCACCCACTATCAACGCTTGCTCAACTACATCACTCCAGATGTGGTTCATGTCATGATGGATGGCAAAGTCGTTCTTTCTGGCGGTCCAGAATTGGCAATCCGCTTGGAGAAAGAAGGCTATGCTAAGTTGGCTGAAGAGTTGGGCTTCAATTACAAGGAAGAAGCTTAGTCAAACATTCTTTTGACTTTGATAAAAGATAGGAGAATGACATGACGAAAGAATTGATTCACGAATTTTCACAACTTCACGCAGAACCAGAATGGTTGGCTAATCTCCGTCAGCAGGCTTTTGACAAGATGGACCAGCTGGACTTGCCAGTTATTGAGCGGGTTAAATTTCACCGCTGGAATCTGGGAGACGGACGGATTTCTGATAGTGAGCCTTTGACCAGTGTGCCTGATTTTACGGCTCTCGGAGACAATCTCAAGTTTATCCAAATGGGAACCCAAACTGTCCTTGAGCAGCTTCCAGCCGACTTGGCAGAGCAAGGCGTGGTTTTTACCGATTTCCACTCTGCTTTGGAGGAGATTCCACAGCTGGTGGAGCAGCATTTCATGTCCGCAGTCAAGTACGACGAGGACAAATTGGCAGCTTATCACATGGCTTATTTCAACAGCGGCGCAGTACTTTATGTGCCGGATAATGTTGAGATCGACCAGCCGATTGAAGGGATTTTTTATCAGGACAGCGAGAGCGATGTTCCTTTTAACAAGCATATTTTGATTATCGCAGGCAAGCACTCAAAGGTTAACTACTTGGAACGCTTGGAGACTTACGGTCAAGGGACTGTTCCGACAACAGCTAATATCACTGTTGAAGTCATTGCCCAAGCTGGAGCTCAGATTAAGTTTTCAGCCATTGACCGCTTGGGCGAAAATGTAACAGCTTATATCAGCCGTCGTGGCAAGCTAGACAATGATGCCATGATTGACTGGGCTATCGGCGTTATGAACGAAGGTAATGTGGTGGCTGACTTTGACAGCGACCTCTATGGCAAGGGCAGCCATGCGGATATGAAAGTGGTGGCTCTCTCAAGCGGTAAGCAGGTTCAGGGAATTGACACCCGAGTGACTAACTATGGCTGCAACTCTATCGGAAATATCCTGCAGCACGGGGTTATTCTAGAAAAAGGGACCTTGACCTTCAATGGTATCGGTCATATTATCAAAGGAGCTAAGGGAGCAGATGCCCAGCAGGAAAGCCGGGTTCTCATGCTGTCTGACCAAGCGCGCTCAGATGCTAACCCGATTCTCTTGATTGATGAGAACGATGTGACAGCGGGTCACGCGGCTTCTATCGGTCAGGTGGATCCAGAGGATATGTACTACCTCATGAGTCGGGGTCTAGATAAGGCGACGGCTGAACGCTTGGTCGTGCGTGGCTTCTTAGGCTCAGTGATTGTAGAAATCCCTGTCAAAGAAGTCCGCGATGAAATGATTGAAAATATTGATATTATTCTCGCAAAAAGATAAAAAGCTGGGCCTTGTCCCGTATAAGTTAGATAGGAGTCTTCATGTCCGGATTTAATGCAGAAGCAATCAAGCAAGATTTTCCCATTTTGGACCAAATTGTCAATGATGAGCCTTTGGTTTATTTGGACAATGCGGCGACAACTCAGAAACCCAAGCAGGTGTTGGCGGCTATCGAAGACTACTATCTTAGAGACAATGCTAATGTCCACCGCGGAGTACACACGCTGGCCGAGCGCGCAACAGCAGCCTATGAAGCAGCCAGAGAAAGAGTTCGCTCTTTTATCCACGCGGCTTCTAGCAGAGAAATTCTCTTTACACGAGGCACCACGACGAGTCTCAATTGGGTGGCTCAGTTTGCGGCTGAAAGGCTGCAGCCTGGTGATGAAGTGTTGGTTTCCATCATGGAGCACCACTCCAATGTTATTCCATGGCAGGAAGCTTGTAGGAAGACCGGAGCTAAGTTAGTCTATGTCTATCTCAAAGATGGTGCTCTGGATATGGGGGATTTCCGTGCCAAGCTCAATGAGCGGACCAAGTTTGTCTCTCTGGCTCATGCTTCCAATGTCCTCGGTGTCATCAATCCTATCAAGGAAATTGCTCAGCTGGTTCATCAGCAAGGAGCGCTTTTGGTGGTGGATGGGGCTCAATCCATTCCGCACATGAAGATTGATGTACAGGATTTGGATGTGGACTTCTTCGCCTTTTCGGGACATAAGATGGCAGGTCCGACTGGTATCGGGGTTCTCTATGGCAAGGAAGAGCTGCTAGAGCAGATGTCGCCAGTCGAGTTTGGCGGCGAAATGATTGATTTTGTCTATGAGCAGGAAGCGACTTGGAAGGAGCTGCCTTGGAAGTTTGAGGCCGGTACTCCGAATATGGCTGGAGCAATCGGTCTTGCGGCGGCCATTGATTATTTGGAAGACTTGGGTATGGATGCCATTGCTCAGCATGAGCAGGACCTGATTGCCTACGTATTTCCTAAGCTGCAGGCAGTAGAAGGGTTGACGATTTATGGCTCTCAGGATTTGGCCCAGCGCTCAGGCGTGATTGCCTTTAATCTGGATGGTCTCCATCCGCATGATGTCGCGACGGCTCTGGACTACGAAGGAGTAGCTGTTCGGGCGGGTCACCATTGTGCCCAGCCTTTGCTCACCTATCTGCAGGTGCCAGCGACTGTGCGGGCCAGCTTTTATATCTATAACACCTATGCAGATTGTGACAAGCTGGTAGATGCTTTAGAAAAGACAAAGGAGTTTTTCAATGGCGCTTTCTAAGTTAGACAGTCTTTACAAGGCAGTCGTGACCGACCATTCGGCTCACCCCCATCATCATGGGAAATTGGAAGATGTGGAGCAGGTAGTCCTCAATAATCCGACCTGTGGCGATGTTATCAGCCTGTCAGTGAAGTTTAATGCTGAGGATCAGATTGAGGATATTGCCTTTGTTAATTCTGGCTGTACCATCTCAACGGCTTCGGCTAGCATGATGACGGATGCAGTTTTGGGAAAGACAAAAGAGCAGGCACTGGAATTAGCAGAGGTCTTCTCGCAGATGGTTCAGGGCCAAGAAGATAGTCGCCAGAAAGAATTGGGAGATGGAGCCTTTTTAGCAGGCGTTGCCAAATTCCCGCAGCGAATTAAGTGTGCGGCCTTAGGTTGGAATGCCCTCAAGCGAGCGATTGAAGAAGATAAAAAGTAAGAACGTGAAAGGAAATTATGTCAGAAGAAAGAGTAGAACCAAAACCGATTGATCTCGGTGAGTACAAGTTTGGTTTCCATGACGATGTTGAACCTGTTCTCTCGACAGGGAAAGGGCTGAATGAAGCGGTCATTCATGAGCTTTCAGCAGCCAAGGATGAACCAGAATGGATGCTGGATTTCCGCCTCAAATCCTATGAAGTATTCAAGAAGATGCCTATGCAGACCTGGGGGCCGGATCTGTCAGAGATTAATTTCGACGACTTGATTTATTACCAAAAGGCTTCTGATAAGCCGGCTAGAAGCTGGGATGATGTACCTGAGAAGATCAAGGAAACTTTTGAGCGGATTGGGATTCCAGAAGCCGAGCGGGCTTACCTCGCTGGGGCAGCTGCCCAATATGAATCAGAAGTAGTTTATCACAATATGAAGGAAGAGTTCCAAAAGCTAGGCATTGTCTTTACGGATACCGACTCAGCTCTCAAGGAATACCCAGATTTGTTTAAACAGTATTTTGCTAAGCTGGTTCCTCCGACAGATAATAAGTTGGCAGCCCTTAATTCAGCGGTTTGGTCTGGTGGTACCTTTATCTATGTACCAAAAGGTGTCAAGGTTGATATTCCGCTCCAGACCTACTTTCGTATCAACAATGAAAACACAGGTCAGTTTGAGCGGACTTTGATTATCGTTGACGAGGGAGCAAGTGTCCACTACGTAGAAGGATGTACAGCTCCGACTTATTCAAGTAACAGCTTGCATGCGGCTATTGTCGAAATCTTTGCTCTTGACGGCGCCTATATGCGTTATACGACTATTCAAAACTGGTCTGATAACGTTTATAACCTTGTAACCAAACGAGCTCGGGCTATGAAAGATGCGACTGTTGAGTGGATTGATGGAAACTTGGGTGCCAAAACAACCATGAAGTATCCATCTGTTTATCTGGACGGATCTGGGGCGCGTGGGACCATGCTTTCCATTGCCTTTGCCAATGCAGGCCAGCATCAGGATACAGGCGCTAAGATGATTCACAATGCACCACACACCAGCTCGTCTATTGTGTCTAAGTCCATTGCCAAGGGCGGAGGTAAAGTAGACTACCGTGGCCAAGTGACCTTTGCTCGGAATTCTAAGAAATCTGTCAGCCATATCGAGTGTGATACCATTATCATGGATGACTTGTCTGCTTCAGACACCATTCCATTCAATGAAATTCATAACTCGCAGGTGGCTTTGGAACATGAAGCTAAAGTTTCTAAGATTTCTGAAGAGCAGCTCTACTATCTCATGAGCCGTGGCTTGTCCGAATCCGAAGCAACCGAAATGATTGTCATGGGCTTTGTCGAGCCTTTCACTAAAGAACTGCCCATGGAATATGCTGTTGAGCTCAACCGCCTGATCAGCTATGAAATGGAAGGATCAGTTGGTTAAAAAGAGACGTTAGACTCTTTTTAAATTGTGGATAAATCTTTGCCTAATCAAAGTGTTTAAAAGATTCAGAGAACCTTTTAAACAGTAGCAGAATACTTGATTGCGAGTTAATCTTCAAAGATACTTTCTAGTTTGCGTTAAACATCCATAAACTATAC
>NZ_KQ968978.1:290557-300514 GCF_001578725.1 Streptococcus sp. DD04
CATTCTTTATAATTTTTCGTTTACGAAACGGACAAAGTCATTCCACCAGACTTTAAAAAAGATGGCTTTTTCAACTTTTTTTCCTGTTACCATCGAGATGGAGGGTTGTTTATTTTCTAAATAGCCTTGTCCGATAGGCTCAGGGTCTATATAGGTCAATGTACCAATCTCAGTGCCCTTTTTCATAGGTGCTTGAAACTCTGGGTGTTCAGCAGAAAATTTCAGTTTTGCTTCAGCTTGGTTACCGATTCGCTCTATAATAACGAAGTCCTCGCTTGCGACGGCAACCTCAGTATTCTGCTTTCCATCCTTTATGTTTACTTGAGAGCTCTTGTAAGCTTCTCCCTTTTGCACAAGCACGGTTTGGACGAAGTTTTGAGAGACGTAACTCATCAGGCTGGAAGTAAGGCTGAATCGTATATAGGGATCATTGGCTTCCTGTTCAACCCCTAAAACAACTGTAATGAGCCGAACCCCTTTTTCTGTAGTGGTAGCTACAAATGAAGCCCCACCCTTTTCAGAACCTCCCGTTTTCAATCCATCTACTCCAGAGCGAAAACTAGGCAGCCCTTCAAGCATAAGATTGTAATTTCCCAGCTCAATCCCTGCAAAATTTCCCTTAGGTTTAGAGGTGATATCAATAATTTGAGGGTAGTCTTTTAGTAGGTGATAGGTAACCACAGCAAGTGCATAAGCGCTGAATTTATTTTCGGTGTCTTTATCTTTTTTGTCTTTGGATTTTTTTTCACTTATTTCGGTTGATTCAGTTGAATCAACTGTGTTATTTTCATCAATTGTTCCATCCAGTAATCGGGTATCGGTCCCTGTAGCATTTAAAATAATGGCGTCAGTGATCTTCCATTCTTTTAGTTTGTCTTTCATCATTTTGACAAAGTTTTCTTCACTTCCAGCAACTTTTTCTGCTAAAGCGATTGTAGCACTGTTGGCACTGATTAGCAGGGAGGCTTCCAGCAATTCCTCGACTGTGTAGCGGCGGGCCTCAAGAGGTAGGTTCGTAATATAGGGATTTGCTGTCAGATTATAGGCGTAATCGGAAATATCGACATCAGTATCAAGGCTTAATTTCCCTTCTGAAATCGCTTCGTAAACTAAATAGGCTGTCAAAAGGTGGGTAATTGATCCGACTTCGATTGGAGTTGTCGAGTTTTTTTCGTATAATATTTTTCCAGAGGAAGCGTCAACAGCGATGGCACTCTTAGCAGCAAGGTCATACTCATCTGCTTTAACAGTTGCTGCTCCCATGCCAATGATTAGGAATAAAATCAATAATAATTTTTTCATTTCTTTCCCCTAACGTAAGATTAATTCCATTGTATCATAAAAAATGCTCTTGTATGAGAAATGATTTTTAAAAAGATTGCGACGATTTATTATTTATGAAACAAATCGTATTTTTATAAAAGAAGACGAGAAATTCAAATTTTTTCTAACAATCTCTTGATTTTAACTCTAAAAAGGCTTGATAGGAAAAATAAATTTGCTAATTCTCTAGATTACTCTTTGTTTTTGGTTGAAAATAATGTATAATAATACAAAATACTTGAGAAGGAGATTTGCTCATGAAAAAATCTAAATGGTTGGCAATCACTGGCCTAGTTGCTGCATCAGCGCTCTTTTTAGGAGCCTGTGGTAATTCTGGTGCTAGCTCAGCAAAGACATATTCCTATGTCTATAGTACAGATCCAGATACATTGGACTATGTGAACTCCAATCGTGCTTCTACATCTGACATTATTGCCAATTTGGTAGACGGTCTTTTAGAAAACGATCAATATGGTAACATTGTACCATCGTTGGCTGAGGACTGGACTGTGTCTAAAGACGGCTTGACTTATACTTATAAGCTACGTAAGGATGCTAAATGGTACACAGCAGATGGTGAAGAATACGCTGATGTCAAAGCTCAAGACTTTGTAACGGGTCTCAAGCACGCTGCAGATGAGAAATCAGAAGCATTGCCAATTGTGCAAACTTCTATCAAGGGCTTAGACGCTTATATCAAAGGGGAAAATAATGACTTCTCTACTGTAGGTGTCAAAGCAATCGATGATCATACCGTAGAGTATACCTTGAACCAGCCAGAAAGCTACTGGAATTCTAAGACGACGATGGGGATTCTCTTCCCGATTAACGAAGACTTCCTCAATAAAGAAGGAAAAGACTTTGGTACGGTGCGTCCTTCAGGTATCCTCTACAATGGCCCATATATCTTAAAGGCTTACACTTCCAAGTCTGTTATTGAATATTCTAAAAACCAAAACTATTGGGATAAGGATAACGTGAAGATCGAAGATGTCAAGCTGACATATTATGATGGCTCTGACCAAGAATCATTGGTGCGCAACTTCACAGACGGTGCCTATACTCAGGCTCGCCTCTATCCAACCAGCTCCAATTATGCCTCAGTAGAAAAGAAATATAAAGACAATATCATCTTTTCTCCACAAAATTCAACTAGCTATTTCTATAGCTTTAACCTAAATCGTCAGGCATATAACCACACTTCTAAGACAGATGCACAAAAAGCTGCCAGCAAAGAAGCGATTCAAAACAAAGACTTCCGTCAGGCAATCAACTTTGCTTTTGACCGTACATCATTTGGCGCACAGATGAATGGAAATGACGGCGCGACCAAGATTATCAGAACACTGCTAGTGCCTCCTGGTTTTGTGCAAGTGGATGGCAAGGACTTCTCAGATGTCGTTGAAGCACAGCTGACTTCTTACGGTGATGAATGGAAAGGGGTCAAACTAGCTGATGGGCAGGACAGCATTTACAATCTGGACAAGGCTAAGGCAGAATTTGCTAAAGCTAAGGAAACCTTGCAAGCCCAAGGAGTTGAATTCCCAATTCACCTAGATGTACCAGTCGATCAGACAGATAAAATCATGGTGCAGCGGACCAATTCCTTCAAACAATCTGTCGAAGCATCTCTTGGACAAGAAAATGTTGTGATTGATGTGCATCAGATGTCAACAGATGATTTTGATAACTCAACTTATTTCGCTGAAACAGCTGCTCAAAAAGACTATGACCTCAATATGTCTGGCTGGTCAGCAGATTACCAAGATCCATCTACTTATCTCAATATCTTTAACCCAGAAACAGGGGATATCTTGGATAATATTGGTCTGACAAAAGGTCAAAGTCAAGATATTGCTTCTAAAGTTGGCTTGAATGAGTACAAGACACTTTTGGAACAAGCGGATGCAGAAAAGCAAGATACCAATGCTCGTTACACCAAATATGCAGCTGCTCAAGCTTGGTTGACCGACAGCTCAGTTGTGATTCCATCCATCTCTGGCGGTGGTTCTCCAATGGTTCAAAAAGTTGTGCCATTTACTAAAGCTTACTCTTATGTAGGTATTAAAGGGGATATCTATGTATTTAAGGGAATGGAGCTTCAAGATAAAATCTTGACGGTAACAGATTATCAAAAAGCTTTGGAAAAATGGGAAAAAGAAAAAGAAGAATCTAATCTTAAAGCCCAAAAAGAATTAGAAAACCATGTGAAATAAAGCCTCCAGAATCTCATCATTCGCAATGCAATGATGAGGTTCTTTTTGTGGCAATAGAGAAAGTGAACTCAACGCATTTGGCGTGAATGTTCAGAAAATTAAGTTTACTTTTGCATCTAGATATGATATAATATTAAATAAATCTAAAAAACACTCACTAAAGGAGAGCGATTATGCGTAAAAGTAGAGTTCTGGCATTAGCTGGAGTAAGTCTTCTTGCAGTAGGAGTCTTGGCTGCTTGTTCAAGTTCAAATTCATCAAAAGGTGCATCAACTGCCTATAACTATGTATATACTGCGGACCCAGAAACACTGGACTATGTGACATCTGGTAAAGCATCTACAGCTGATTTTGTGACAAATGGCGTGGATGGTCTACTAGAAAATGACCAGTATGGAAACTTTGTTCCTTCTGTTGCTGAGTCATGGACTGTGTCTAAAGATGGCTTGACTTATACTTATAAAATCCGTAAAGATGCCAAATGGTATACTTCAGAAGGCGAAGAATACGGTGCTGTAACAGCTCATGACTTCGTGACTGGTTTGAAACACGCTGCTGACAAGAAATCTGAAGCTCTTTATCTCGTTCAACAATCTGTAAAAGGTTTGGATGACTATGTGAATGGCAAAACAACAGACTTCTCTACTGTTGGAGTCAAAGCAGTTGATGATCATACCCTTCAATACACTCTCAATCAACCTGAACCACAGTGGAATTCAAAAACAACGTCACAAATCATGTGGCCAATTAATGAAGAATTCCTGACAAAACAAGGTGATAAATTTGGTCAATCAACTGACCCAACTTCTATTCTCTATAACGGACCATTCTTGATGAAGTCTATCACGGCTAAGTCAGCAGTTGAGTACCAAAAGAACGAAAACTACTGGGATAAGGAAAATGTCCATATCGATACCATCAAATTGTCTTATTTTGATGGACAGGACCAAGATTCTTTAGCTCGCAGTTTCAAAGACAGTGTCTATACAGTAGCACGTCTCTATCCGACCAGCTCAAACTATGCAGGTGTGGAAAAAGAATTCAAAGACAATATCTTCTTCACACCACCAAGTGCTGGTGTAGCGGTTATGGGTGTCAATATTGATCGTCAAAGCTACAACCATACTAGCAAGACATCAGATGCACAGAAATCTGCTACCAAGAAAGCTATCCTCAATAAAGACTTCCGTCAAGCCTTGAACTTTGCCATCGACCGTACATCATACTCAGCACAAATCAATGGTGAAGAGGGTGCTCCTTATGCCGTCCGCAATACTTATGTACCACCTACATTTGTCCAAGTCGGAGAAAAATCCTTTGGTGATGTTGTTGAAGAAAAAGTTGCAGCCTTGGGGGATGAGTGGAAAGGTGTTAACTTAGACGACGGCCAAGATGGTCTCTTTAATGCTGAGAAGGCAAAAGCAGAGTTTGCAAAAGCAAAAGCTGCCCTGCAAGCAGAGGGAGTAGAATTCCCAATCCATCTGGATCTTCCAGTGGCTCAGACTTCTAAACCAATGGTTAACCGTGCGCAGTCACTCAAACAATCTGTTGAAAAGACTTTGGGAGCTGAGAATGTTGTTGTAGATATTCAACAAATGTCAGAAGATGATCTTTACAACATTACTTACTACGCACCAAATGCTGCTGGCGAAGACTGGGATATCTCAACGGCAGTTGGTTGGAACCCTGACTATCAAGATCCATCAACTTATTTAGACATTTTGAAAACTACAGCAGCTGAAACGACAAAGACCTACCTTGGTTTTGAAGGAGCTGACAATGCGGCTGCTAAACAAGTCGGTATGGAAGAATTTGACCGCTTGGTGGATGAAGCCGGCAAAGAAACATCAGATGTTGCAACTCGCTACGAAAAATATGCGGCAGCTCAAGCATGGCTGACAGATAATTCTCTGGTTGTTCCGTTGATGGCAAATCCTGGAGCAGCACCATTCCTATCACGTGTTGAGCCGTTCTCTGGTGCCTATGCGCAAACTGGTAACAAGACGTCTTCCACATACTTTAAGTATATGAAACTGAAGTCAGATACTGTTACTAAGAAAGACTATGATTCAGCTCGTGAAAAATGGCTGAAAGAAAAAGAAGAGTCAAATGCGAAAGCACAAAAAGATCTCGAAAGTCATGTAGAATAAATCGTTCACTAGAACTTTCTCTGATAGCGAGAGAAAGTTCTTTTGAAATTTAAAGGAAACGATAAATGAAAAAATACATTTTAATGCGTATTTTACGCTCAATCGTGTCGATTTTCTTGGTAACGACCCTAACCTATACCATCATCTATACCATGGTTCCAAGAAGGTTGATTTTTAGACAAGACCCCAATTATAACAAGATAGCTACTACGAAAGATAAGAAGGCAAACTATGAAAATACCATCTTTGAACGCATGGGCTATGTTGATTATTACGATACTAAGGAATTACAAGAAAAAGCAAGTAAAGAGAATCCAGCAGTTACTACTGAAGGAACAGATGCAAACAAAAAGATTTACGAAGACTATATTGCAAAAATTGGAAATGGTTGGAAACTGTATCAATTCTCTGAAAGCAAGGAATTCTATGCAGTACGTGAAGTTCCAGTTTATGAACGCGTATTTGAATTTTATGCTAATCTGATCCAAATTGATCATCCTAATGTTGTTCAAGATAAAGACAATCCAAATCTAGAACGTTATATTCGTTTTGAAAATGACCCAGCAGTAGGCTGGTCTGTAGTTGGTTCGGGTACGAAACATAAATACCTGCTTTACTTCAATGGACAATTTCCATATATTCATCAGAACTTCATTACTTTTAATTTAGGAAATTCTTATCCTACCTATGCTAATATTCCTGTTCTTCAGGTTATCACACAAGGTCAAGGACAAACAAAATCTTCCGAAGTTCAATTTCCAACAGGTAAGAAAACTTCATCCGTTAATATCTATTCTCGGACGTATAAAACACCGAGCAAAGCGGATTCACAAGATATTGCGAAATACGGTAAAGGTGATGCCTATACAGCGACTCAAAGCAACTATCAAAATCCATCGATGATTGTCAGCTCGGCGATTATCGGTCTGATTGGTGTGGCGATTTCTTATTTGATTGCTGTTCCGCTTGGTTCTTATATGGCGCGTTTGAAAAACACTTGGTTTGACAGTATATCTACTGGGGGCCTGACTTTCATGATGTCACTGCCAACCATCGCGCTTGTTTACATTGTTCGCTTAGCCGGTTCTACGGTCGGTCTTCCCGATTCTTTCCCGATTTTGGGAGCAAGCGATTGGCGTTCATATGTTCTTCCAGCTGTTATCCTTGGTCTTTTGAGTGCACCATGGACTGCGGTCTGGATCCGTCGTTATATGATTGACTTGCAGTCACAAGACTTTGTACGTTTTGCACGTGCCAAAGGTCTTTCTGAAAAAGAAATTTCTAACAAACATATTTTCAAAAATGCTATGGTACCATTGGTATCTAGTATTCCAGCTTCTATCGTTGGTGTCATTGCAGGTGCTACCCTGACGGAAACAGTCTTTGCCTTTCCTGGTATGGGGAAAATGTTGATTGACTCCGTTAAAGCATCTAATAACTCCATGGTAGTTGGTCTCGTATTTATTTTTACATGTCTTTCAATCTTTGCCCTCTTATTAGGTGATATCTTGATGACAGTACTTGACCCACGTATTAAATTAACATCTAAAGGAGGTAAATAATGGCTACAATTGATAAAAGTAAATTCCAATTTGTCAAACGTGACGATTTTGCCTCTGAAACGATTGATGCACCGGCTTATTCATATTGGCGCTCAGTTATGCGTCAATTCTTTAAAAAGAAATCAACGATTGTGATGCTAGGTATTCTGATAGCCATTGTTCTGATGAGTTTCATTTATCCAATGTTTTCAGATTTCGATTTCAATGATGTGAGCAAAGTAAATGACTTTAGTATGCGTTATATCAAGCCCAGCGGGGAGTACTGGTTCGGTACAGACAGCAATGGTAAATCTTTGTTTGACGGAGTTTGGTTTGGTGCGCGGAATTCCATCCTGATTTCTATTATCGCAACAGTTATTAATTTGCTTATTGGAATTATCGTCGGTGCTATCTGGGGAATTTCCAAAGCAGTTGACCGTGTCATGATGGAAGTCTACAATATCATTTCAAATATTCCAGCTCTCTTGATTGTCATCGTCCTGACCTACTCAATTGGTGCCGGTTTCTGGAACTTAATCTTCGCTATGACTATCACTGGTTGGGTAGGGATTGCTTATACAATTCGTATTCAGATTATGCGTTACCGTGATTTGGAGTACAATTTGGCTTCTCGTACTTTGGGAACACCAACTCTTAAAATTGTAACCAAAAATATTATGCCACAGTTGGTGTCTGTTATCGTGACCACGACTTCTCAAATGCTTCCAAGCTTTATCTCTTACGAGGCCTTCTTGTCTTTCTTTGGACTGGGACTTCCTGTAACAGTACCAAGTTTGGGACGCTTGATTTCTGACTATTCACAAAACGTAACCACCAATGCTTACCTTTTCTGGATTCCATTGACAACATTGATTTTGGTATCCCTGACCTTCTTCGTAGTTGGTCAAAACTTAGCCGACGCAAGTGATCCACGGACACATAGATAGGAGTAGACATGACAAAAAATAAAAATGTAATATTGACTGCTCGCGATATTGTCGTGGAATTTGACGTTCGTGACAGAGTATTGACAGCCATTCGAGGCGTTTCCCTTGATTTGGTTGAAGGGGAAGTTCTTGCCCTGGTTGGTGAATCTGGCTCAGGTAAATCTGTTTTGACAAAAACATTTACTGGAATGTTAGAAGAAAACGGCCGTGTAGCGCAAGGAACCATTGATTACCGAGGAGTCGATTTAACGTCCCTAAAGAGCAACAAAGATTGGGAATCCATCCGTGGTGCTAAAATCGCGACTATTTTCCAAGATCCTATGACTAGTTTGGATCCGATCAATACAATCGGAAGTCAGATCACGGAAGTCATCGTCAAACACCAAGGAAAAACAAGTAAAGAAGCCAAAGAAATGGCTATTGACTACATGACGAAGGTTGGTATTCCGAACGCTGAAAAACGTTTTGAAGAGTATCCGTTTCAATATTCTGGCGGGATGCGTCAACGGATTGTTATCGCTATCGCCTTGGCTTGCCGTCCAGA
This sequence comes from Streptococcus sp. DD04, assembly GCF_001578725.1. Lineage (NCBI taxonomy): Bacteria > Bacillati > Bacillota > Bacilli > Lactobacillales > Streptococcaceae > Streptococcus > Streptococcus sp. DD04. The sequence continues at coordinate 299,279 of NZ_KQ968978.1, forward strand.
TATTCTAATCTGTGATGAGCCTACAACGGCTTTGGATGTGACCATTCAAGCGCAGATCATTGACCTGCTCAAATCACTTCAGCAAGAGTATCATTTTACAACCATCTTTATCACTCACGACCTTGGTGTTGTGGCAAGTATTGCAGATAAAGTTGCGGTTATGTATGCTGGGGAAATCGTTGAGTACGGAATGGTTGAGGAAGTCTTCTATGATCCAAAACATCCTTACACATGGAGCCTGCTCTCAAGCTTACCACAATTAGCTTCAGCAGATGGGGAACTTTATTCCATTCCAGGTACCCCGCCATCTCTTTATTCGACCATTAAAGGTGATGCATTTGCCTTGCGTTCTGATTATGCAATGGAAATTGATTTTGAGGAACAGGCACCTGCGTTCAAGGTATCAGAGACCCATTGGGCCAAGACTTGGCTCTTGCATGAGAATGCGCCAAAAGTTGAAAAACCAGAAGTTATCAATAACTTGCATGATAAAATTCGTTCAAAAATGGGCTTCAATCACTTAGAAGCTTAGGAGGAAGGAAATGACTGAAAAATTAGTTGAAATTAAAGATTTAGAAATTTCCTTCGGGGAAGGAAGTAAGAAATTCGTCGCAGTAAAAAATGCTAATTTCTTTATTAACAAGGGAGAAACTTTTTCGCTGGTAGGAGAATCCGGTTCTGGTAAGACAACGATTGGCCGTGCGATTATCGGCTTGAATGATACAAGTGCTGGGGATATTTACTATGAAGGTAAAAAAATCAATGGAAAGAAATCTAAATCAGAAGAAGCAGAACTGATTCGTAAGATTCAGATGATTTTCCAAGACCCAGCTGCTAGTTTGAATGAACGCGCAACTGTTGACTATATCATTTCAGAAGGTCTTTACAATTATCATTTGTTTGAGAATGAAGAAGAACGCCAAAAGAAAGTTAAAGAAATCATCAATGAAGTGGGACTTTTAGCGGAGCATTTGACACGCTATCCCCACGAATTTTCTGGTGGTCAGCGTCAACGGATTGGTATTGCCCGCGCCTTGGTTATGCAACCTGATTTCGTGATTGCAGACGAGCCAATTTCCGCTCTGGATGTTTCTGTACGGGCCCAAGTCTTGAACCTTTTGAAAAAATTCCAAAAAGAACTTGGCTTGACCTATCTATTTATCGCTCACGACTTATCAGTTGTTCGCTTTATTTCAGATAGGATTGCTGTAATCTACAAGGGTGTTATCGTTGAGG
>NZ_KQ968978.1:300534-302709 GCF_001578725.1 Streptococcus sp. DD04
TGCTGTAATCTACAAGGGTGTTATCGTTGAGGTTGCAGAAACAGAAGAACTGTTCAACAATCCAATCCATCCTTATACTCAATCGCTTTTGTCTGCCGTTCCGATTCCAGATCCAATTTTGGAACGTAAAAAGGTATTGAAAGTTTACGATCCAGATCAGCATGATTACTCGGTAGATGCGCCTCAGATGGTTGAAATTCGCCCAGGTCATTATGTATGGGCAAATAAGGCCGAAGCTGAAAAATATAAGAGAGAGTTTAAATAAATCTTTTAACCCACTAAAACCCGTTAGGAAAGAATCCCTGACGGGTTTGTTATTTTTCTAACTTGCCTTTTAATAATGCAATCTGTCAGATTAGCAGGCTCACATCAGTCCCTTTGATGTCGGAAAGAGAGGATGGCTTGACATGAAGAGGATAAAAAGTAGCATTTCAAAATAAGTTCAAGCATTCTCCTAAAATTTGCTATAGACTAGAGTCAACAAAATATAATTTTAGGAGGAGCTATGAATTTTAAAAGTAGCTATGAGAAAGTAAAGTGGATTGTTCGCAAGTGTCAAAAAGAATATTACCTTCATCTTTGGGAATCCAGCGACTGGGAGCAAGAAGGAATGCTGGTCTTGTATGAGCTACAACTGAGCCAAGAAGGAATTGAGCATGATGAAGAAAAACTTTATCGCTATTTCAAAACCAAATTCCGAAACCATATCCATGATCTTATCCGCAAACAAGAGAGTCAAAAACGAAAATTTGATAAACAGAGTTATGAGGAAGTCAGCGAGATTGGGCACAAACTGAAGGCGCATGAAATGTTTCTGGATGAACTAGTTGCTTTCAGAGAATTAATAGCAGGATTTAAGGCAGGACTAGATCCGTTAGGTTTAAATAATTATCAACGATTAATAGGAAATGAACGCTTTCAAGGAAGAAAAGCTATGCTTCGAGATTTAAAAGAGCATTTGAAAGAGTTCAGAAACAATGCCATTCTCTAGCTCTGTCCAGAGTTAGAGAAGTTATTCTCTAGTTAAAACATTCAAAAATATCAAAAACCCAAGAAAAGATAAAGATTTTTGAAAAATTAAGAAAATTTTCTTGACAAGGGAGAGTCATCCTGTTATACTAATAAGGTACTCAATCGCGGGGATGGCGGAATTGGCAGACGCGCAGGACTAAGGATCCTGTGACCGCTTTAGGTCGTGAGGGTTCAAGTCCCTCTCTCCGCATCAGATTAGCTGGCTTCGGCTGGCTTTTTGTTTGCTAAAGATTATACCGAGATAAAAATGTACGATTAGGGATTTTTAACTATAAATTATCTTCCGTTTAGTGAAATTCAATCCGACTTATGTTATAATATGAAAGATTAAAAATGTAATTTATCAAAAGGAGAAACTCCAATGGGACGTAAATGGGCCAATATTGTGGCAAAGAAAACGGCCAAAGACGGTGCAAACTCAAAAGTTTATGCTAAGTTTGGCGTGGAAATCTATGTAGCAGCTAAAAAAGGCGATCCAGATCCCGAGTCAAATACTGCCCTGAAATTTGTTATTGACCGGGCTAAACAAGCGCAAGTACCAAAGCATGTTATTGACAAGGCTATTGACAAGGCGAAAGGAAACACTGACGAAACCTTTACTGAAGGCCGTTACGAAGGCTTTGGACCAAATGGTTCCATGTTGATTGTTGATACTCTGACTTCCAATGTCAATCGGACTGCAGCCAATGTCCGTGCTGCTTTTGGTAAAAATGGCGGCAATATGGGAGCTAGTGGTTCAGTAGCTTATCTTTTTGACAACAAGGGTGTGATTGTCTTTGCTGGTGATGATGCTGACAGCGTCTTTGAACAGCTGCTAGAAGCAGATGTAGATGTAGATGATGTTGAAGCAGAAGAAGGCAGTATCACTGTCTATACAGCGCCAACGGACCTTCACAAGGCTATCGTGGCTCTACGTGAGTCTGGCATACAGGAGTTCCAAGTGACAGAGCTGGAAATGATTCCTCAGTCTGAAGTTGAGTTGACTGGTGACGATTTGGAAACTTTTGAAAAACTCTATAGCGTTTTAGAAGACGATGAAGATGTCCAAAAAATCTATACTAACGTAGATGGCTTCTAAGGCTAAACCAGAAGAATAGAACGGAAAAAGGTTCAGTCCGATAATAGTTCGGCTGAGTCTTTTTA
>NZ_KQ968978.1:304293-313583 GCF_001578725.1 Streptococcus sp. DD04
AGGATTTATACAAGAAATTGTATCTTCAATGAGTCCAAAGAAATGCTCAGCTTGTTTCTCTTGAAAATGAAAAAGCAAGAGTTGGTAGAGGTCATAGTGTTCTCTGAGTTCTTGAGAGAAAGAGAGCAGCTTTTCTAGAATCTCTTGATTGGTCAAATGCATGCGAAAAGTTGGGCGATAAAATCGTTTATCGCTGAGTTTCCGACTATCTTGTTGGATGAGTTTCCAGTAGCGTTTAATCGCCCTGTACTCGTGCGATTTTCGATCCAATTGATTCATGATTTGGATGTGAAGACGGTTCATAGCCCGGTTCAGGTGTTGGACAATGTGAAAACGATCCAGAACGATTTTAGCGTTTGGAAATAGTTTTCTGGCAATATCGTAGTAGGGACTAAACATGTCCATTGTAATGACTTTAACGCGGTTTCGGACTTGTCTGGAATAGCGCAGAAAGTGATTGCGAATGGTTGCTTGCGTTCGTCCGTCCAAAATTGTGATGACCTTGAGCGAGTCAAAATCCTGCGCAATGAAGCTCATCTTTATCTGCCGATTGAAACAGTCACTTTCCTGACTGTTTCCACATCCTAGCTCATGTGTTCTGGAAGCCAGTTGAGGTCAGTCTTGAACTTGAATTCTTTCAATTTACGAATGACGGTGGAAGTAGAGATAGCCAAGTTTTCAGCGATGGCCGTCGATGGCCGTCATAGAGACTTTGTCGATTAGTTTTTGAGCAATTTTCTGCTTGACGATGGTTGCGATTTGGTGATTCTTCTTGACTAATGACTATGGTAATAGCGGAAAATATGTTATACTTATTGACAAAATCTGTCTGTGGAGGAATGCTTATGAAACAGTTCTATGATAAATTAATAAAAACGCGTCACTATCTTCATCAGCATCCGGAGTTGTCTGGGCAAGAGTATGAAACGACGGCTTTTCTAAGTCGTTATTTGAGAGAGTTGGGGATTAAAATCTTGGACTCTGGTTTAGAAACGGGCTTGATTGCAGAAATCGGTCAGGGAGAGCCAGTTATCGCCCTGAGAGCAGATATTGATGCCCTGCCTATTTTAGAGCAGACAGGTCTGCCTTATGCCAGTCTGCATCCAGGTGTTATGCATGCCTGCGGTCATGATTTTCATCAGGCCAGTCTCTTGGGAGCAGCGGAGTTGCTCAAGGCTATGGAAGAAGATTTACAGGGAACCATTCGCCTGATTTTTCAGCCAGCCGAGGAAACATCTCAAGGAGCCAGTCAAGTTCTGGCTACGGGTTTGCTGGATGATGTGGTTGCGATTATCGGTTTTCACAATATGCCCCAGTTAAAAGCTGGGCAAATCGCCTTGAAGGCGGGAGCCATGATGGCAGGTGTGGAAAAGTTTAAGGTGACTGTTGAGGGAGTCAGCAGCCATGCGGCTCGACCAGATTTAGGAGTGGATACGGTGCTGACTCTGACCAGCATGATTCAAAATCTCCAAGCTCTGATTTCTCGGACTGTCTCGCCCTTTGAGCCAGTTGTTTTGTCTGTGACCCACATTGAGGCTGGGGCGACTTGGAATGTCTTGCCGCAAAATGGCTTCTTTGAAGGAACCATTCGTTGTTTTAATCCTGAGTTGCAAAAGCGTTTGAAAGCAGATTTTATCCGTATTGTGGAGCATACTGCGGAGAATTTCGGTGCTAAAGTCAGTATTGTCTGGGATCAGACTCCGCCAGTGACCTATAATGATCTAGAATTAGCAGAGCTTGTTTTTGAAAATTCCCAGAATATTGGGGAGCTATTGCCTGCCCAGCCGTCTTCTGCTGGAGAAGACTTTGCCTTTTATCAAGAAAAAATTCCTGGTGTTTTTGCTTTTATCGGCTCAAATGGTGCAGCAGATGCACCTGACCTGCACCATGATAGCATGATGATTGACGATACAGCCTTTCAGGTCTCTGTTCCTTACTATGTCGAAAACGCCCTTTTTCTCCTTCAGCACTATAAGAAATAACTATAGTCTTCTATAGAAAATAAGAACTAGGCAAGGTCACTTTCTTTTGTTATTATAGAAAAGCAGGATTTCTATCGCCTGAAAATAGTTTGAACTATCGAATCAGTGATAAAGAAAATCTATCGCCCTGATAAAAAACATATAATGGCCAAGATTTTCTAAATCTGGTATGATAGAATCAAGCTTTTAGGAGGAAATAGGAATATGAATATTAAAAAATTATTGAAATATACCGCCACTGCTGTGGTAGGAAGTCTTGCAGTTGGATTGCTGGTGGCCTGCTCGTCTTCGTCAAGCAAGGACAGTGCTTCAAAGAAAACGACAGTTGAAATTGGAACAGTTGGAACGACTAAGCCTTTCTCTTATGAGGACAAGGAAGGAAACCTAACTGGTTACGAAATTGAGGTGCTTCGTGAAATCTTTAAAGGTTCAGATAAGTACGAAGTCAACTTCAACAAAACCAAATGGGCTTCTGTTTTCTCTGGCTTAGACAGTGACCGCTACCAAATCGGTGCCAATAACATCAGTTATTCTGAAGAACGTGCTGGCAAATACCTTTATACCAATCCATACGCCAAAAACCCAACGGTCTTGGTGGTTCGTAAAGGGGTGAACATCAAGTCGCTAGATGATATCGGTGGCAAGTCTACTGAAGTTGTTCAAGGGACTTCAACAGCCAAACAGCTGGAAAAGTACAATGAAGAGCACAGTGCTAATCCGACAACCATCAACTATACAGATGGTACAATCCAGCAAATCTTGGCCAATCTGAACGACGGCCGCTCAGACTACAAGATTTTTGAGCGTATCACGGTGGATACGATTATTAAAGAACAAGGCTTGGATAATGTTGAAGTGATCGAACTTCCAAGTGACCAACAACCCTATGTCTATCCGCTCCTTGCCTCCGGACAGGAAGAGCTCCAAACCTTCGTTAACAAACGAATCAAGGAACTCTACGAGGATGGGACGCTTGAAAAATTATCAAAAGAATTCTTTGGGGGCACCTATTTGCCAGATGCCAAGGATATCAAATAAGTAACGATTCTCTCTTCCGTGAGGTATAAGAGATTGGTTCCTTTCATTCATCATCAATAAAAAATATATATTAAGGAGATTTTCTTATGAAATTGAAAAAATGGTTTGGTGCAACAGCACTTTTCGCTGCTGCAGCGTTTGGTTTGGCGGCTTGCTCGTCTTCAACATCTAAAGACGCTAAGTCAGCAGACAGTGCAACAGTCACTGTAAAAGTCGGCGTGATGAGCCTCAGCGATACAGAAGAAGCGCGTTGGAACAAGGTTCAGGAAATCCTTGATAAGGATAAAGCGGGAGTTAAATTAGACTTTACTCAATTTACAGACTACTCTCAACCGAACCAAGCGGTTCGTGATGGTGATGTGGATATCAACGCCTTCCAGCATTACTACTACCTGCAAAACTGGAATAAAGAGAACAATGCAGATTTGGTTTCTGTAGCAGATACTTATATCGCACCAATTCGTCTTTACTCTGGTACCAAAGATGGCAAAAATAAATATACTGATGTGAAAGACATTCCAGAAAACGGCAGCATTGCTGTGCCAAATGATGCGACAAACGAAAGCCGTGCCTTGAACCTTCTTCAAGCAGCTGGTTTGATTAAGTTGGATGTGGATTCGACTGAGCTTGCGACTGTTGCCAATATCAAAGAAAACAAGAAGAACTTGAAAATTTCTGAATTGGATGCTTCTCAAACAGCAGCTTCTCTTACTTCTGTAGATGCAGCGGTTGTCAACAATACCTTCGTTCGCGAAGCTGGTATTGACTACAAGAGCGCTCTTTACAAAGAACAGACTGATGAAAACTCTAAACTTTGGTACAACCTGATTGCTGCTAAGAAAGATTGGGAAAAATCTGACAAGGCAGATGCTATCAAGAAAATCATCAAGGCTTACCAGACTGACGAAGTCAAAAAAGTCATTGAAGAGTCTTCAGACGGTATGGATCAACCAGTTTGGTAAGATTTTATAGAAAATAATTGAAGATAGAAAGGGCGGGGAATGGATTTCTCCAGCCCTTTATCTGCTATTAGTTAGGGTTTTTATTGGCAGAGATGATTTAGCCATTTTTAAAAGCAGAGTCAAGGACTTACAGTACGGTCAGTCTTTGCTCTTTCGTGAATCATAGCAGATAATCTTTAAACAGATGCGATTAGTAGGAGTTGTACATGCCTTTCTCAACTGAGAGTGAACAAATTAAAAAGTTTGAAAATGATGAGGTGGCCCAACACTATTTTGAGGTGTTGCGGACCTTGATTTCTAAAAAGTCTATCTTTGCCCAGCAAATTGGACTCAAAGAGGTAGCTACCTATCTGGGAGAAATTTTCACTGCCGTGGGTGCTAAAGTGATGATTGATGACAGCTACACGGCTCCCTTTGTATTGGCAGAGTTTCAGTCAGACAATCCTGAGGCCAAGACCATCATTTTCTACAACCACTATGATACGGTGCCAGCCGATAATGACCAGCCTTGGACCAACGATCCCTTTACTCTGTCGGTTCATTATGGTGTTATGTATGGCCGCGGGGTCGATGATGACAAGGGACACATTACTGCGCGTTTAACAGCGGTGCGCAAGTATATCCGAGAGCATGGTTCTCTGCCAGTCAACATCATCTTTATGATGGAGGGAGCAGAGGAGTCAGCTTCGACAGACTTGGATAAATATCTGGCCAAGCACAAGAAACGTTTGCGGGGAGCAGATTTGCTGGTCTGGGAGCAGGGCACGCGTAACAATCTAGGCCAGTTGGAAATTTCTGGTGGGAATAAGGGCATTGTCACCTTTGATATGTCTGTTCACAGTGCAGAAGTCGATATTCATTCTAGCTATGGGGGTGTCATCAATTCCGCTTCTTGGTATTTGATGAATGCCATTTCCAGCCTACGAAGTGCTGACGGTCGAATTTTAGTTGAGGGCATTTATGAGCAAGTACAGGAGCCCAATGAGCGAGAGCTGGCTTTGATTGCCCAGTATGCTTTGAAGACACCAGAAGAATTGAAGGAAATCTACGGCCTCCAGCTTCCAGTCTTGAAGGAGGAAAGGCAGGAATTTCTCCGTCGCTTCTATTTTGAGCCAGCCATTAACATTGAAGGTTTTGGTTCGGGCTATCAGGGACAAGGGGTTAAAACCATCCTACCAGCACATGCATCTGCCAAGATGGAAGTGCGCTTGGTGCCAGGCTTAGAGCCCCGTGATGTCTTGGACAAGATTCGCAAGCAACTGGACAAAAATGACTATGATAAGGTAGAATTAACCTATACACTGGGAGAAATGAGCTATCGTAGCGATATGAGTGCTCCATCTATCCTGAATGTCATTGAACTGGCCAAGGATTTTTATCCAGAAGGCATCTCGGTGCTTCCAACCTCGGCAGGAACAGGACCCATGCATACAGTCTTTGAGGCTTTGGAAGTTCCGATGGCTGCCTTTGGCTTGGGAAATGCCAACAGTCGGGATCATGGTGGCGATGAAAATGTCAAGATTGCCGATTATTATACCCATATTGAATTAATCAAGGAGTTAATCAGAAGTTATGAGCAATGAAATTATCAAATTAGACCACATTGATGTCACTTTCACTCAGAAAAATCGTGCCATCAAAGCGGTTGAAGATGTGACCATCCACATTAATCAGGGAGATATTTATGGTATCGTAGGTTATTCCGGTGCTGGAAAGTCCACTCTGGTGCGGGTTATCAATTTATTACAGAAACCATCCGACGGGAAAATTACCGTTGATGGGACAGTGCTGTATGATAAGGGCAGTGTCCAGCTGAATGCGGCTCAACTGCGGGAAAAGCGAAAAGATATTGGGATGATTTTCCAGCATTTTAATTTGATGGCCCAGATGACAGCCAAGGAAAATGTCGCATTTGCCTTGAAGCACTCCTCCCTGTCTGCTACTGAAAAAGAGGAGAAGGTTCACAGGCTTTTAGAATTGGTAGGTCTGGAAGATCGAGCGGATAATTATCCGTCTCAACTATCTGGCGGGCAGAAGCAGCGTGTGGCGATTGCTAGAGCCTTGGCCAATGACCCGAAAATCTTGATTTCAGATGAAGCGACTTCGGCTCTGGATCCTAAAACAACTAAGCAAATTTTGGCTTTGCTTCAGGATTTGAACCAAAAGTTGGGGCTGACGATTGTACTCATCACGCACGAAATGCAAATTGTCAAAGATATTGCCAATCGCGTGGCTGTTATGCAGAACGGGAAATTGATCGAGGAAGGCTCGGTCTTGGATATTTTTACCAATCCACAGAACGAATTGACCAAAGATTTTATCACCACGGCAACAGGCATCACTGAAGCCATGGTTAAAATCAATCAGCAGAAGATTGTCCAAAATCTGCCGGCGGATTCGGTTTTGGCGCATTTGAAATATTCCGGTACGGTGACAGATACAGCCATTATCAATGATATCTACAAGCAGTATCAGGTGTCGGCCAATATTTTACACGCCAACATTGAGATTTTAGACCATGTACCTGTCGGGGAGATGGTAGTTATTTTATCAGGAAATACTGAAAATCTTGCGGCAGTTCAGAGCAATTTACAAGCTGCTGGCGTAGAATTAAAGGTGCTTAAGGGAGGAATTTAGATTGATAGAGTTTATTAAAACATTTTTGCCCAATGTCTATAAAATGGGCTGGTCGGGTCAGGCTGGCTGGGGAACAGCGATTTATCTGACCTTTTATATGACAATTATTTCCTTTCTGATTGGTGGGATTCTAGGCTTGGTGGCTGGACTTTTCCTTGTATTGACAGCGCCGGGTGGCATTTTAGAAAATAAAACAGCCTTTTTCATCTTGGACAAGGTGACGTCCATCTTTCGGGCGATTCCATTTATCATTCTCCTTGCTTTGATCAATCCCTTCACACGGATGATTGTGGGAACAGGAATTGGTCCAACAGCGGCTTTAGTACCGCTATCTTTGGCAGTCTTTCCTTTCTTTGCTCGTCAGGTACAGGTGGTTCTATCTGAATTAGACCGCGGTGTGATTGAAGCGGCCCAGGCAGTTGGTGCCAACTCATGGGATATTATTGGGGTTTATCTACGCGAGGGCTTACCAGATTTGATTCGGGTGACAACGGTGACCTTAATCTCGCTAGTCGGTGAAACAGCCATGGCGGGAGCGATTGGTGCAGGCGGTCTTGGAAATGTAGCGATTGCCTATGGTTATCAGCGCTTCAACCAAGATGTGACTATTTTAGCAACTGTTTTGCTCTTGCTCCTCATTTTCTTTATCCAGTTTTTAGGAGATTTCCTAACCAGAAAAATCAGTCATCGCTAGACAAGACTTCCATTTGGAAGTCTTTTTTGCTATCATAATAGATTAAAAAGTCTGAAAATTTAATTTACATTCTTTTTCCAGAATGCTATAATGATTAAATGCAGGTAAATAAAAGTAGGATAGTTGCTTAATCTATTCTGTAATTTGCTTCAATTAGGCAGGTTGTCTTTCTAGACTATGGGAGTGGAAGGTAACTTGTATCAAGAATTTTATTTGCAACTGACTAAAATGAAGGCAGACTTCTATCAGGGGGAAACATGACACAACAAAAAGAAAAAATTTCTAGGGCGCGAAGGAAAGAACTGACAGGGCGCTTAAAAGAACAAATTCGACCCAAGCTGAAACTGGTCTATTTATCAGCTTTTTTGTCTTGGGGGCAGTTTTTGATGCGGATTCTAAGTTTTGCCTTGATTGCGAAAGTTTTGGCTGACTTGTATGATGGGATTGTCATCTCTCTTCCTCAGGTGTTTTGCTGGCTGGTGTTTTTCAACGGACTAGGCTTTGCCATTTCTCTTTTGGCTAAACGCTATCAAGGATTGGCTTCGCAATTTGCCAGAGATAGACTTAAAGCAGCATTTTTTCAGGCTTTTATAGACAAGGATGGGGAATTTAAGGACGGCCGGACAGCTGCGGATATTTTAACGGTGGCTTCGCAAGGGATTGACAGCTTAGATACTTACTATTCCTACTACTTATCGCTCAATTTGCGAACTTATTTTAATTGTCTGACAGTACTAATCATTGTTTTCTTTCTTTTTCCTTTGGGAGGCCTGATTTTTATCCTATCTTTGCCTTTCATACCTGTTTCCATCATACTGATGCAGAAACGTTCGCGCAGGATCATGGCTCGCTATTGGGCTTCTTATATGGATGTGGGGAATCTATTTTTAGATGATCTGCAAGGACTCAATACGCTTTATTCTTATCAGGCAGATGGTAAATATGAGCGAGAGTTTGCTGAACAGGCAGAGGATTTTCGTGATGCAACGATGGAGCTTTTGGGTTTTCAGTTGCAGTCTGTTGGCTATATGGATGCAGTCATGTATTTGGGGATTGGGATTTCTGGCTTTGTTGCAGCAGGTATGTTGGCTGCGGGAAACTTATCGCTCTTTACCATGCTTTTCTTTGTGTTGATAGCGACTGAATTTTTCGCACCGATTCGGGAGGCAGGATATGGGATGCATCTGGTCATGATGACGACCCAAATGGCAGATCGGATTTTCATTTTTCTCGATTCGGTAGAAAAAAGACCTCAGGAGTCTGCTGTGGAGCTGCCAGCCTTTGACCGACTTAGAGTGGACAAGCTGACATTCGGCTTTGACGGCCAGTTCCTATTTAAAAATCTGTCTTTTGAGCTTAGTCGCGGACAGGTTTTTGCTATTGCAGGTGAGAGTGGTCGAGGAAAGACGACCTTGGCTAAGCTGTTGTTGGGAAAACTCCGAGCGAGTTCGGGCAATATTTTCTTTGGTTCTAAGTCTCTAGAAGGCATATCGCAGCAGTCTCTTTATCCACAAGTCATGTATGTATCATCAAATAGTACTCTCCTGAATAGCAGCATTTTAGAAAATTTGCAGTTAGCAACGGACTTGTCTCAGTCAGAGATTGAAACTTGGCTGGCTGAAAAAAAACTACTATCCTTTATTGATAAACTGCCTCAGGGGCTGGCTACCCCAGTGGGGGAAAATGGGAATCAACTGTCGCCTGGACAGCGTCAGCAGCTTATTTGTGTACGGGCCATGTTAGCCAAACGTTCTCTTTATATTTTTGATGAGATCACTTCCAATGTGGATCAGGAAAATGAATCTCTCATCTATGACCTGCTGGATTTATTGGCTCAAGAAGCTCTGGTTATCGAAATCACTCATAAAATGAAGCAAGTGGGGAAAGCATCGGAAGTACTCTTTTTAGGAAAGGGAAACCTTGCTTTAGGACGGCCAGAAGACTTATATGCCAATAATAAGGAATACCATCAGCTAG
>NZ_KQ968978.1:313690-326608 GCF_001578725.1 Streptococcus sp. DD04
GGCTGTGCTTTTTGCAGTGCTGGGTTTTGTCACAACGCTGGCAATTCCAAGTTTGTTGATTATCTTGGGCTTTTCTGCTCTTAAGAATCAGGCACCGTCTGCTTGGTATGTGCTACTGCTGATAGGCTTGGCTTTAACCAGAGGGCTTTTCCGCTATGGGGAGCATTATTTTGGTCATTATGTGGCTTTTCATTCCTTGGCGGATCTGCGTAAACTAATTTTTGCCAAGCTTCGTCGGTTGGCCCCGGCAAAACTGGATCGGCAGGACAGGGGGAAACTGCTCAAAATGATTGGAGAGGATATCGAGGCCTTAGAAATCTTCTTTGCTCATACGCTGGCTCCGATTTGTACAGGCATCTTATCAGCTCTTTTAATAGCGACATATTTTGCTGGCTTTTCTCCTTGGTTTACTCTGATAGCTCTAGCGACTTACTTTCTGCTAGCTGTGGCTCTGCCTCGGAAATTTGCTCTTGACTTAGAGCATTTTCTGCAGGAGCAACATCAAAGACGCACATCTTATATTTCCTTCTTTTTGGAGAGCTTGAAGGCTATGGGGGATTTGGTCCAGTTTGGCAAAGTTCAGGAACGCTTTGAATTTTTATCTCAAAAAAGTCAGCAGGTTAATCAGCTAGAACGACAAATTGCGCAAAAACAATTCCTTCAACAGGCTCTAACATTTTTAGTCGTGGGTATGGCAGTCATGCTTTTTGCCCTCACTGCCTTCTATCAGATCCAGAAGGGGCAGTTGCTTCTAGAAAGGGCTGTCCTAGCTTTGGTAGCTTTCTCTAGCTCTTTTGCTCCCTTTTTGGAACTGGGGCGTTTACCCCTTGGTTTTAAAAGAGCCATGAATGCGGGCAGCAATGTCTTTGGTCTTTTGGATGAAAAAGAGCCTACTCAGACTGGGCAAGCATCAACCGTCAGCTTAGAGCAGATTTCGACGGAAGATATACATTTTGCTTATGACAATCGCAATGTTCCAATTTTCGAGCACCTTTCAGCTCATTTTGAAAAAGGAAAAATTATCGGCTTGGTCGGATCTAGTGGTTGCGGGAAATCTACTTTGATGAAACTGCTCATGCGTTGGTATGACCCACAAGCTGGCAGGATTATCTTCACTGGTCAGGATTCACGAGATATTGGCCGCCAGCATTTGCAAGCTTCCTTTGCCTATGTGCCTCAAACTGCTCAGCTCTTTCATCAGTCTTTGCGGGAAAATCTGCTTTTAGGGAAATCCGGTATCAGAGATGAAGCAATTTGGGATTTGGCGGCAAAGTGCCGGCTCAAAGAGCGCTTGGAAGGTCTGCCTGAGGGATTGGATACGATTGTTGATGGAGAAAGGGATTTTTCTGCTGGAGAGCGTCAGCGGTTGGAACTCATGCGAGCCCTGCTCAAGAAAGCAAATTGCTATATTTTTGATGAGCCAACCAGCAACCTAGACTCCCTCAATGAAGCAGCTTTTCTCTCCATCGTTAAGGAAGAATGCCAAGGGATGGTATTTTTGATCTCCCATCGCTTGTCAACGGTAGCTTTTGCGGATGAGGTTTATGAACTAACACCTTCTCAGTTAAAAAGGATTAGATAAATGAAAAAATTAAAAGTTAAAGATATTATGCTGACGGGAGCTTTTGCTGCCCTCTACATTCTCTGCGTCGGGCTAGGCGTACTTGTTGGAAGCTTTTTTGATCGCTCTGGCAATATGATGTACGCTCCAGCTTTTGCTGCAGTTTTTGGAGGAACAGTCTATATGCTTCTGCAAAGCAAGATTAAAAAATTTGGGGCAATCAGCCTCTTGGGGATGGTGATGGGAGCCTTTTTCCTCCTTTCGGGCCATTTCTTTATTGCTTTTCTGCCAGGTCTGGTTTTTGGATTTTTGGCGGATTGGATTGCGAGATTGGGGAGGTATGAAAATAAATCCCTGAGCCTCCTGTCGTTTGTTGTCTTCTCTTTTGCTAATTCAGGCCCCATTATTTTCATGTGGCTGGCGCGTCAGACCTATATTGATAGCTTGATAGCGCGTGGAAAGACAGAGGAATATATCAATCGGATTCTGCTGCCTGTAGACTTCCCAACGATAGCTGGTTTTGTTGGAATGGTTGCTGTCGGTGCTCTAGTTGGTGGACTTTTTGGTCAGTATCTAGTGAAGAAACACTTTGTTAAAGCAGGGATGGCTTCATGAAATTAGACGTCCGTAGCAAGGTTCTGCTGGTCTTATTTGCTAATCTGGCTTTTCTGCTTAGAGTTACGGGCTGGCCTGAAACTGTGCTAGTTTTAGGGCTGGCTCTAATCATTGCTCTTATGGATAAAAAGAAAATGTCCCTCTATTATCTGAGTATCTATCTGCTCTTGTTGGCAGTTGATACTTTTTTACTGGATTTGCTGCCGTCTCTGCCCATTCGTATGCTGACAACGATTGCGACAGCTGGGCGCTTTATGCTGCCTTCTATCATGGCTGGAAGCTTGCTTCTGACAACCTCCAACGCCTACGATCTGATACACGGACTCAGAAAATGGTACTTGCCAGAGAGTTTACTCTTGACTTTAGCTGTAATGCTACGATTTTTACCAGCGATTAAGGCAGATGCCAAAATGGTCAGCCGCAGTTTGCGGCTAAGAGGGATGTTTCTACAAAAACGAAGCATCTTCCTGCAGCCTGTTCGCTATTTTGAGTATATGATTGTTCCGCTTCTAATGTCTCTCTTGCGGACGGTACAGGACTTGACTATAGCCTCTCTGACCAAGGGATTAGCCCTAAAAAGAGGTAGCACAGAAACCTTTGTTTCTCGCTTCAGACTGTTAGATTGGAGTATTTGCCTATGGATGCTAGGTATGCTAGTTTGGATGATTCACCCTTGATTGCTGCGGATTCTTTGACTTTTTCTTATGAGAATAGCAGAGCAGACAGTCTGCAAGTAGACCGCTTACAGCTTCCGACGGGGAGTTTGACAGTGCTCTGTGGGGTCAGCGGCAGCGGCAAGTCAACTTTCCTGCGTCTCTTAAATGGCTTGATTCCGGATTACTATAGAGGTGATCTAAGCGGAAAACTACGAGTGGCAGATCTGGAAGCAGGTCAGCAATCGGTCGAAGATTTATCTGTGGTGGTAGCCTCGGTCTTTCAAAATCCAGCCAATCAATTTTTCCACAAAATCGTCAAGCATGAGTTGGTCTTTCCTAGTGAAAATCAGGGGAAACCAATCCAGCAGATTTTGGCACAATTGAGCAGGCTGACTCAGGACTTTGCTTTGGAAGGCTATCTGGAGCGGGATTTATTTAGCCTGTCAGGAGGAGAAAAGCAGCGTGTAGCCTTGTTGACAGCTATCATGCAGGACACTCCGATTATGGTCTTGGATGAACCGACGGCCAATCTGGACCGGCGGGGAATTGAGCAAGTGAGAGAGCACTTAACAGACTTGAAGGCCCGGGGCAAGACTATCTTGGTGGCCGAGCATAGGCTGGATTATCTGCGAGATTTGGCTGATAGTTATCTCTATTTTGATCAGGGCCGGTTGCAACATGTCTTTTCCCAAGCAGAGTTTCTGGGCTTGTCGGATCAGAAAAGGTGTGCTCTCAGTCTGAGAAGTATCCATTTGCCAGGGTTCAAGGCAGCAACGGTTTCCCCCTTTTCTGAAGGACTGACAGTTGAAAATTTACAGCTAAGAGCTGGGAGTCAAAATCTATCTTTTATCCCCAGATTTAGTTTTCCAGCTGGGCAGATTACGGCTATTATAGGACCGAACGGAGCTGGTAAATCTACCTTAGCTACCTATCTAGCTGGTCTTTTAGACGATGATGATGCCCGCTGTGAGCTTAATGGTTCAGCCTTATCTGCAAAAGACCGTCTGCAAAAAACAGCCTTGGTCATGCAAGAAGTGCAGCTCCAGCTTTTTGCGGATAGTGTCGAAAATGAGCTGAAACTGGGAAATCACAGCTCGCCGAAAGAGCGGGCAGAAATCTTATCTCGGCTGGGTTTAGCGGGGATGGAAGAGCGCCATCCGATGACGCTGTCAGGCGGAGAACAGCAGCGCTTATTGATTGCCAGTCAGATCTTGTCTGATAAGGAGATTTTCATTTTTGATGAGCCAAGTTCGGGTCTGGACTATCGCCAGATGCGAGCAGTCGCGGAAGTCTTACAAGATTTAAAAAGGGCTGGCAGAATTGTTATCCTTATCTCTCACGATGAGGAATTGCTGGAGCTGACAGCGGATCAGCTGCTCGAATTGACCGATGAGCAGAAGCAGATATTTTCATAAGAGTTCACCCAATAAGACTTTTTCTATAGCGAAAAGGTCTTATTTTTGGTAAAATTAAGAGGTTAAACATTGAGATATTAAGGACACCTGTCATCTCAAGAACAGGGCATGTTTGGTAGCTCAAAGTTTAGTTTTGAGCTTGGAAATAAAGTGTCCGATAGGAAGCAGCAACAGTAGGTCAAGTTGAGGTCAAGCTTGTTTGCTCTATTTGCAACCTTCTACACTCCCACAGGGCTGTTGAAGCCAGTATTTTCCTTAGCTTTGGGAAAACTTCTCAACCTGAACCTAGAAATACAGGATTGAGGGAGCTAAAAATCTTTGATTGTCTGAGTTTTGCCCAGCCTCGCTAACGACGTAATAAAAGATGGGCTAAATGCTTATACTAAGCCAGTAATGATTCTTTTTTGAAAGGCAGGAGAATGAAGAAAAAAGTGATTTTTGCTGTTGTATTCTTATTTTTAATGGTAGCTATTGCCCTCTCTATCCATCGTTCTGTAGATAGGAGGACGTTTTCTTATTCAGCAGCAGCTGTTGGGAATCCTTTGATGGGCTATGCACCTTCTGCGCAAGAATCAGATCTTTCAGATGACATCAGCCTGCTATATGTTGAGGTTACTTGGAGAGAGTTGGAGCCTGAGAAAGGCATTTATAGATGGGATGCTATTGAAAAGGCAAACCAGTTTAAAAAATGGCGAGCAGAAGGCAAGCATTTTGTGCTGCGTTTTGTGCTGGATTATCCTAGGGAAAAGCAACATAAGGACATTCCAGACTGGCTCTATGATGAATTAGCGGATCCAGGTGACTGGTATGATTCATCATATGGTAAAGGCTTTTCTCCAAATTATCATGATAAAAAGTTAGTCAGCTACTATCAAAAAGCTGTTAAAGCATTGGGAGAACGCTGGGGGCAAGACAGTTTTATCAGCTATATTGAGCTGGGAGGATTGGGGCATTGGGGAGAATGGCATGTTAACCTGGAGGCTGGAATCCGTCCACTGCCAAATGACAGCATCCGCGAGCAATATGTGACGCCTTGGCTGACGGCTTTTCCAGAAGCCAGCTTCTTGATGCGACGCCCCTTCTCAACAGCGAAAAAATATGGTTTCGGTATTTACAATGATATGGCTGGTGATGCAGCAAGCACGCAGGAATGGTTGGACTGGATAAAGCTAGGTGGAATCTACGACCAAACAAACGAAAAATCCTTGACAGCCATGCCTGACAGTTGGAAAACAGCGCCAATCGGCGGAGAATTGACCAGCAGTCTGTCTATGGAGCAACTCTTGGTTTCTGATTTGCAGCAGACAGTTGATTTGGTAAAGACCTCTCATACAAGCTTTTTAGGTCCTAAAATCGCTGAGGCAGTTGATGGGGATAAAAAGGGATATGACAAGCTTTTGCAACATATGGGGTATCGTTTGTGGATTTCGTCTGCAAAACTGCAAAGATATGGTGGCACTATAAAACTGATTACTACTTGGGAAAATGCCGGTGTTGCCCCTTTTTATAAAAACTGGAAAGTCTATGTATATGTGCAAGATGATTCGGGGACAGAGATTGAAAAGACAGAACTGCCGATTGAGCTGCCAAAGGTCCTTCCAGGCGAGCAGGTAACGGTTGCCGTCAATCTTTCAAAGCTAAAATCAGCAGAAGCAGTGTGGCAAAAGTATCAAATTTCTGTCGGAATTGTCGATCCCATGACAGGAGAGAATGCTGTTCACTTTGCCGTCGCTGGTCAAGAAAATCAGAAGCGGCTCATCTTATTCACAAAAAATTGGGATGCAGGTTGACTAATACTGAAAGAGAATCTATTTTAGACGAGATAATCGACGAAGGTAGAACTGGAGTTCATCAAGGATATTTAACACCGTCAAAATAGAATTTTTTTTGGACATCAGAGGAGTTCTGCTCATTTTTCGATAGCAATACGTCATTTTTTTCTTGACTTTTAAAAACGACAAGTGTAGAATATATTACAAACTACAGTTGTAGAAAAAACGACAATATTGCATGGAATGAGGAGAGAAACAAAGATTATAAAAACGCTAATAAAACTCATTCAACTTCTATTTTTAACAAATTCTTATTCGGAATTGAATGCAACGATATCAGTCACAAATCTTATGATCAATTCGATATGTAGTTTAAATTAACATAGAACACATATATATGTGTGTCATGTATTGAAAATATACAAAATGTCAAAAAAATACAATGAGTAGAAAATATTATAATTTTAATTTGGTAAATTATTTTATTATTGAAATCAGTTTGTTACAATGTTCTGATAAAATTTTCTACAGAGTCAAATTGGAGTAAAAAATCAAATTGGAGTAAAAAATGACACTGTTATTAACAGGAGACCTAAATTATTTTTCCGAAGAAAGTCTGTTAGAGGCTTTTCCTGAGGAGCGCTTGTTTATACTGGGCAATCTGGCCAAGCCTTTAAAGAAGATTAGACACCTTCCATTGGATGATTCGACGGACTTGCAGCTCCTTTTTAGAACATACGATATTAATCAGATTATCTATTTTTCAGCTTCTCTAAATGCTATTTCTGAAATGAACACTGAAATGTATCAGCTAAGAAGGATTTTGGATAATCTCAAAGCGTCCGCTTCTCTTCGTTTCCTTTATGTAACGGGACCGGATCGCCATTATCAGAATGATAGCAGTCGGCGGATTATCCTGTCCAGTGCGGAGGAACTTTGTCAGTATTATGCGAGGACTTATCACTTTTCTTTTAAAATTATTCATTCACTGCACCTGTATAATCTTTTAGATGAAGAGGATAGTCTTGGACAGCTGCTTTCCAAGCTCAAGCATGGGAAAGCAATTGATTTCAAAGTGAATCCGAATCAAAGAGCTTATTATATCTATCCCAAAGACTTACTGGTGCTCTGTTATCGTGTATTAGACTGCTGGGATGATGAATTTGAATGTCTTTCGATTCCGGATTCATTTCATATCACCTATGCTGAGTTGTTCTCAAAACTAGATTTGGCTGGGGCTGACATCTTTTCTGATGCTTTGCCCATCAGGGAATTGCAGGTGGCGGATACTTCTTTGAGAGAGCACTATGGCTGGTTCCCGAAAGTTACGATTTTAGATGATCTGGAAGATTTTGTCTACCAGACCCAGGAAAAGAAGGACCTACCCAGGTGGCGGCAGCTACTGATGCTCCTTCATTCTCAGAATATCTATGGCCGCTTCCTTCAATTTTTCTTGCTGTTTGCTATGAGTGAAGTTCTTTCTTATACCTTGGGACAGCAGGTTTACTTTAAAACTGTTGATTATCGTCTATTTTTTATCATGGCAACGGCTTTTATCCTCGAGACAAAAATGGGCTTGCTGGCAGCTGTCTTGGCAACCGTTGGTCTCCTTACTCAAAATGTTATTAGCGGATCCAGTAATTTGTCCACTCTCTTCTTTGAACCATCCAATTGGATTCCCTACATGGTTTACTTCATTTCTGCCATGATTAGTGGCTATGTCAAAGAGAAGGGGCAAGATGAGCTTGCTTCCTTGAAGTCTGAAAATACGGATCTGCGTCAGCAGCTGGAAGCGGAAAAGTATTATATAGATGACTTGCTGACAGAAAAGGCGGAGTTGTCCTATCAGATTTTGGGACGGCAGGATAGCTATGGGAAAATCTATCGCTTCTTGGAGCACTTGGATACGCCTTATTTGGATATCTTTGTCGTGCGTCTGCTACAGTATCTGTCAGAAATCTTCCAAACAGAGTCGATTTCGATTTATTCTGTGCAGCAAGGTCGGCTGGATAAACTGCAATTTTCATTGGCTGTTTCACCTGCTCAACCGGGAGACATGGATAAAGTAGCTGCCATTTTTACCCATATCGAAGAAGAAGGTATCTGGGTCAATCAGCATTTAAGAAAAGCTTATCCTATGTACATGTCAGCTTTAACAGCAAACGGTGACATAGATTACTGTATCTTCATTGAGGATGTTTCTGCAGAGCGATTAAATCTATACCATAAAAACCTCTTTAAAGTTTTGATGGGCCTTGCCAATCGCAGTTACCAGCAGCAGTTAACAAATCATCGCTTGCTAGAAAATAATGGCCGGCAGTCAGAGCTTGTTTTGAGCGAAAGTGATTTTTATCACAAATTGCTACAGATAAAAGAAATGGATAGTCCTTATTTTAATGCTCAGATTTTACACCTAGCAGTAGCTGACAACTTGCCTTCTGCCCTTGTCCAGCTTTTGGTCTCAAAATGGTCCATGTTTGCCACCATAGGTCTGATCCGTGACGATTATTATCTCTTATACAATGCCCGTGCAGCCGAGTCTTTATTGGACTGGCGCGAATATTTGACTCAGCGTGGAGTAGAAATCGTAGGGATTCAAAATCTTGAGGAAACCATTGAAATCATCCAGTTTTCACAGGACTTATCCTAAAGAAGAGGAGTATGATTCACATGCTGATACCTATTTTTTTATTTTTGCATTTGCTCATTATTTTCTTGGTTTTGAAGGAAGAAAAGAAAGGTAAACTGTTTTTGAATCCTTTTTTGCTAGTGCTTCTCTGCATGTTTCCAGTTCTGGGAGTCATTACAGTGTTGGCTATCAACTTAGAAAATGCTAAGGCAGAATCAAGGCAGGAACTGAGTTTTGAAGAAGTCATTCCCTGGCTGTCAGATGAAGCTTTTGATGGGGAGATGGATACAAAAGGTGCAACAGATATGGAAGTCAAGGAAATCATTCCTTTTCAGGAAGCCTTGCTGCTGAATCATGCCAGTATCAAACGCACCTTAATTATTGACCTTATCTTTGAAAAGCCGGATCAATTTGTTCCCTTGCTACACCAGGCCCGTTTGAATGATGATATTGAGGTGGTTCATTATGCCACGACAATTTTATCAGAATTAACGGCTAAATATGACGCAAAATTGCATAGCTTAGAAAAGAAGATGCGGCAAGATCCGGACTCTCTGCAGGCAAAGAAAGCCTATATCTCCTTCCTACAGCAGTACATGGACAGTCAGTTGGCAGAGGGGTATTATGAAAATACACTGCGACACCGCTATGCTGAGTTGGTTTCTCGTCTGCAGAAAGAAAATATCATGCTGGAGAAGTCTTGTTTTGTCAGGTTGGGAGAAATGTATCTAAAATTTCAAGATATGCAGCGCTTTTCAAAGCTCTTAAATCAGATGCAGCAGCTCTTTCCTGAAGAAGAGGAGACCTGGATGCTGAGGCTGAAAGCGATTGTGACTTGGAAATCTCAACAGGAATTGTCCGATTTTTTCCATGAATTAAAGGAAAATCATATTTATCTGTCTGCGAAAAATCGAGAATTCTTAGCGGTTTGGCAGCAAGAAAGAGAAGAAAATGTTTAAAAAGAAAAGGATTCGTTTTACAAGCATAAGGACTATTTTTATCGTTCTTGTACTCATATCAGTCGGTCTGTTCATTGAGAGAAATGGGATTCGTTATCAGACGAAAAATGACCAGTCGTACTACTTGAAGAATTCACAGATAAAAACGAAAAAAACTGCGCTTTCCGAGGTTGCAGTTACGAATTTACTGATTTATGATTCGAGAAACCAGACTTCCGCAAGTGCGATTGATAATTTTAAACAGATTTTTGAAGATATGAAGGTGGGAACAACCTATGTTGACATTGCCACAGAAGAACTTCCTGATTATTCTGCTTTTCAATCTGTTACAGTTTTAACGCCTGACTTGGAACCCTTGGGAGAAAAAGCAATGCAGTTAATGGAATGGGTGGAAAATGGCGGTAATGTCATGTTTGCAATGACTCTTCAGAAAGACAACATCAGCTCGATTATTGAGCATAAGCTAGGCATTACTTCTTCTTCCTATGATTATGCTGTTGTGGACAAAGTCTATATTGAAAAAGGTTTTATGATAGGAGATCGACAAAGTTACACAATTGATGAAGCCTTTGAATCAGCCTGGGCGGTTGAATTGGATGACAAGGCCCAAGTGTATATGACAACGGCAGATAAGGCTAAAGTTCCGCTTGTGTGGACCTACAACTTAGGATATGGACGATGTGTCGTAGATAATTTTGGGCTCTATGTCAAGGCTATGCGTGGCTTTTATTCAGCCTCCTACTCTTTGTTGGGTGATGTAGGGGTTTATCCTGTCATCAATTCTTCCTCCTTTACCCTGGACGACTTTCCTTCCCCTGTCCCAAACGGAAATGCGGAATATATCACACGTGATTATCAGA
The DNA here is from genome assembly GCF_001578725.1 of Streptococcus sp. DD04. Classification (NCBI taxonomy): domain Bacteria; kingdom Bacillati; phylum Bacillota; class Bacilli; order Lactobacillales; family Streptococcaceae; genus Streptococcus; species Streptococcus sp. DD04. Next base: position 324,158 of record NZ_KQ968978.1, read on the forward strand.
TGAGTGTTTCTGATTTTTATATCAACATCTGGTGGCCTAACATGGTTAAGCTGGCCGATAAATACGGTCTCAAATATACAGGTGTAGTCATCGAAAACTATGAAAATGACACCAGTGGCCAGGTCGAAAGGCAAGCTGATACCTCTCGTTTTACCTATTTTGGCAATATGTTGTTGCAAATGGGAGGAGAGATTGGCTATCATGGCTACAACCACCAGCCTTATAGTCTATCTAATGTTGATTACGGAGATGCGTTTGAGTACCATGTTTGGCCCGATGCCAAGGCCGTTGCCAATTCTTTAAACGAGTTAATAGACTTCACGGATAATCTCTTCCCAACCGTTGAAAAATCAGTCTATGTTCCACCATCAAATATCCTCTCTCCTGAAGCTAGAAAATTTGTAGCTGCCAAATATCCACAGATCAAAGTCATTGCTAGCTCTTATTTCTCTAAGGATTTTGAATACGAGCAGGAGTTTGAGGTTGCCGAAGACGGCATCATTGAGGAGCCGCGAATCAGTTCGGGAACGATTATTGATGATTACATCAAACTGACCATGGTGTCCGAGCTCAATATGCACTATGTCAGTCACCATTTTATTCATCCAGATGACCCTTTGGATGAGGACCGTGGGGCAAAGATGGGCTGGGAAAAAATGTTTAGCAATTTGTCTAAACAGATGGCCTGGCTCTATAAAACAGCTCCCGTCATTCGCAATCTGACAGAATCTCAGATGGGCGGAGCCATTCAGCGCTATTCCGGTATTACCGTCAGAAAGGAAGTGACGGATAGTCAGTTCACTTTCCATCTAGGGAACTTTGTGGATGAAGCCTACCTGATGGTGCGGATAAATGAAGGGAAAATCGGAACCGTCAAAGGAGGTCAAGTAGAGCATCTGACAGGAAATGTCTATCTGCTTCATGCAACCAGCGACAAGGTGACCATTCAGCGCAAGTAAGCTACACATTCTGAAGGATTGAAAGGAAAAAATGTGAGAATTTGTTTGATCTTAGAAGGGTGTTATCCCTATGTCAATGGGGGCGTTTCCTCATGGATGCACCAGTATATCACAGAAATGACCGAGCATGAGTTTGTACTACTTACACTAGGAGCCTACTCAAAAGATCGCGGGAAATTTAAGTATCAGCTACCAGAAAATGTAGTCGAAATTAAGGAAATGTTTCTAGATGGAATCACTGATTTGGACGAAGCTCAGCTAGAACTGCCAAGAAGTTTAAACGACAGGGAAAAAGGGGCTTTGAAAAACCTCATTGCCTGTCAGTCTCCGGATTGGGCTGTGTTATTTGAACTTTTCCATGTCGGTCAGCTCCAACCGCTGGCATTTCTGCAGAGTCAGGTATTTTTAGATCTGCTGACAGAAATCGTTGCAGAAAACCATCACCATCAAGCTTTTGCGGAATTTTTCCATTCGACGCGTTCTATGCTCTTGCCGGTGCTTTATCTGATGACTCAAGAACTGCCCAAGGCGGATATCTATCATTCCATCGCAACAGGCTATGCGGGACTCTTGGCTAGTCTGGGCAGTTATCTCTATCAGGTGCCCCTCTTCTTGACCGAACATGGGATTTACACGCGCGAACGGGAAGAAGAAATTCTACGTTCTGATTGGGTCTTGCCGACTATGAAAAAGCGTTGGATACAGTTCTTTTATATGCTGTCCAATCTCATTTACGATCGGGCAGTCCGTGTGACCAGTCTCTACACCAAGGCCAAATTCATCCAAGAAGAAGTGGGCTGCGATCTTGAGAAATGCCAAGTCATCTCGAATGGCATCCATTACGATCGCTTTGCCAATATCCCTCTGAAAAAAGAAGATGGCTGGATTGATATTGGAGCCGTTGTCCGCATTGCTCCTATCAAGGATATCAAGACCATGCTTTATGTCTTTTTTGAGTTATCACAGAGGGTACCTAAGGTACGGCTGCATATTTTAGGTGCTGTAGGCGATGAAAGCTACTATCAGGAATGCCTTCAGCTCATGAAACAATTGGACATAAAAAATGTCGTGTTCACTGGTCAGGTAGATGTTATCAGTTATATGGAGAAGCTGGATTTTACCATTTTAACCAGCATCTCAGAAGCCCAGCCCTTGTCGGTCATCGAATCAATGGCGGCCAGACGCCCTTGTGTGACAACCGATGTTGGCTGTTGTCGCGAATTGCTGGAAGGCAGCAAGGAGGACAAACTTGGAAGGGCTGGTTATTGTGTTCCGCCTACCTATCGTGTCGGCTTGACTCATGCCATGGAAAAGATGTGCAGCTCACGCCAGCTGCGTGAAAAAATGGGGGAAATTGGTCAGAAGCGGGCAAAGACCTACTATAGATATGAAAAAATGATAGGACAGTACCGAGATCTTTATTTGGAGGTGGAATAATGGCAGGCATTGGCTTTGCGATTAATAAAATTGTAAAAGAGAAGCAAATCTCTTC
>NZ_KQ968978.1:326628-336135 GCF_001578725.1 Streptococcus sp. DD04
TTTATTTATGCTGCCATTGTGGCAGTTGGACCGCTATTGTTGGGAGAGTTAGTCCTCATTGCAGTTTATGCCTTGACAGAACTGTCCCAAATGCTGCTGACAGACCGCAATCTTATCGTATCTATTATTACCTATGGGTTGTTGGGCTCCCTCTTAGTCAATGGTTTCTTTTCACTGGTGATTTCTAGGTATCTGTCTGACCAAATCTATCAGAAAAAGATTGACAATATGCTGACGACTTACTGGGGAAGTCAGTTAAGTCTGTTGGTGGTTGGAGGCGTCCTGTATGGTCTCTTCATCCTTCTTTCTATTTTCTTTGGTGTCGGACTACTGACTGGCTTCTTGGCCTGGTTTCTTTTTTGCGAACTGCTCCTATCTTGGAATGCCTTGAACTTTTTAACCGTCTTAAAAGATTACTTGGAAATTTTCAGGATCTTTCTGGTCACCGTTGCAACAACCTTTGTCATGGGCGGTCTTTTCTTGCTCCTAGGTATGTCGGCGGTCCATGCCCTCCTTAGCGGAATTATTTTTGGCTATGCTAATTTCTTCATTCAGTCAACTATTCTTTTGTATAAGCGTTTTCCTCACCAGTTAAACCAAGACCACCTATTTGACTTCTTGGTTTACTTTGATCAATTTTTTCGTCTGGCTGTCATTGGGTTCTGTACGCAGCTGGGACTATTGGGGCATATTGTAATCATTTGGTTTAGTCCGATTGGGCATCAAGTCAAGGGTTTGTTTTACATCGCACCATATTATGATTTGACTGTTTTTATCGCCTCTTTGACCATGCTGGCTACGACTGTTAGTTTCATTGTTTATCTGGAAGTGGACTTTTTTAAAGCTTACCGTCGCTATTATCTCAGCTTTTCCCATGGGGCTACCTTGCAGCAGCTGAAAAAAGCAGAGACTGCTATGCTGACCTGTCTGGGGGACAATCTGAAGAAAACAGCCTGGGTCCAGCTATTAGTGACCTTGGTGGCAATTTCTGTCGGACCGGTGATTCTAAATATTTTGCCGTTGGGCTTTAATAATACCATGAGTGGGTATTTTCGCATCCTCTGCGCAGCTTATGCTGTATATGGAATAGCCAATGTTATCGCCCTCTCAACCCTGTATTTTGGCAATATCAAAGGTTATTATCTGGCCAGCATTTATTTTGCTGTGTCTACTCTCTCGGCGACTATTCTTGTTTTATTTTTCAATAGTCTCTTATATGGCTTTGGCTTTTTTATCGGAGCTGCTGTCTTTTTCATACTGGTTTGGCTTGATTTAGAAAAAATAAGCAATCAGCTTCTCTACCATGTTCTTGGAAAGCAGCCTATCTTTTTAAGGGAGCGCCTTGGCTTTTTTACAGGCTTGGCTGAGCAGCTCAATCACAAAGCTACTGCATTAATGGAAACTGAACACAGCTTAAAAGCTTTGCGAAAAAGATAAAGTTTCTTAGGAGCTGTGCTTTTGAAGAAAATAAAGTTTTCTTCAGCTGTACTTTTAATGCCCCTCTAGAGGTTACTTTAGCACTTCTTGCGAGAAGCTTCATTCATAATTTGAGACTGGGCAAAAGCTCAGAAAATCAAAGAGTTTTGATTCCCTCACTCTAGTATCTCTAGGTTCAGGTCGAAAAGTTTCCCCAAAGCTTTTTCTCCCACTTCGCCACTATGACTAGTTCTAGAGAATCCACTTGTCTGTTAAAGTAGCCTTTATATCTTGTGAAATTGAATACGGGACTACTTTCTTAGGAGAAAAGATAAAATTTCTTGTGTTGATCTAGCACGGTAGAATATTCCTGTTTTCCTACAGAAAGTTTCGGCAAGCCGAACCGTCCCTTTGTATCTTGTGAAAGGAATATGTATGAAAAAAAAGAAGAGCTTGCTGCTGGTTGTCACCCTCTTGATAATGGCAGTGGTCTTGGTTTTTCTGTTCGGTCCGCTGACAGTGAAGAAGAAAAAGAGTCCTGCTGTGACCAATCAACAAAAAGAGGTAAGTGTTTCAGAGGAAAGTTATCATCTGACGGATAATCCAGCCATCTATCAAGCAATGGATAAAACTAGCGTCCAAACTATGTATTTGACAGTGATGAGAGGAAATGATGCTGAAAACACCAATCATTCTTGGGCAGAAGTGAATAACCTTTCTGTTTATGACTATGCTAAAATGGGCGTAGACCGCTATCAGGTTCTAGGTTTGCTGCAAATCGGTGATGAAAAAGGCCCTCAGTCTGGCGAACTGGGCTATGGTGAAAATGTTCCAAATGCAACTGTCCAAATTCGTGGACAGACGTCCAGTAAAAATAAGCAAAAAAACTATAAAATCGAGATAAAAGACAATAAGGGCAGCTGGTATGGCCAAAAAACGATTAACCTCAACAAACACCAAACGGAGGGTCTGCGGTTCCGCAATATGATGGCTTATGTTTTGTTGCAGGATATTCCTCAGCTGGTTAGCCTGCGTACCCAATTTGTCCATCTTTATGTCAAGGACAAAACAGGAGATAATCCAGACAGTTTTGTTGATTATGGACTTTATACACAGGTGGAGCAGCTCAATAAAGCTGGAATGAAGTCTCATAATCTAGATAGCAGTGGTCAGCTTTATAAAGTCAATTACTTTGAATTTATGAACATCGACAATGCTATCAAATTAACTACTGATAAAGGCTATGATGAAAAAAAGTTTGAGCAGTATTTAGAAATCAAAGGATCAAATGACCACAGCAAACTGCTGGATATTATGAAAAAGATCAATGATCCTTCCACTGATTTTGACCAAGTCTTGGAGAATAATTTCGACATTGAAAATCTTTCTTACTGGATGGCTTTTCATATCTTAATGGGCAATCGCGATACTCAAAGTCGGAACATGTACCTCTATAGCCCTCTCAATGCTCAGCGTTGGTATATTATCTCTTGGGATAATGATACGTCGCTTTTTGAAACAGAATATCGCATTAAGGGGTTGTCTGGCCACGCTGATTGGGAAACTGGAATCAGCAACTATTGGGGGAATATGCTTTTTCGACGGGCTTTGAAATCCAAGCATTTCCGCAAGGCTCTAGATGCAGCCATTGAAGATTTGCGGGCTAATTACCTGACAGATGATCGGATTTCATCTTTATCAAAAGAATTGGCAACAGCAGTCAATCCCTATATCACGAAAACACCGGATTCGACATATTTAGGAGTCACCTCAGAAAACTACCAGCAGATCCTATCCGCTCTCCCATCAGAGGTTGAAAGCAACTATAAAAATTATTATGAGAGTTTTAAGAAACCCATGCCGTTCTTTATTTTGACTCCAGAAAAGAGTGGTGATAAGCTCAAAATCGGCTGGGAGTCAACTTATGATTTCAATTCGGAAGACATTACCTATACAGTTGAAGTTTCAAAAAACTTTGATTTTTCAAACACGATTCTGAAACAGGAAAATATCTCATTAACGAATGTTGAAATGGATATGCTGCCGGAAGGACAGTATTTTATCCGCGTTAAAGCTACCAATGCCTTGGGCCGATCACAGTATGCCTTTGATTACTATGTAACAGATAAGATTGGTAAGATATCCGGGGTTAAAGCTTTCTATATTCATGCAGACAAATCTATCAGCGAGGATACCTATGAAGAAAATTAAGGAAACCTTTCGTCATGAGCAGAAGTATCTGATTTCCCTAAAGGATAAATACCTCATTCGCCAGCGCTTGAAAGAATTTATGCTGCTGGACAAACATGTTCAAAAAGAAAGTTACACCATTCGCAGTCTTTATTTTGACGACTATTGGAATAGCTCCTATGAGGACAAGCAAGCCGGTGTTCTCATTCGGAAAAAGTATCGGATTCGGATTTACAATTTTTCAGCAAATGTCATCAAGCTGGAACGAAAACGCAAGTATGGCGCTTATATTTATAAGGAATCGGCCTCACTGACCAAGGAAGAATTTTATAAAATCTTGGATGGGGATTATGGCTTTCTCTTGACCAGCCCCTATCCCCTCTGTCAGGAATTCTATGTCGAATGCATGACCCGTCAGATGCGGCCGCGCACCATCGTGGACTATGAGCGGGAGCCCTGGATTTTGGATACAGGGACGGTGCGCGTGACTTTTGATGAGAATGTACGGGCTGCAGTTGGAAGTTTTGATATTTTTGATGACTCTCTATCGACTTTAGAGGTTCTAGAGCCTGAGAAATTAGTGCTGGAAGTCAAGTATACCGAATTTTATCCCGAAATTATCAAGCAAATCATACCGACAGATGCGACAGAGTACACGGCAGTGTCCAAATATGTCCTCTGCTATGATAAAAGCTTCTACAGGCATGGTTTTAATTGTTACTGGTATGATAATTGAGACATCGTTTTAAAAAGGAAAGAAGTAATATGAGTATTGAAGACGTTTTAAAAAAATCATTTATTAGTGCCTATTCAGGAAGGGATTTATGGCAAATCCTTCTTGCTCTTTTAATTTCTATTATTATGGGAGCAGTAATTTATTTGATCTATCGTCAGTTTTATACAGGGGTCGTTTTTTCCCGCAGTTTTGCCATTACTCTAGTTGGCATGACGATTCTAACCTGCATGGTCACTCTGGCCATTAGCACTAACATCGTCATTTCCCTCGGTATGGTGGGGGCGCTCTCCATCGTGCGCTACCGAACGGCCATAAAAGATCCCATGGACTTGCTCTATATTTTCTGGGCTATCACAACAGGAATCACTGTTGGCGCAGGAATGTACCTGCTAGCGATAGTGGCAGCAGTAGTCATGGTGGCACTTTTTGTGATTTTTCACCATTTTCAGCAACATGGCAAGGTCTACATCGCGGTCATCCATTACAAGCATGATGAAACGGAGGAGAAGATCCTGCAAGCGTTTGGCAAGATTAAGCATTTTATCAAAGCTAAAACGGCCCGCAAGGGAGCAATGGAGCTTTCGGTAGAAGTATTCTGCAAGGATGAAAATCTGGCTTTTGTGGATAAAATCCGAGCTATCGAGGACATCAATGACATTACCCTTATCCAGTATAATGGTGAATACCACGGCTAATCTGGTTATTTATCCTATTTTCCCACAGCTGTTATGAGCTATACTCGTTTACAGCTGTGGATGACCTAGGGTATGCTGAGAGCTTTTGTATTCTTCTGAAAGGAGTAAATAGTTATGACAATTTTATTAACAGGTGGAACAGGTTTTATCGGGAGCCATACGATAGTGGAATTGCTTGATGCTGGTTTTGAGGTAGTTCTAGTTGATGACTTTTCTAATAGTTCTCCCGAAGTTCTGAATCGATTAAAAACCATCACAGGACAAAACATTCCTTTTTACAGAGGATCAATCTTGAATAAAGATTTTTTAGACAATGTTTTTTATGAAAATGATATTCAGGCGGTCATTCATTTTGCTGCCTTTAAGGCTGTTGGGGAATCTGTAGAGCAACCTCTGAGATATTACCATAACAATATTTCTGGTACCCTTTCTTTGCTGGAAGTAATGGTCAAGCATCATGTGAAAAACATTGTTTTTAGTTCCAGTGCTACGGTTTATGGCATGAATAATCAATCCCCTTTAACAGAGGATTTACCCACATCAGCGACCAATCCTTATGGACAAACCAAGCTGATGATTGAGCAAATCTTAAATGATATAGCGCAGTCAGATCCAGAATGGTCAGTGACCATTCTCCGTTACTTTAATCCCATAGGAGCTCATTCCAGTGGTTTGATTGGAGAAGCACCAACAGGAATTCCTAATAATCTAGTTCCCTATATTACACAGGTTGCGGCTGGGAAATTAAAGGAAGTGAAGGTGTTTGGTGATGACTATGATACACCCGACGGGACGGGCGTACGTGATTATATTCATGTTGTTGACCTAGCAAAAGGCCATGTCTTAGCCCTCAAACAAAATCTAATAAGCCAAGGAAGTGTAATTTATAATCTTGGTACAGGTAAGGGCTATAGTGTGCTAGATCTGATCAAAGTCTTTGAAAAGGTCAATCAGGTAATAGTTCCCTATAGTATCACATCGCGTCGTTCTGGCGACATTGCGACTTGCTTTTCTGATGCCAGTCGAGCTCGAAAAGAACTGGGCTGGATAGCTGAAAAAAGCTTGGAAGACATGATGCGGGATTCCTGGAAGTGGCAAATCAGTTTGCACGATTGAGTAGATAAATCGACAAAAGCTGTGGGACAAACGTGGTTTAAAAAGCTTTGGCAATAGCAGCATATCATATCCTAGGTGCGACATTTGTCTTTAGCCAGGAGCAGGTCTTAAAGTAAAGGGCAGTCGTTCTCCTATGACGGAGAATCACTGGGCCAGATAGCAGACGATGTTCTTTCTTTTAGGGGGAAGTTGGCAATTGGAAGGCTATATCTTTCGGAAATGTTCTCTTATAAAAAATTTTTATGGCTGAAGCTATAGCAAAAAGAGCCTAATTTTGGTAAGATTAAAGGACTTGGAAAAGATAGGCGAGCAAGCCTAGGAGGAATAAAATGAACAATCTATTAGTTCTGCAATCGGACTTCGGTCTGGTAGATGGGGCTGTATCAGCTATGATTGGAGTGGCTTTAGAGGAATCGCCGACGCTAAAAATCCAACATTTGACCCATGACATCACCCCTTACAACATCTTTGAAGGAAGTTATCGGCTCTTTCAGACAGTGGACTACTGGCCAGAAGGAACGACTTTTGTCTCGGTCGTAGATCCAGGTGTTGGTTCCAAACGTAAAAGTGTGGTTGCCAAGACCAGTAAAAATCAATATATCGTGACCCCTGACAATGGAACGCTATCCTTTATCAAAAAACATGTCGGCATCGTAGCCATTCGTGAGATTTCTGAAGTGAAGAACCGCCGTAAGAATACCGAGCATTCTTATACTTTCCATGGTCGGGATGTCTATGCCTATACAGGTGCTAAGCTGGCTAGTGGTCACATCAGTTTTGAGGAAGTTGGCCCAGAGCTGAGTGTCGAAGGAATTGTCGAAATTCCTGTTGTAGAAACAAGGCTGGCGGAGAATTTTGTTGGTGGTGCTATTGATATTTTAGATGTTCGCTTTGGCTCGCTTTGGACTTCGATTACTCGTGAGGAATTCTGCACGTTGGAACCGAACTTTGGCGACCGCTTTGAAGTCACTATTTACAACAATGACATGCTGGTCTATCAAAATCAAGTGACCTATGGCAAATCCTTTGCGGATGTCCGAATCGGTCAGCCGATTCTCTATATCAATTCACTTTATCGGGTTGGTTTGGCTATCAACCAAGGTTCCTTTGCCAAGGCCTATAATGTGGGCGTCGGTGCCCAATGGCATATTGAGATTAAGCGCATAGAAAATTAAAGGAGAAGAAAATGAATAAGAAATTTTTAGATACAAAGTTTACCATTAAGGAAGTTGTTGCAACAGGAATTGGAGCTGCACTTTTCGCAGTCATTGGTATGATCAGTGTTCCGACACCAGTGCCCAATACGAGTATTCAGCTGCAGTATGCCGTTCAGGCACTCTTTAGCGTCGTCTTTGGTCCACTTGTCGGCCTCCTGATGGGCTTGATTGGCCACGTTATCAAAGATGCCATGGCTGGCTATGGTCTCTGGTGGTCTTGGATTATCGCCAGTGCACTCTTTGGTTTCATTGTTGGTTTATTTAAAAAACGGATTCGAGTGGCAGAAGGTGTCTTTGAAGTTAAAGATATCATTAGCTTCAATATCATCCAGTTTTTGGCGAATGCCTTTGTCTGGCTCTTGGTCGCTCCAATCGGGGATGTATTGATTTATAGCGAACCAGTCAATAAGGTTTTTGTTCAAGGCTTTGTAGCAACTCTGTCCAATGGTTTGACCGTTGCTGTGGCGGGAACCTTGCTGTTACTGGCTTATGCTCGCACTCAGACAAAATCAGGAAGTCTCAAAAAAGATTAATCATAGTAGTTTCTATCTAAGAATAGCTGCCTTTACGACTGGGCAGCTTTTTTATTTGCGAGTGGTGAATCATACAATTGTCCACTAGGAACTGGAAAATTTAAGAAATTCATGACATACTAAAAACGATTACAAGATAAGATGATATATTTATGCCAGCTCAAAGACAAGAACAGATTTTAGAATGAGTCTTGCCAATCTGACCCTTGTAGATTCCTCCAGCCTTTTTTGAAAACGCTTTAATTTTGTGCTTTTGTGCTATAATGGAAAAGAGGAATTGATAATCTGTAAAGAGCATCTCTTTATCGTTCGGCTTTCGCTAAGTTTCTTGATGGAGAGGTTGTTTTTTCATAATCTTTGAAGTAGATAACTGGAAATGATGACGTTGTCATAGGAAAACTGCTTATGTAGTAACAGGGTGAGTCGGTAAGTTAGCTACTGACGAATCAACATCAACTGAAGATTTGAATAGTTTAAAGTCCTTTGGTCTCTTATGTGACTCAGCTAGCTCGAACGTGTTATTGATGATTGTGCCTACAGTGTTTTAGCAGCAGAATCAGGTGCCCTGACGTTCGGATTTGCTGACCTCTAAGGTGTACGTATGGTTGGGGCCCAAATTGTTCCAGTTGAGTTGGTTGTGACTTGTAATTTTCCACTTCTTGATTCGTAAAAGAGAGCTTTACGGTCAGGGATTATCGAATTCCAATGTGTATTTTAGGTAAAATTTGTCAGTTTGGCGGAATGGCCTTCATGATGACCATTGTTGTGTTTATTCTACTTGTTGTTGTGACAAGTGCTATTTTTATAAACGCTTAAATAAAGAAGCGGAGGAGGACATGTGGTATGAAATTTTTCTTAGATACAGCGAATGTGGCAGCTATCAAAGCGATTAATGAATTAGGGGTTGTGGATGGCGTAACAACTAACCCAACAATTATTTCACGTGAAGGACGCGATTTTAAAACGGTTATTCAAGAAATCTGTGATATTATAAGTGGTCCTGTTAGTGCAGAGGTTACTGGCTTGACAGCGCCTGAAATGATTGCGGAAGCACGTGATATTGCTAAATGGGCTGATAACGTTGTTGTCAAAATTCCAATGACAACGGAAGGCCTAAAAGCTGTCTCCGTCCTTTCAAAAGAGGGAATTAAAACGAATGTTACCTTGATTTTTACAGTTTCTCAAGGACTCATGGCTATGAAAGCTGGAGCTACCTTCATCAGTCCTTTTGTTGGACGTTTGGAAGATATCGGAACAGATGCCTATCAACTGATTGCAGATTTGCGCACGATTATTGATATTTATGATTTTGAAGCTGAAATCATCGCAGCCAGTATCCGTAATTCAGCGCATGTTGAAGCTGTTGCAAAACTTGGTGCTCACATTGCAACCATTCCGGATAATTTATTTGAAAAAATGACGCAGCACCCACTGACTACCAATGGAATAGCACAGTTTATGAAGGACTGGGAAGCATTTAAAAAATAAGTTTTGGGGTAGGTATGGGAAATAGCAGTCTCTGCCTCTGGCTAAATTGTAAGCAAGCCCTAGCAGACATTGGCTCTTTGTCAACAGAGCTAGGTTGCTGTTAAGCTAAGATTTGG
>NZ_KQ968978.1:337466-351061 GCF_001578725.1 Streptococcus sp. DD04
GATGTTTAGAACTATGGAAATTACTTTTGAAATAATGTTAAAAATAAAAGACAAAATGACATTTATATATTGCAATTTTTAAAATATATTGTATAATGGACTTGTGAAGATGAAAGGAGCATAGATATGAATAAGAAAGTGAATGATCTGCTTATACTGCTTATTTGTCTTGTATCGGCAACAATTCTACTATTTGTTGGCATGATTCAGAAAATTCAAACCTTTATCATACTTGCTTTTAGTGATGTCGCCCTTGGCTGCACTTTCTACGCTATAGGCGGGCAAAAGAAAGATGATAAGGATGGTGACCATGGCAAAAAATCTTAAGCTCAAGATGGCACGGGCTGAGCATGACATGACCCAAGGTGACTTGGCTGATGCTATCGGCGTTACCCGCCAGACCATTGGCCTGATTGAGGCAGGCAAGTACAATCCCAGTCTCAGTTTATGCTTGGCCATTTGCAAATGCCTCAATAAAACGCTGGATCAGTTATTTTGGGAAGAATAGTAAGAAAGTGAGAAAGAAGATGAAGGACAGAATACAAAAAGTCTATACAGATGAACGGACTGTACAGCTTGAGAGAAAATTAGGAAATGAAATAGCTTTTTTTGCTATTATTTTGCTCGTTATTTCTATTTTTATCAAAATCATGATTTGGCATGTGCCAGTAGAAGGCTACTTACCAGAAATCTTGATTATTTTAGGGATGGAGCTATATGCAGGAATTCGGAGCTGGCAGCTGGGGCTAGACATCAGACGCCATCATCCAACTAGTAGTGTTCGCACACTCAGAAGTCGTTTGGCTAACGGAGCTAACCTAGCGATTGTAATCGTGGCTGTTCAGATGTTAGGTGGAAATTCAGCTCTTCGACCATTCTTTCGCCATTATCCATTTTTACAATTTGTTTTTATTATTGCGCTGATACTGGTTCTCTCTAGTATTTTAGACAAGGGAGTCAATTATTTTTATCAGAAGAGACAGGTTTTATTAGACCAAGAACTAGAAAATGATGAGAATTAGAATCAATGAATCTTCAACTTATAAATAAGAAAGTGAGAAAGAAAATGAAGAAGCAGCCTGTTATAAAAGATGAACGAACAGAGAAATTGGACGGCAAAGTTGCGGGAGAACTAGTGCTAGGAATGTTTCTTTTCTTGGCTATCTCTGTGTTTGTCAAAGTCTATATCCTCCATCTAAGCTTACTGGCCTATCTGCCAGAAGGTATTCTGCTTACCCTAGTAGGTCTATATGCCTTGCTTCGTCGCTTAAGTCTAGGGATTGATGTTCGTGATATGGTGAGAGAGGAAAAATGGCCAGAGCGTTTTGGCGGTGGAGTCGTCTTTGCTCTCATCGTTATAGGCATTGATTTCTTTGGACAGCGAGAAAGTCTGGCTAGCATGCTGAGCATTTTGTATCTGCTCAAGCTGGCTCTTGCAATGATACTGTTTATGCTTGGGAGCTTGACGATGGACAAGATCAGTCTTTACCTAAACGGCAAAGGTCAAGCAAAGCTCGATCAGGAATTGGAGGATGAAGAATGACTTGGTGGAGACGATTGATCTGGGTTGGCTGTGTTTTCTTAGCCTTGGCCTTGTATATGCTCCCTATGCTGTCTCAGCAGCTAGCAATAACTTATCAATTTCCCAAACAGTGGAGCATTGGTCTCGGGCTTTTGCTGATTTTCCTCACTTTGCTGGTCTTTGTCGCGGTAGCAAAGAAGGCTGGAATCTTATCTCAGTCTGGAAAAATCTTTCAAAAAGGAGACGGGAAGCGAATTGCTCTAGGCCTCTTAGGCATGTTGCTCATATCTGTCCTTGGGACGGTATTACTCCGGTGGCTGCATGGAGAAGTGACAACGGCTAATCAGGCATCTTTGATGGAGGAGTTCCGAAGAGGAGATATGATTTCGTTTCCCATCATGCTTGGAGTTTTAGCGCCTATCGCAGAAGAAATTATTTTCCGTGGCATCATTCCTCTCAAAATCTTTAAAGGCTATGAAAGCTGGGGTTATATCATAGGCGGGCTGCTCTTTGCGATTTTTCATGGCCCAACCAATATCATGTCTTTTGTAATTTATGGTGGTTCTTCTGTGATTTTGACCTTGCTGGCTTATCGAACTCGGCGTTTGGAAGTCAGTATTGCAGTTCACATGATAAATAACGGACTTCCTGCCATTCTTATGTTGTTAATCACTATTTTTGGAGTAGAAGTATAGGAGCTTGGAATGAGAATAAAACTTATTAAACGTCAAATCTTAGACGAACGGGAAGAACAACTGGTCAACAAGGCTGGTATGGAGAGTTTCAGTCTCATGCTATGTGGCAGTTTAGCTTTATATATGGGTTCTGTAGCTATGAATGGGGGAGTCGTTCACTATCAGCCCTTCTTACTTTTGATTGCCATTGCCTCTCTTTATTTCATGTATCGAGCTCAGCATCTGGGAGCTAACTATTACAATAGTTTCAGTCTGACTATCTGGGGTGTGCTGACTGCGACAGGCTTTCTGACTCTTTTGATTGCCTGCCAGAATTTCCAACTGAATCACGCTATTTATCATAACAGTATTTTTCACCCCATGCTTCTTTTTGTTATTTTAATTACTTTTGTCATTCACTTTCCTTTTATGCTAATGGTCAATATTTTCTTGGAGACTCTCAGCAAGTGGCAGAAGAAGCGCTTTGAAAAGTATTTGGAAGAATTGGAAGAGGAGTGAGTTATCTCTTCTTCAACTGCTCAGCTCAGCTATTTTTCAAACAAATAAATTGCTCAGCTTTTCTTCTCGCGATATAATGAAAGAGCTGGATTAAAAATTCAGATAATTTAAGAATAGAAAAGAGAAGAAAATCTGATGGCAAAAGATATTCGCGTCCTACTTTACTACAAATATGTTCCGATTGAGAATGCTGAGAAATTTGCAGCTGATCATCTGGCTTTCTGTAAATTCATCGGTCTGAAAGGCCGTATCTTGGTGGCAGATGAGGGAATCAATGGAACGGTTTCTGGTGATTATGAAACCACTCAAAAATACATGGATTATGTGCACAGCCTTCCGGGCATGGAAGACCTTTGGTTCAAGATTGACGAAGAAAACGAACAAGCTTTCAAGAAAATGTTTGTTCGCTACAAGAAAGAAATTGTGCACTTGGGCTTGGAAGACAATGATTTTGATAATGACATCAACCCGCTGGAAACGACAGGAGCTTACTTGTCACCTAAGGAATTTAAGGAAGCTCTCTTGGACGAAGACACTGTTGTCTTAGACACTCGTAACGACTATGAGTACGATCTGGGTCACTTCCGTGGAGCCATCCGTCCAGACATCCGCAACTTCCGCGAATTGCCGCAATGGGTCCGTGATAACAAAGAGAAGTTCATGGACAAGCGCGTGGTGGTTTACTGTACCGGTGGTGTACGCTGTGAGAAATTCTCAGGCTGGATGGTGCGTGAAGGCTACAAGGGTGTCGGTCAGTTGCATGGCGGTATCGCGACTTATGGTAAGGATCCAGAAGTACAAGGTGAGCTTTGGGACGGCAAGATGTATGTCTTTGATGAGCGTATCTCAGTTGATATCAATTATGTGAATCCAGTCGTGATTGGGAAAGACTGGTTTGATGGTACTCCTTGCGAGCGCTATGTCAACTGTGGCAATCCAGAGTGTAACCGCCGCATCCTGACTTCAGAAGAAAATGAAGCCAAGTATCTCCGCGGCTGTTCTCACGAATGTCGTGTTCACCCTCGCAACCGTTATGTGGCTGAAAACGGCTTGAGCCAGGCAGAAGTGGTGGAGCGTTTGGCTGCGATTGGAGAATCTTTAAATGAAGTAGCTCCTGCATAAAGAGCACGAAACAGTCCAATTGGGCTGTTTTTTTGGAAATTTTTTCATATTCCTTAAATAAAAAAGTTCAAGCTAGAGCTGTGATTTGATAACTGATTTTTGGAGATGAAACTCTTCAATATGTGCTATAATTTAATTATGAAAAGCAAGAAGTGGAGGTAGAAAATGACTAAGAAAATTGATGTATTTGCTCATGTTCTTACACCTAATTTTTATCGGCAGATGCTGGAAATTGAACCCAAGCTACCGGAGAGATTTCCCTTTATCCAGCATCCTCAGCTGACTGATATAGAGTTGCGATGTAGTTTTTGGGATAAGGAGACCCAGCAGATTATTTCTTTTGTCAATATCAATCCCGAAGACTATGTTAGTCCGGAGATGGCAGCTGTTCTCTGCCGTCGAGCTAATGCCGAGCTGTCTCAGGCAGTGGCGGACAATGCTGATATCTTTGCGGCAGGTGTTGCTATGATTCCTATGAATCATGTGGAAGAAGCAGTGAAAATCCTCCAAGAAACAGCTGTTAATCCTCATCTGGCTGGTGTTCAGCTCTTTACTCGGGCTCTGGGATTGTCCATAGCTGACCCAGAATTTCACCTGATTTTTGAAGCCTGCTCCCGACTGGATCTGCCCATTTGGCTGCATCCCATCTTTGATGAGCGCAAGCCAGACAATAATATCATCTTTTCTTGGGAATATGAGCTGACTCAAGCCATGCTTCAGCTGGTTCAGACAGGTATTTTTCAGGAGTTCCCAGACCTGAAAATTATCGTCCACCATGCAGGAGCCATGGTTCCTTTCTTCAGTGAGCGGATTCGCTATATTCTGCCGGAGGACCAGGAAAAGGATTTTCACAAGTTTTATGTGGATACGGCGATTCTGGGCAATCCTAAGGCTTTGGAGCTTACTATTGAGTATTTTGGGGTGGATCGAGTGCTCTTTGGTACCGACCTGCCTTTAGGCATCCAGCCAGCCGGCGCGACCCAGGTCATTCTCCAAGCTATCGAAGATCTGCCCCTCTCGTCCGCAAATAAGGAGCAGATTCTGGCCGCCAATGCTCAGAAGATCATTTTCAAAGACTAAGGGAGGTTTAAGATGACAACACCCATCATCCATCTTTTTCGGCTGACAGTAGCAGACGGAAACCAGAGTCGTTTTCAAGCAATCGGTCTCAAGAATTTGACGACTTCTCAGGAACAGGAGCCTGGCACCCTAGCTATGTATGCTAGCCCCATCAAGGGTCAGGAGACTGTTTCCTATGTATTTGAGGTTTATCGCAGTGAAGAGGATTATCAGATTCACCGAGCTTCGCCCCAATACCAGTATTTTGTGACAGAAGCAGGGCCGCTCATGACGGAACGGCAAGCCTATGATGTTCAGCCGATTTTTTTGCAGGAAAAGCTGCCTGCTGGCCAATGGACTCAGCCGAATGATTTTTATCTGAAATTTGCTCAGGTTGATGTGAAGGCAGAGGGACTTGCTGATTTCCAAGCTATTGTGACTGAGGAAATGGCGGCTTCTATGGAGAAGGAAACGGGAGTCTTGGCCATGTATGCCATGGCAGATGCTCAGAAATCGAATCGTTTTTATTTCTTTGAAGTCTATGCGGATGAGGCAGCTTATCTGAACCATCGAGAAACCCAGCATTTCAAAGACTATATCGAAGGTACAGCTGACCTTGTTTGCGATAAACAGCTTTATGATTTGTACAATGGCACCGCTATCAGTCAGGGAGAGCTCAAGACTTACAAGCGCTGACTCTATCTTATTTCATAAAAAACATTAAAGAATTTGGGATGAAAAAATCTCAAATTTTTTAATATTATAGTAACTTTTGGTGAGGTAGCTGATTGTCTTTTGCAAGGCTAATCACGCATTTTCATTAGCCTAAGAGTTCGTTTTTTTTAAGCTCTCAAAAGCTTCGTTGCTGCAACTCTCATCTTCTTTCTCCATTGCCTCAACTATTGAGCCAGCTCGTGAGGCTAAGACTAGGAACAAAAATAGAATTTTTGTTCTGCCCCTTGCTTTTTTATGGTACAATAAAACAATAAGGAAGGTAGTAGGAATAGAACTCAAACTCTATTAGTAGAGCGTCCCACTCCTTTAGTTCGTTGAAAGAGGACCCTATGATTCTTGAAGAATTTGACCAAAATCGCAAGGCTATCATTAATCCAGAGGACTTAATAGAGCCAATCGAGGGCTTTCCAGAGACGGCGGTTTCCTGCTTTGCTCGCGAAACCTTTGCTCGAATGTTGGCAGATTTTGACCATGAGTTGATTACGACGACTTCTATGGCGAATATTGAAATTCCTATTTATCGAGTTTTTGCGGATGGACGGGAGTTGGCCCTTTTCAATGCGCCAGTTGGTGCTTCAGCTTGCGTAGCTATTCTGGAAGACTTGATAGCTTTTGGGATGAAACAGTTGGTTCTCTTTGGGACTTGTGGTGTGCTGGACGAGGAGATTAAAGAAACATCTATCATTATCCCGACGGCGGCTTTGCGAGATGAGGGGACTAGCTATCATTATCAGCCGGCTAGCTCAGAGCTAGAAGTCAATGCTGGCTTACAGGATTTTCTGTTGAATTTTCTGGACCAGCGAGGGATTTCCCATAGTCTAGGCAAGGTCTGGACGACGGATGGAATTTATCGAGAGACAGCGGACAAGCTCCGCAAGCGAAAAGAAGCTGGGGCTGTCTGTGTGGACATGGAGTGCTCAGCTGTTGCAGCTCTGGCAGCCTTTCGCAGTATTAATGTCTGCCACTTCTTCTATGCGGCAGATCATCTGTCTGAGGAAGCTTGGGATATGCGAAATTTAGCCAATCATGCGGACTTAGACGAGAAAGACAAGGTGGCCAATCTGGCGATTCAAATCGCTTTGGCTTTATAAAAATGACTATGAAAAAACCAATTATCCAATTTCAAGATTTCACCTTTCAGTATCAGACCCAGTCTGATCCGACCTTAAAGAATATCAATTTGACCATCTATGAGAGCGAGAAGGTTCTTTTAATAGGCCCTTCAGGTTCTGGGAAATCAACCTTAGGCCATTGTTTGAACGGCATTATTCCCAATATTTATAAGGGGCAGGCCAGTGGCCAGTTCTTGATTCAGGGGGAGCCAGCTTTTGACAGCAGTATTTATGACAAGTCAAATCTGGTCAGTACCGTTTTGCAAGATACGGATGGTCAATTTATCGGTCTCAGTGTGGCCGAAGATTTAGCTTTTGCGCTTGAAAATGATATGGTAGATCTACCAACCATGAAAAGTAAGGTGCATTCTTGGGCGGAAAAATTAGATTTATTGAACCTGCTGGATCATCGGCCTCAGGACTTGTCCGGCGGTCAGAAGCAACGGGTCAGTCTGGCTGGCGTTCTAATTGATGAGAGTCCTATCCTGCTTTTTGATGAACCTTTGGCCAATCTAGACCCCAAGTCTGGTCAGGATACTATTGATTTGATTGATCAAATTCACAGGGAAGCTGGAACCACGACGATTATCATCGAGCACCGCTTAGAGGATGTTCTTTACCGAGCAGTGGATCGGGTTGTTCTGGTCAATAATGGACAAATCCTTTTTAATGGCAGTCCGGATGACTTGTTAAAAACGCAGCTCTTGGCGGAAAATGGTATCCGCGAGCCGCTCTATATTACTACTTTACGCCAGCTTGGTTTTGATGTGGCTAGTGTTTCAAGCTTGTCAGATTTAGGAAATATGGATCTGTCGGAGCTCTCTGTCAGTCTGCCTTCGCTAACACTTGAGTCCGACAGCCATCAGCAGTCCCTCTTAGAACTGGACCACATTTCCTTTGCTTACCAGAGTGGCAGACCTATTCTGCGGGATATCAATCTGACTATTCCCAAAGGTCAGCGGCTAGCTATTGTTGGCAAGAATGGAGCAGGGAAATCAACCCTAGCAAAGGCTCTCTGTTGTTTTATCAATACGGAGGGAGATTATCGCTGGCAGAGTCAAGATATCAAGGGAGATTCGATCAAGGAGCGGGCTGAGCGTATCGGCTATGTCCTGCAAAATCCTAATCAGATGATTTCGACGACCATGATTTTTGATGAAGTAGCTCTGGGGTTGCGACTGCGTGGTTTCTCTGAAGAAGAGATTCAAGAAAAAGTCTTTGCAGTTCTCAAAACCTGTGGTCTGTATGAGTTTCGTAATTGGCCGATTTCTGCTCTTTCTTTCGGTCAAAAGAAGCGGGTGACTATTGCTTCAATCTTAGTGCTGAATCCAGAGATTATTCTCTTGGATGAACCGACAGCTGGTCAGGATCAGCGAAATTATACGGAAATCATGAATTTCTTAGATGAGCTTCATCATCAGGGACACACCATTATCATGATTACTCATGATATGCAGCTTATGCTGGACTATTCTGATCGGGCCCTAGTTGTCGTGGACGGCCATATTTTAGCAGATAAAAGTCCAGCCGAGATATTGACAGATCAGGAGCTGATTAAACTTGCCAATCTTAAGGAAACCTCTATTTTTGCTTTAGCTGGGAAGCTAGGGGTTGATCCCTTGGCCTTGACAGAATATTATATGCAGCGAAAGGAGGAAATCCATGTTTAACCAGCAGAAATTGATTGGCTACCACACAGGTACAAGCTTTATTCACAGCTTATCTGGTGCCAGCAAACTTTTATTTTTCATTTTGGTATCAATAGCTGCTATGATTAGTTATGATACGCGTTTTCTGCTCTTTGTGGCAGTGGCTTCTCTGGCCTTATTTAAATTATCTGGTATTCGGCTGAAGGATATTTCTTTTGTATTGGTGTTTGCCGGTAGCTTTGCCTTCTTAAATCTGAGCATGGTTTATCTTTTTTCTCCGCAGTATGCAGTAGAAATCTACCAGAGTAAGAATATGTTGTGGACGGGATTCGGAGCATATAATCTGACCAGTCAGGAGCTTTTTTACCTCTTTAATCTTTTGGTGAAATATTTTTGCACGATTCCTTTAGCCCTGATTTTCCTGATGACGACTCATCCTAGTCAGTTTGCTTCCAGTCTAAATCAGATTGGGGTGCCCTACAAGGTAGCTTATGCTGTCAGTTTGACTATGCGCTATATCCCAGATTTGCAGGAGGAATTTTACCTCATCAAGATGTCCCAAGAGGCGCGTGGTTTGGAATTGTCAGCCAAAGCCAAGGTGAGCCAGCGAATCAAGGGCAATCTGCAAATTGTCATTCCTTTAATTTTTAGCTCATTAGAGCGAATCAATACGATTGCTACAGCTATGGAATTGCGCCGCTTCGGAAAAAATAAAAAGCGGACTTGGTATACTCAGCAAGAATTCAGTAAGCTAGACAAGCTGGTGATCTTCTTGTCAGTGCTCCTATTAGGTATTGGCCTCGGTCTTTTCTTAGTCAATCAGAGTCGTTTCTATAATCCTTGGAGATAAGGAGACGAGAGGCTGCATTTGTGAATGAATGATTGCCTATAGAAGCTTTTAATTGCAAAAAAAATCAGGCAATGATGGGCCTGATTTTGATTTATAGCGGTCTTTTATTTGGCATGCCGGCTTTGCGGGGGTATTTATTAGGCGTTTCTTTCTTCTTCTCAACCACTGTGATAAAGCGGGGGTCCCCGTTTGGTAGGGCGTAGCTGAGATTGTCTTGAACCTTGCTAAAAAGCAGACTCAAGGCATTTTTGGCTTCTTCCAGTTCTTCTGGGGCATTGGAAGCCTTGAGGGCCAGCAGCTTGCCCCCAACCTTGAGGTAGGGAATGGTCAACTCAGACAGAACCTGCATCCGAGCGACTGCACGGGCAGTAACTAGGTCAAATTGCGCTCGAAAAGCTTTATCCTGAGCAAAGTCTTCCGCACGGCCGTGGTAGAAGTGAACCTTGTCCAGTCCCAGCTCCTCTGCCAGCAGCTTGAGGAAGTTGATTCGTTTGTTGAGCGAGTCGATGATAGTCACATCCAGCTGAGGATAGATGATTTTCATGGGAAGGCTAGGAAAGCCAGCTCCAGCTCCAATGTCCAGCAGCTTAAGCTCTTGATTATCAATCAGGCCTTGCAAAATGGGGGCAATTGAATCATAGAAATGCTTGAGATAGACTTCGTTTTTCTCCGTGATAGCTGTCAGATTGATTTTCTCATTCCATTCGACCAAAAGTTCAAAATAACGTTCAAACTGGTCTTTCTGGCGGTCAGTCAGCTCAACGCCCTCTTGAGCCAAGAGCTGGTAAAATTCTTGCGGTGTCATAGTTTCATCCTTGTTTGTCAGTATTTAGTCTATTATATCATAAAAAGGAGACCCTGGCATTGTTGCCAAAGGGCCTCTTTTTCTATATGCTAATCTGATTTAGCTCCGCTAAGATCAGCTGGTGATGCTCAGCTTGACTAGTAGCTGGGTCAAAGAGAACTTCTATTTTAACTTGCCATCTAAAATGAGCAACATCTTGTCTGTATAGATGGTAAGGCTGGCATCGTGTGTCACCAGAAAAATGCTTGCGTCCTTCTGATGGGAGCGCTACATGAGCTCTATAGTTTGCTTCCCAGGCTGAGAGTTGAGAGCCCCTGTCGGCTCGTCAGTGAAAATAATTTGGGCTGGTTCATGAGAGTCTGTCTCTATCAATAGAGCCGCTAGGTATTTTAAGCAAGTGCGGGACTTTTAGCCGTTTGCACGAGCTATTCGCCAGAAGTCAGCCAATCGCTACTGAGCTGAGTCGTAGAAATATGCGAGGTCATGCTAAAAAATAGAAAGGGAAAATGACGAGGAAGCTGATGTTATTGGCTTTTATATCATTTTTGACTCATCTGAGGAAGATGTTCGAGCTCCTTTATTGCAGATTGGTGGTAGAGAAGGAGAGCACTAAAACTGATACAAATTCCTGCTAGGATAAGAAGGAGACCATACCCACGACTGCTTCCTACTCCGATGATAGAGCCGATAGAAGAAGCTAATGCCCCTTTAGGGAGTAGGAGCGGTTTGAAAAAAGTATCTGCTACCCAGCCCATGCTTGCATAAGCAATAACATAGCCAAACTGGGAGATGATACTGATTGTTCCCCAAGCTTTCCCTTGTTCCCTCTTATCGATATTCAAGCGAATTAAATAATCAATGGCCGTATTGGCAAAAGGAAGAGAAGAAAATAGGAGAAAACCAAAAGAGCAAATCCAGATTAAGTTTTCTTTACTTCCCATCCCAGCCATAAAGATACCCAGCAATCCCAATGAAAGGCTGAGGATTAAGTGAAAATGATTCTTTATAGCAAAGGTGCTTAAGAAAAGTCCGCCAAAGAGTATGCCACTGCTGGAAATAGCCATGGTCCAACCGACTTCTTGGCTGGAAGCAAAACCTAAAATCATAGGAGAAAGCAAGATTTCAACGGTACCTAGAAAGAAGGAAAAAGCTGTTCCTAGCAGAACCAAGAGCCAAATCCCCCTTTTTTCATGGATGATTTGAAATCCTCGTTTGAATTCCCTCCAGAAAGAATGAGATGCACCCTTAAATGAATTTTTGATATGACGACGAGCGACTAGACTGCAAATGACAGTCACAAAAATTGTTGAAAAATCAATTAAGAGGATCTGACCAATATGGCCTTGAGCCAGAATGAGCCCAGCAAGGGTAGGAGAAATGAGATAACGGGCAATCCCGTTAATCTGTGATAGTCCAGTAGCTTTGGAAATTTGATCCTCAGACACTAGGTCAGAAATCGTAGCCCGAAAAGCTGGGCTAACTAAAGCTGAAAAGACAGAGCTGAGAGCAGCACCCAAACAAATGAGCGGTATGGAAGGCTGGCTAGCTTGTAAACTAAAGTAAATCCAGAGCACTCCCAGACCAGATAGCCCATCCCCCAAAGCCATCAGGAGGCGACGGTCATAACGATCTGCTAGAATTCCGGCCCAAGGAGTTATTAAAAGCCCTGGCAAAAAAGCCCAAAGGGTCACCAAGGCAGAAGAAGAGGCCTGGCTAGTCAGCTGGTAGATATAAATCCCCAAGGCAAAAGATGTCATGCCTGTTCCAATTTCAGAAATAAAGGTTCCCAGCCATATCAGAAGATAGATTTTAAAGCCAGTGTTTTTCATAAGCAAACTCCTTTAGTGGATTAACTGTGTCAAAGGGCTGAAATATCCCTCTTTTGTCTGAAAAATTTTTTCTAGCAAGTAGATAAAAGCCTGAACTTTTTGCTCTTGTTCCTGTCTATTTAAGGTCTGGAAAGATGTATTAAAAATTTGTAAGGAATAAGTCAACATCATTTCGATACTTTCGTAAGGGTAGGCAGTTTGCATTTCACCTGCTTGAATCGCTTCTTGCAGAAGGGGAGAGAGAATTTCAGGTGCCTTACTCAATAAGATTTGATTTGTTTTTTCATGCAAGAGAGCATTTTGGGGGGCATGTAAGTGGTCCAAAATCTCTTGTCCCTCTTCTTTCATATTTAAGGCAGCTAGGGCACCCATTAATCGTTCGAGAATTGAAAGTTCTTTCCTTTCCACCCAGGTGTACATCTGCTCAAAAGCACGGCTAATCCAGCGCTCGATAATAGCATCCATGATTTCCTCTTTTGATGTGAAGTAGTAATAAAGGGTTCCGCGTGCAGTCTGGGTTGCATCTAAGATTTGAGCAATTGAGGTTTGATCAAATCCCTGTTCGACAAACAGTTTTTCTGCTGTGTCTAAGATAAATTCTTTTTTATTAGCCATAATTCCTTCCTTTTTGTTGGTAAAATTTTATTCGACCGATGGTCGGTTTTTCTGATTTTATGATACATCTTTTTCAAATCTCTGTCAAGAATAAAGACAGTCTCACTATTTTTTGATATAATAAGTCTAATCCAAATTGAAGGAGTATATCATGACTTTTATTATTATTCTTATCGTTGTCGTATTTTTGGCTTTCTTTGTCATTGGCGCTTACAATACACTGGTCAAAAGCCGTATGCAGACTCAGGAAGCCTGGAGTCAGATTGATGTGCAGCTCAAACGCCGTAATGACCTGATTCCCAACCTTTTGGAAACGGTCAAAGGTTATGGCAAATACGAGCAGGCAACCTTGGAAAAGGTGACCCAGCTGCGCAACCAAGTAGCTTCAGCCACTTCACCAGCCCAAGCCATGCAAGCCAGCGATGCCCTTTCTCGCCAGATTTCTGGAATCTTTGCAGTAGCTGAAAGCTATCCAGATCTGAAAGCCAACACCAACTATCTGAAGTTACAGGAAGAGCTAACGAATACAGAAAATAAAATCGCTTATTCTCGTCAGCTTTATAATTCAGTTACCAGCAACTACAATGTGAAACTGGAAACCTTCCCGAGCAACATTATTGCGGGTATGTTTGGTTTTAAAGCTGCAGCTTTCTTACAGACGCCAGAAGAGGAAAAGGCTGTCCCAAAAGTTGATTTTGGCAGTACTGGGCTAGGTGACTAAGATGCTATTTGATCAAATTGCCAGCAATAAAAGGAGGACTTGGTTCCTCCTTATCGCCTTCTTTGGTCTCCTGGCCCTCATCGGGGCGGCTGTCGGCTATCTTTGGCTAGATTCTGCCTTTGGTGGCCTGATCCTTGCCTTTATCATTGGTGGCATTTACGCTATCAGTATGATTTTTCAGTCTACAGAGGTTGTCATGGCTATGAATGGTGCAAGGGAAGTTTCCGAACAGGAAGCCCCTGAGCTTTATCATGTTGTGCAGGATATGGCTATGGTGGCGCAGATTCCCATGCCTCGGGTCTATATTGTAGAAGATGCGTCGCCCAATGCTTTTGCGACTGGATCAAAGCCTGAGAATGCAGCAGTTGCTACTACAACAGGCT
>NZ_KQ968978.1:351105-351769 GCF_001578725.1 Streptococcus sp. DD04
TTGCTACTACAACAGGCTTGCTTGCTATCATGAACCGCGAGGAGCTTGAAGGTGTCATGGGCCATGAGGTCAGTCACATTCGAAATTATGATATCCGCATTTCAACGATTGCTGTGGCTTTGGCCAGTGCTATTACCATGTTGTCTAGCCTAGCTGGCCGGATGATGTGGTTTGGTGGCGGACGGCGCAGTAGTAATGATCGAGATAACGATAGCGGAATAGGAATTATTCTCCTTATCGTATCACTGATTGCCATCATTCTGGCACCTTTGGCAGCTACCTTGGTGCAGTTGGCCATTTCCCGTCAACGGGAATTTCTGGCAGATGCCTCTAGTGTGGAGTTGACTCGCAATCCCCAAGGGATGATCAATGCTCTGCTGAAACTGGAGCATAGTCAGCCTATGGAACATGACGTCGATAATGCCAGTGCGGCGCTCTACATCAATGACCCCAAAAAAGAAGGCGGGCTAAAGAAACTTTTCTATACGCACCCTCCTATTTCAGAGCGGGTAGAGCGATTGAGAAAGATGTAAAAAGACTGAGAATTTTATGAACTGCACCCCAAAAGTTAGACACGAAAAAGCTAACTTTTGGGGTGTTTTCATATGAAATTAACTTATGAGGACAAAGTCCAAATCTATCGTCTCAGAAAACAGGCTCTTTG
>NZ_KQ968978.1:352783-359789 GCF_001578725.1 Streptococcus sp. DD04
CCAGAAAACAAGGTCTCAGCTTCAAGCAACTTTAAAAAAGAGATGAGGTAACTATTTCTAATATTCAGTACTTAATCAGATTGATTGACCGCTATGGAATAGAACATGTCAAAAAAAGGAAGAATAGTTATTATCCTCCAAAATGAAAGAAAAAAATAATTGATGAAGTTTTAATTGCAGGTTGTTCGCAATTAAGTGTGTCTCTGGATTATGCTCTACCAAATCGTGGAATGCTTCCAAATTGGCTGGCACAATACAAGAAGAATGGGTATACGATTGTTGAGAAACCAAGAGGGAGGCCGCCTAAAATGGGACGTAAACCAAAGAAAAACCTGAAGAAATGACAGAACTAGAGCGCCTTCAAGCAGAAAATGAATATCTAAGAGCGGAGAATGCCGTTCAGCGTCAGTTTGAAGCCTCTAAACCGATGGAAAATGCTATACGGATGTGACAGAGTTTGCCATTCCAAGCAGCAGTCAAAAATTGTATTTATTGCCCATTTTAGATGGTTTAAACAGCGAAATTATCGCTTATAATCTTTCTCGTTCACCGAATTTGGAACAAGTGGAAACCATGTTAGAGCAGGCCTTCACCGCTGAATATTATGAGAATACGATTCTTCATAGTGACCAGGGTTGGCAGTACCAACACGCATCTTATCACCAGTTTCTGCAGTTCAAGGGCAGTAAGCCTTCAATGTCACGAAAGGGGAACCGTCCGGATAATAGCATGATGGAATCCTTCTTGGGCATGTTGAAATCCGAAATGTTTTATGGTTTTGAGAAGGATTTTCAGTCATTAGAAGAGCTTGAGGAAGCGATTGTCAACTACATCGATTACTACAACAACAAACGAATTAGAATCAAACTAAAAGGACTGAGCCTGTGCAATACAGAACTCAATCCTTGGTTTAAATATAATGTCTAACTTTTTGGGGTCAGTACAATTCTACTTCTCGGTCTTTTTTTCAAAGGTCAATAGTAGGGCAAAGAAGCCGATTAGGCTAAAAATCAGCCAGGCGCCAGTCATATTCCAGAGGGCTAGGCTGGTAAAGAGCATGGTTCCGAGAGGGACAGAGAAGCTAAAAAGCAGGCTGAGAAAGCTGGAAGTTTGAGCGAGGACATCTGATGAGAGCTTGCTAAGGAGCAGGCTATTGATTTTCGGATTGACCTTTCCAGCTATATACATCATAAAGAAAATAGCTATCATGCCTAAATATACAGGTAAATGAAAAAGATTAATCAAACCCAAAGTTAAGATAGCCAAGGTAGAGGCAAGAGCCAGATGATTGATGGAAAGTTTGCTGAAAAAGTCTTTAGGTGTCAATCCGGCAGAGACAACGCCCAGAATGAAAACAGTCTCAAAAATGAGCAGGGATTGGCTGAAAGAAAGGCCAAAAACAGGATGGTCCAGTAGATAAAGATTGTAGAGAGCCATGACGGAGCCACCCAAGGCATTGAGAATCAGGATTTGAGAGAGCAATTTTAAAAAACTGCTGGCTCCTTCTTGTTCAAAGATAATTTTAGAATTTTGATACAGTTCTCCAAGCTGGGTCTTGAGGGGGAGGGGACTCTGAGAAGATTGGACCGTTTCATGAGTCAGTCTATTGCGAACGATATATAAAATGGAAGAAGAAAGGAGAAAGGCTAGAGCATTTAAGAGAGCGACCAGTGCGAAGTTTTGATTGCTGGCAGCAAGTAGCCAGACACCCAGTGCCTGCCCGATTAGATTGCAGATAAAGGTAATCATCTGGGTGAAGGAGAAAGCCTCCATGAGATTTTCCTCTGCCACATTCTTTTTTAGAATGGGCATTTGCAAACCGCTGCGATAATCACTGATTACATCGGATAGGATATTCATCAGGCAAACCAGAGAAAAAGCAAGATAGCTGATTGACTTAGTCAGGAAAGCCACCAAGATGAACAACAAGGCTTGGAGATAGCCAAAACGAATCAGCCAAGCAGATTTATGAACAGTTTTGTCTGCCTGTATTCCCACAAAAATCGTAAAGAGAGTCGGTACGAGAACGATTAGATTGGCGGTTGCTACGGCAAATTTTGGTTGAGGCATACTGGAGGCAAAAACTACAAAAACAATGTTGTAGATGGAGGCTCCCAGTGTGTTAAAAATCCGAGAAAGGCTTAGGGCAGCATAAACCCTATTTTTAAAAAATAATTTCATACGTGACTCCTTTTTGTTTTATCAATCTTGATTATAGCAGACAATAATCATGCTTCAAGGGGGTTTCAGTAAGTGGTAAAACTTAGTAAGCTAAGTGGTAAGAATCCCAATGCGACTTACAGCTTCCTTCTGAGCCTCGTATAAGACAAAAATCCCCTCCGAATATTAGTAGTATTATAACAAAAACTGATCAATCCTAGTTTTCAAGGGGGAATCATGATATAATAAAAGAGAAAATTTAAAGAACGAGGCACTTATGTTAAATATTCAAGAAATTCGGAAAAATCCCGATGGTCTGAAGTTTGAGCAGAATTTTGATTTGGCTCAGGAGTTACAAGAGCGTAACGCTGAGATTTTGGACGTAAAAAATGTTACGGCTAAAGGGAAAGCTCAGTATGAGGATGGACTTTACTTCCTTGATTATGAGCTGTCCTATACCATTACCCTAGCTTCCAGCCGCAGCATGGAGCCAGTTGACCTGCAGGAAGCCTATCTGGTCAATGAAATTTTTGCGGATGGTCAGCATGGAGGATCGCAGCAGGATTTGCTAGAGGAAGATCTGGTTTTACCTATTGAGGGAGATAGAATCGATCTGGCTGAGAGTGTGGCGGACAATATTCTGCTCAATATTCCGCTGAAAATCTTGACTCCAGAAGAAGAGGCAGGTAGTGAGATGCCGACAGGAAATGATTGGCAGGTCATGACAGAAGAGGAATATCAACAAAGCCAAAAAGAGAAAAAGGAAGTGAATAGTCCTTTTGCAGGGTTGCAGGGATTATTTGACGAGTAGGCCAGTTAGGAGTCTGGTTTAACTTGCGCTTGTAAAAATATGTAAGAGAGCTAGCTTTTTACTATAGCTGAAAACAGGCATGAAATTAGCTGTTTTTGTAGATTAAGAACGAACAGTAAATATTTTGAAATCCGTTACTTATTTGATATACTGATTAAAAATATATTAGAACGATATTATGATATATTGTTCTGAAAAAGGAAGGAAGTTTTTATGGATATATTATTTATCCCAGGGTGGTTGATTATTGCAATCATTGCTGCCATCGTGCTTATTGTTCTTTTGGCTAAGGGGTATGTCAATGCTAAGCCAAATGAAGTAGTCGTTATTACTGGTCTGCGTAAGCAGCGCCATTTGCGCGGTAAGGCTGGTTTCATGATTCCTTTTGTAGAGCAACGCTCTTATCTAGATATCGAGCAGTTTTCTACCGATGTTCGTACTTCTGAGTCTGTACCGACACTCGACTTTATCAATGTTCGTGCGGATGCTGCTGTGAAGCTGAAGATTGGTACTACGGATGAAATGGTCGAGCGGGCAGCTGAGAACTTCCTCAACTGGAATACAGAGGATATTTCAAATTCTGTCCAAGATGTCCTAGAAGGAAATCTTCGTGAGGTAATCGGTCAGATGGAACTGCGCAAGATGGTTAATGACCGTCAGGAATTTGCCTCTAAAGTGCAGGATAACGTAGCGCCAGATTTGGCTAAGATGGGTCTGGAAGTCATTGCCTTTACCGTTCAGTCTTTCTCTGACGAAGGTGGTGTGATTGATAATCTCGGTATCGAGAATGTCGAAACGATCAAGAAAGACGCCCTGATTGCCAAGGCTAAGGCCGAACGTGAGCGCAAGGAAGTTGAGGCTGAGCAGGATAAGTTGGCTAACGACAAGCGCGTGGCTGCTGACTTAGAAATTGCTCAAAAGCAAAATGAACTCAAACTCAAGCAAGCTGCTCTTAAACAAGAAGCAGACATTGCTCAGGCTAAGGCTGATGCGGCTCAAGGTATCGAAGCAGAAATTCAACGTCGTGAGCAGGAACGTGTGGCTGCCGAAGCCAACATCATGAAGCAAGAAAAAGAAGCGGAAGTCAAGGAGCGGGAAGTTAAGGTTCGTGAGCAGGAATTGGATGCCAATATCCGCAAGCAAGCCGAAGCTGAAAAATATGCCCGTCAACAGGCTGCGGAAGCTCAACTGATTGAGCGTCAGCGTCAGGCTGAAGCAGAACTTTTTGAAACGCAGAAAGAAGCAGAAGCTCGCAAGGCTCAAGCCGAAGCTGAGAAATACGCTCAGTTGCAGGAAGCAGAAGCCATCGAGGCCAAAGGGCGTGCCGAGGCAGAAGCCATTCGCCTTAAGCTAGAAGCGGAAGCGCAAGGTTTGGACAAAAAAGCTGAAGCTATGAAGAAGATGCAGGAAGCTGCGATTACGGAAATGATTGTCGATAAACTGCCAGAAATTGCTCGTGCTGTAGCAGAGCCATTGACCAAGGTAGACAAGATTACCATGTATGGTGAAGGTAACGCTTCTAAAATGGTCGGCGACATCATGCAGAGCATTGACCAAGTTTCCCAAGGAGCAGGCTTTGACATTCGTCAACTTCTAGCTGGAGCACTTGGCGTCAATATGACTGTCAACAAGCTCAAACAAGATGAACAAGCGGTCATTGAGATCGAAGATAAATAAATCAGAATCTTACTAAAATAAAGAAAACAGCTGGAAGTTAGAACTTCTGGCTGTTTGCGTATCCTTCTCCAGAAAAGCATTTCTATCAGCTAAATACTTTTCATTACCTTGTAAAAATGTTAAAATATAACAAATTAAACAACTAAGTCAAGAGGAGTAGAAAATGACTAAAGCAAACTTTGGTGTTGTCGGTATGGCTGTGATGGGGCGTAACCTCGCTCTCAATATCGAATCCCGCGGCTATACTGTTGCGATTTATAACCGTTCAGCAAACAAAACGGAAGATGTAATCGCTTGTCATCCTGAGAAGAATTTCGTACCTAGCTATGATGTGGAGTCTTTCGTTCAATCTATCGAAAAACCACGCCGTATCATGCTGATGGTTCAAGCAGGGCCTGGTACAGATGCGACGATTCAGGCTTTGTTGCCTCACTTGGACAAGGGCGATATCCTGATTGACGGTGGGAACACTTTCTACAAAGACACGATTCGCCGGAATGAAGAGTTGGCCAACTCTGGCATCAATTTCATCGGTACAGGCGTTTCTGGTGGTGAAAAAGGAGCCTTAGAAGGTCCATCTATCATGCCGGGCGGTCAGAAAGAAGCTTATGAGTTAGTCGCAGATGTTCTAGAAGAAATCTCAGCTAAGGCACCTGAAGACGGTGCACCATGTGTGACCTATATCGGTCCTGACGGTGCAGGTCACTATGTGAAAATGGTCCATAACGGGATTGAATACGGAGATATGCAGCTCATCGCAGAAAGTTATGACCTCATGCAGCACTTGTTGGGGCTATCTGCAGCTGAAATGGCGGATATTTTCACTGACTGGAACCAAGGCGAGCTAGATAGCTACCTGATTGAGATTACAGCAGATATCTTGACACGAAAGGACGATGAAGGCCGAGACGGCCCAATCGTTGACTACATCCTTGATGCTGCAGGAAACAAAGGAACTGGTAAATGGACCAGTCAGTCTTCTTTGGATTTGGGTGTGCCACTGCCATTGATTACAGAATCTGTTTTTGCCCGCTATATCTCTACCTACAAAGATGAGCGCGTGGCCGCTAGCAAGGTATTGCCAAAACCTGCAGCCTTTAGCTACGATGGTGACAAGGCTGAGTTGATTGAGAAAATCCGTCAGGCTCTGTACTTCTCAAAAATCATGTCTTATGCCCAAGGGTTTGCCCAATTGCGTGTAGCATCTAAAGAAAACAACTGGGATCTGCCGTTTGGTGAAATTGCTTCTATCTGGCGTGCTGGTTGTATCATCCGTGCTCGTTTCCTGCAAAAGATTACAGATGCTTACAAGCGCGATGCAGACTTGGCTAACTTGCTCTTGGACGAATACTTCATGGACATTACAGCTAAATACCAACAAGCCGTCCGTGATGTGGTTAGCTTAGCAGTACAAGCAGGCGTACCGGTACCAACCTTCTCTAGCGCTATCGCTTACTTTGACAGTTACCGAGCAGAAAATCTGCCTGCTAACCTGATTCAGGCTCAGCGCGACTACTTTGGTGCTCATACATATAACCGCAAAGACAAAGAAGGAACTTACCACTATTCTTGGTATGATGAAAAATAGGACAGGCCTATGGCAAAGCGAATTTTATTGGTAGAAAATGAAAAGAATCTTGCACGATTTGTGACTTTGGAACTGCAAAAGGAAAGTTTTCTTGTAGACATGGCTGAAACGGGTAAAGAAGGCCTAGCTTTAGTTAGAGAAGCAGATTATGATCTACTCTTGCTCAACTATGCTCTTCAGGATATGACTGCCAGTGATTTTGCCGAACAGCTGAGCTTAATCAAGCCAGCTTCTGTTATCATTGTCCTTGCCAGTCGTGAAGAAATCAAAGAACATGCAGATGAGATTCAGCGCTTTGCTGTGTCCTATACCATAAAACCCTTTATTATCAATGATTTGGTTGAAAGGGTATCAGGGATTTTTCGAGGTCGAGACTTTATTGACCAGCATTGCAGCAAACTGAAAACACCGACTGCTTACCGCAATCTACGAGTTGATTTGAAAAACCATATCGTCTATCGTGGAGAGGAAGTGATTGCCTTAACACGACGGGAATATGATCTACTAGTGACGCTGATGAGCAACCAAAAGGTCATGAGCCGAGAGCAACTTTTGGAACGTGTCTGGAAGTATGAAGGTGCTACTGAAACAAATGTCGTTGATGTCTATATTCGTTATCTGCGCAGCAAAATTGATATTCATGGGCAAGCCAGCTACATAAAAACCATTCGAGGTGTAGGCTATGCCATGCAGGAATAACTGAAGATACTTATTTTTAATAGCAATTAAACTGCACTCCCAAATCTAGATTTTTAGTGTCTGATTTTTGG
>NZ_KQ968978.1:361017-366072 GCF_001578725.1 Streptococcus sp. DD04
CAAATTGGTTGGGGGGTTATCGGTAACCTGCATATCCTCTTTGCTCTTGCTATTGGCGGTAGCTGGGCGAAAGATCGTGCTGGTGGTGCCTTTGCGGCAGGTCTATCCTTCATTTTGATTAACCGTATCACTGGGGTTATGTTTGGTGTATCAGGTGATATGCTAAAAGATCCAGAAGCAATGGTTAGCACTTTGTTGGGAGGAAGCATTAAGGTTTCTGACTACTTTATCAGTGTCCTTGAGTCTCCTGCTTTGAACATGGGGGTTTTCGTCGGAATCATCGCTGGTTTTGTTGGAGCAACAGCTTACAACAAATACTACAACTTCCGTAAATTGCCAGATGCTTTGTCATTCTTCAATGGTAAGCGTTTTGTACCGTTCGTTGTTATTTTGCGCTCAGCAATCGTAGCAATTGTTTTGTCATTTGTATGGCCAGTTGTTCAAACAGGTATCAACAACTTTGGTATTTGGATTGCGAATTCACAAGACACAGCTCCAATCTTGGCACCGTTCTTGTACGGTACTTTGGAACGTCTCTTGCTTCCATTTGGTTTGCATCACATGCTGACTATCCCAATGAACTACACACAGCTTGGGGGAACTTATGAAGTATTGACTGGTGCTGCTAAAGGAACTCAAGTATTTGGACAAGATCCACTTTGGTTGGCTTGGGTAAATGACTTGGTTGGTACAAAAACAGCTAATCCGTCTACTTATCAGCACTTACTTGATACTGTTCACCCAGCTCGCTTCAAAGTTGGACAGATGATTGGTTCATTTGGTATCCTTATGGGGGTAGTAGCAGCTATTTACCGCAATGTTGATGCTGATAAGAAACACCAATACAAAGGGATGATGATCGCTACTGCTTTGGCAACCTTCTTGACAGGTGTTACTGAGCCAATCGAGTACATGTTCATGTTCGTGGCAACTCCACTTTACTTGATTTACTCATTCGTACAAGGTGCTGCCTTTGCTATGGCTGACATTGTAAACCTTCGTGTACACTCATTCGGTTCTATCGAATTCTTGACTCGTACTCCAATGGCGATCAACGCTGGCTTGGGTATGGATATTATTAACTTTATTTGGGTAAGTGTCCTCTTTGCTGTAATTATGTACTTCATCGCTAACTTCATGATCAAGAAGTTCAACTACGCAACTCCAGGACGTAATGGCAACTATGAAACAGCTGAAGGTTCAGACGCTGGTTCTTCAGTTCAAGGCGGTGAAAAAGTAGCAGCATCTTCTCAAGTAGTGAACATCATTAACTTGCTGGGTGGTCGTGCTAATATCGTTGATGTAGACGCATGTATGACTCGTCTGCGTGTGACTGTCAAAGATGCAGAAAAAGTCGGAACAGAAGAACAGTGGAAAGCTGAAGGCGCTATGGGCTTGGTTATGAAAGGTCAAGGCGTCCAAGCAATCTACGGACCAAAAGCTGATGTTCTTAAATCTGATATTCAAGACTTGTTGGATTCAGGAGAAGTGATTCCTGAAACTTTGCCAAGTCAAAAAGCTGAGTCTGCAGCTGCAGCAGTTAGCTACAAGGGTGTGACAGAAGCAATCGAAACAGTTGCTGAAGGTGAAGTTATCAAGTTGGAAGATGTGAAAGATCCAGTTTTCTCACAAAAAATGATGGGTGATGGATTTGCAGTTGAACCAGCAAATGGCAAAATCTACTCTCCAGTGGCTGGTAAAGTGACAAGCGTCTTCCCTACCAAACATGCTCTTGGTCTCTTGACTGAAGCTGGTCTTGAAGTGCTTGTTCATATCGGTCTTGATACTGTTAGCCTTGAAGGCAAACCATTTGAAGTACATGTAGCAGAAGGACAAACAGTTGCTGCAGGTGATCTTTTGGTAACAGCAGATTTGGCAGCTATTAAAGAAGCAGGTCGTGAAACATCAACTGTCGTTGTCTTCACAAATGCTCCAGCAATCAAATCAGTTGTAGTTGAAAAATTCGGCAAAGTCGCTGCTAAGACAGTTGTGGCTAAAGTAGAATTGTAAGATAGAAAAGAGAAATCATGGCAAAATTCCTGACTTTAAATACTCATAGTTGGATGGAAGAAGAGCAAGAAAGCAAGCTAAAACAGCTAGCTGAGCGTATTCTCCAAGAAAAATATGATGTCATTTGCCTGCAGGAAGTCAATCAATTAGTGGAGTCTGAACAGGTTGTTCAGGCTCCCTTCTATTATGCGGTAGATGGCGCCATTCCGATTCACCAGGACCACTATGCCCTGCGTCTGGTTGAGAAACTAGCTGAGGCAGGTATGGACTATTACTGGTCTTGGGCCTATAACCATATTGGTTTTGATATTTACAATGAAGGGGTCGCAATTCTGTCAAGAAAGCCCTTAACGGCAAGAGAGCTCTTGGTGTCTGATGTCAATGATCCAACTGACTATCATACGCGTAAAGTCTTGCTGGCAGAAACGGAGCTCGATGGTCAGCCTATCACGGTCGCTTCTTGTCACTTATCTTGGTGGGATAAAGGTTTCCAAGGAGAATGGGCTAAGTTTGAATCAGAGCTTTTGCAAGTTCAGACTCCGCTGGTTCTCATGGGAGATTTTAACAATCCTGTCGGTTATGAAGGCTATCAGCACATTCTAAAAAGTCCGCTTGCTTTGCAAGATAGTCATGCAGTTGCTAACACAGTCGTTGGTAAAGCAACAGTTGAAGGTGATATTGCTGGCTGGGCAGGAAACAAAGATGCTCTAAAAATTGATTATATTTTTACAAGTAAAGATTTTAACATTGCGAAATCAGCTGTTGTTTTTGACGGGCAGCGTGGACCAGTCGTTAGTGATCACTTTGGCTTGGAAGCTGACATAGAGTTTTAAGTAATAAAAAGGCAGTTCGCACCATGAAAAGAACTGTCTTTTTTTGATAGGAACTTGTGTTTATCTTCAACTAAATTCTTGAATGATTTTTCTAAATTTTGAAAATTTAAGCAAGGAGATTGAAAGCGTTTGAAATCATTGAGAAAATACAGTATAATAAAATCAAAATAAGATAAGAAAATGCTGAGGAGGCTTCTCATGGCAGTAAAAGATTTTATGACACGCAAGGTCGTATACATTAGTCCAGACACAACGATTGCGCATGCAGCGGATATTATGCGCGACCAAAAACTGCACCGTCTGCCCGTTATTGAAAATGACAAGCTGGTAGGTCTTGTGACAGAAGGAACGATTGCAGAAGCAAGTCCATCGAAGGCAACGAGCTTATCCATCTATGAAATGAATTATCTTCTAAATAAAACTAAGGTAAAAGATGTGATGATTCACGATGTAGTTACCGTTTCCAAGTATGCCAGTCTGGAAGATGCGACCTATTTGATGCTGAAAAATAAA
The DNA here is from genome assembly GCF_001578725.1 of Streptococcus sp. DD04. Taxonomy (NCBI): domain Bacteria; kingdom Bacillati; phylum Bacillota; class Bacilli; order Lactobacillales; family Streptococcaceae; genus Streptococcus; species Streptococcus sp. DD04. The sequence continues at coordinate 364,374 of NZ_KQ968978.1, forward strand.
ATTGGGATTTTACCGGTTGTTGACAATGAACAGGTCTACGGCGTGATCACAGATCGTGATATTTTCAAGGCCTTCCTTGAGGTTTCTGGCTACGGAGAAGAGGGTGTCCGCATGCGTTTTGTCACAGAAGACAAGGTCGGTGTGCTGGCTAAAATCGTCACATTGATTGTCGAAGAAAATCTGAATATTTCTAATACAGTCAATATCCCAAGAAAAGATGGAAAAATTGTGATTGAAGTACAGATTGATGGCAACCTTGATATGACTGCTTTAAAAGCTAAGTTTGAAGAGCACGGAATTGAAGTGGCAGAAATTACTCGCACTAGTGCTAAAGTTTTATAAGGACAAAAGAAAAACCTCAATATAGAGGTTTTTTCGTTATCGTACGATAGGTTGCTTGTTAGCATCTAGGGTAAATCCTTCTCCTAATATTTCATGGGCTTCATTGATGGTTGTGAAGGCAAATGGATCTACGCTATTGATGATTTTCTTCATCTGCTGCATTTCATTACGAGAGACGACACAGTAAACGATTTGTAAATCCTGCTGGCTATAAAAACCTTGTCCTTTCAGATAGGTTACCCCGCGATTCAGCTTTTCATTGATAGCTTCGGCTAGCTCGGTTGGCTTGCTGGTAACGATGAGGAAGCCTTTACCCGCAAAGCCGCCTTCTGCAATCAGGTCAATGACGCGGGAAGTGATGAAGACAAACATCAGGGTATAAGACACCATGCGCAGATCTTTGAAGACTAGAAGAACCAAGGAAATCACCACAAAGTCAACCGTCAGCATGAGTCGGCCCATGGAAATGCTGGTATATTTATTGAAGATGCGGGCTACAATATCGGTGCCACCAGTGGTTCCACCAGCATTGAAGATAGTGCCCAGCCCAATTCCCATCACAATCCCTGTTCCCAAGCAAGCCAGCAAGACATCGCCATCCAGAGCTGAAAAGAAGTACTCTTGTAGATGCTTGGAGGCTGGTAGGATTTCAAAAATCTTGAGCCAAGCGGACACAGAAAAAGTACCCAGAATGCTGAGATAGAGAGTTCGAGAGCCCAGTAGTTTCCAAGCAATAATAAAGAGCGGAATATTGATAATCAGATTAGTGGTCGAGACGGGTATTTTAAACAGATAGTAGGTAATCAAGGTCAGACCCGTTGCGCCGCCCTCATACAAATGAAAAGGAATGACCAAATAATGAATCGCAAAAGAAAAAATTCCAGCCCCCAGAATGATGGCCAGTATATTTTTGAATTTAAACATCATATTCTCCTAAGAATTTTCTGACTCTATTTTATCAAAAGTTTTCATTTTATGAAAATAATATGAAATATTTTTCGAAAAATTCTTCTATGGGCTTTTGAGATAATTTTTGGTACAATAAAAGGTAGATTAAAATAAAAGATTCTGCCGTTAGTTAGCAGAAGATATGTAAAAGGGAAACGATGAAAAAAGGTATTTTTATATCGCTGGAAGGTCCAGAAGGTGCTGGGAAGACCAGTGTCTTAGAGGCGCTGATTCCTCAGCTGAAAGAAATGGGATGTCAGATAGTGACAACCAGAGAACCTGGCGGTGTGGCCATTTCTGAAAAGATTCGCGAGGTGATCTTGGATAGGGGGCATACGGCCATGGATGCTAAAACGGAGCTGTTGCTTTATATTGCCAGTCGGCGTCAGCATCTGGCGGAGAAGGTGCT
>NZ_KQ968978.1:366092-368641 GCF_001578725.1 Streptococcus sp. DD04
CAGTCGGCGTCAGCATCTGGCGGAGAAGGTGCTGCCTGCTTTGGAGCAAGGAACGTGGGTCCTGCAGGATCGTTTTATTGACAGCTCGGTAGCCTATCAGGGCTATGGACGGGGCTTGGCAGTTGACGAGGTAGAATGGCTCAATCGGTTTGCTACAGATGGACTCAAGCCGGATTTGACACTTTATTTCGATATTGATGTCAAGGAGGGGCTAGCACGCATTGCCAGAAACAAGGATCGCGAGGTCAATCGTTTGGACCTAGAAGGTCTGGATCTGCATGAGCGCGTGCGTCAAGGCTATCTTACTATTTTAGAAAAGGAACCAGAACGTGTCATTAAGATAGATGCCAGTCAGTCGCTGGATCAGGTGGTGGCTGATAGTCTGGAGGCTATCAGAGAACGTTTTGCAGAGGAGAAATGACAGTAGAAGATTTACGCCAGGCCCAGCCCAAACTTACAGAGATTTTTCAGCATATTTTGGAAACTGGACGACTCAACCATGCCTATTTGTTTTCGGGGAATTTTTCCAGCTTTGCGATGGCCCTGACCCTGTCCCAGAGCCTCTTTTGTGAGAATAGGCAGGGGGTCTGGCCTTGTGGTAGCTGTCGCTCCTGTCGGCTGATTGAAGCTGAGGATTTTTCGGATGTGACGGTTGTAAGACCGGTGAATGGCATTATCAAAACGGAGCGAATTCGTGAGCTGGTGAGAAATTTTTCCCAGAGTGGAGTGGAAGGGAATAGGCAGGTCTTTATCATCTGCGATGCGGATAAAATGCATCTTAATGCCGCCAACTCCCTCCTCAAAGTGATTGAAGAACCCCAGAGTGAGATTTACATCTTTCTCCTGACTGCTGATGAACAGCTGATTCTGCCGACGATTCGGAGTCGGACTCAGGTTTTTCACTTTCGGAAGAATCAGGCTGCCCTCCAGCACCAGCTGGAAGAGGCTGGCTTAATCAAAAGTCAGGCTGAACTCTTGGCTGCTTATAGCCAGACTCAGGAAGAAGCCGAGCAGCTTATCTCTAATAAGCTTTTCTTTGATTTAGTCAGTGAGAGTCAGCGCTTTGTCAAGGCTGTGCTGACCAATGAGAATCTGGCTTACCTACAGATGGCTAAGCTGGCTAAATTGGCTGAGGACAAGGACAAGCAGGAGCAGATATTGAAAATATTGGAAGTTTTGCTTGCCAAGGAAATTGGAAGCGAGTCAGGTCGCAGCAAACTGGAAGACTTACTGCAAGCCAAAAAGATGTGGCGGGCTAATGTATCCTTCCAAAACGCTCTGGAATATATGGTTTTAAAAGATGGTGCTTAAGCAGGATAGGAGCAGACAATGAATAAAAAAGAATTATTTGATGCTTTGGATGATTTTTCTCAGACGCTTTTGCTGACTCTTGCTGAAGTGGAGGCAATTAAGAAGAATCTCAAGAGTGTCGTAGAAGAAAATATCGCCCTTCAACTAGAAAATGACAAGTTGAGAGACCGTCTCGGTGAAGTAGAGCAAGCGACACCAGTCAAGAGCAATAAAAATCGGGATAATCTCCGCAAACTTTATTACGATGGTTTTCATGTATGTACAGATTTTTATGGTCAGCGCCGAGAAAACGATGCGGAGTGCATGTTCTGCGACGAGTTGTTATTTAGGGAGTAGAAATGCAGATTCAAAAGAGTTTTAAGGGACAGTCGCGCTACGGTAAGCTGTATTTGGTAGCGACTCCCATTGGGAATATGGATGACATGAGCGTTCGCATGGTCAATACCCTCAAGGAAGTGGATGTCATTGCGGCCGAAGACACCAGAAATACTGGTCTCCTGCTCAAATACTTTGGGATTGAGACTTGGCAGATCAGCTTTCATGAGCACAATGCTCAGGAAAAGATACCGGTCTTGTTGGACTTGCTCAAGTCTGGGCAAAATCTGGCTCAGGTATCGGATGCTGGCTTGCCCAGTATTTCAGATCCAGGACATGATTTGGTCAAGGCGGCTATTGCTGAGGACATTGCTGTGGTAACGGTTCCTGGGCCAAGTGCTGGGATTTCCGCTCTGATTGCCAGTGGTTTAGCGCCTCAGCCTCATATTTTTTATGGTTTCTTGCCTCGCAAGACAGGGCAGCAGAAGGAGTTTTTCCAGAGTAAAAAGTCTTATCCAGAGACACAGATCTTTTACGAATCTCCCCACAGGGTCAAGGCTACGCTGGAAAATATGCTGGAAGTCTATGGCGACCGCTCAGTGGTCTTGGTTCGGGAATTAACCAAAATCTATGAAGAATACCAGCGAGGAAGGATTTCTGAGTTGATAGACTATCTGGCGGAAAATTCCCTCAAGGGCGAGTGCCTCCTGATTGTGGCCGGTGCTAGCTTAGAGAAGGAAGATAAAGCGGATGCAGACCTCTTGGCTGAAATTGACAGCTTGGTCCAATCCGGTAGCAAGAAAAATCAGGCTATCAAGGAAGTGGCCAAAAAATACGGGCGCAATAAGAGTCAGCTCTATGCCCTTTATCATGAAGAAGACAGAAACTAGTCCTATCCGGCTAGTTTTTTTTGCGGCTCTTTG
>NZ_KQ968978.1:369629-372926 GCF_001578725.1 Streptococcus sp. DD04
CCGTTTTTGCTAAAAATCCTCCTTTTGTTCGGAAATTCTCCTCAAGTAGGAATTTTTTTGGAAGTGTTATAGAAATTTTCTGAATATTGTGATATGATAGACAAAATACATTTTTGGAGGTAGGATATGACCATTTACAATTTCTCTGCTGGACCAGCAGTATTGCCTAAGGAAGTCTTGAAAAAAGCTCAGGCTGAGTTTTTAGACTATGCCCAAAGTGGCATGAGTGTGATGGAGCTATCCCACCGATCCAAGGAGTTTGACGACATTATCAAAGAAGCGGAGAGCTTGCTGCGTGAGCTCATGGCTATTCCGGATAATTACCGCGTACTCTTCCTGCAGGGAGGGGCCTCTACTCAGTTTTCTATGATTCCGCTCAATCTCGCCAAGGGGGGTAAGGCTTACTATTTAGTGGCTGGTTCTTGGGGTAAGAAGGCCTACACAGAGGCTGTCAAGCTGGCTAAGACCCTGCCTTTTGAGCCCATTCTCTTGGCTTCATCTGAGGATTCGATTTATGCGGAAATTCCAGTTTTTGATCCAGCGGACATCGATCCTAAAGCGGCTTACGTGCATCTGACAACCAATAATACTATTGAAGGAACGGCTATCTACGACCTGCCGGCGACCAATGGCGTTCCGATTGTGGCGGACATGTCTTCTAATATCCTAGCCGCTCAGTACCGAGTAGAGGATTTCGGGTTGATTTATGCTGGGGCTCAGAAGAATATTGGACCTGCTGGTGTAACGGTGGTCATCATTCGTGAGGATCTGCTCAATGATGAGCCCGTTCTGTCTAGTATGCTGGACTACCGCATTCAGGCGGACAATGGTTCTCTCTACAATACACCGCCGACTTTTGCCATCTATATTGCCAAGCTGGTCTTTGAATGGGTCAAGGAGCTGGGTGGCGTAGCAGAAATGGAAAAGCGCAATCACGAAAAATCAGGTCTGCTATACGACTTCATTGAGCAGTCAGACTTTTATCGCAGTCCAGTCCGTTACAAGGAGCAACGCTCAGTAGCCAATATTCCTTTCGTATCTCCAAGTCCAGAGCTGGATGCCAAGTTTAACAAGGAGGCTGCTGCGGCAGGCTTCAAGAATATCAAGGGGCACCGCAGCGTGGGCGGCATGAGAGCCAGTCTTTACAATGCCTTTCCGCTCCAAGGTGTCAAGGATTTGATCGCCTTTATGCAGAAATTTGAAGAAGAAAATTCTTAAGAGAGGGAAACTATGGTCTTTAGTGTCAAAACATTTAACAATATCAATCAAATTGGACTCAAGGAGCTGGGCAACGCTTTTCAGATTGACGGAGACAAGTCTGACAATCCGGATGCTTATATTCTGCGCAGTCAAAACCTGCATGGACAGGATTTTCCAAGTAATCTAAAAGCTATTGCGCGGGCAGGTGCAGGAACCAATAATATTCCTGTTGACCAAGCAACAGCTCAGGGAATCGTGGTTTTCAACACACCTGGAGCCAATGCCAATGCGGTGAAAGAAGCTGTCTTGGCTTCTGTCCTCCTGTCTGCTCGTGATTATATTGCAGCAAACAGCTGGGTCAATGGTCTCTCCGGAGACGATGTTCCTAAGCAAGTGGAGGCTGGCAAAAAGCAGTTTGCGGGTACCGAAATTGCCAATAAAACTCTGGGTGTCATCGGTCTGGGTGCTATTGGTGGGCGCATTGCCAATGATGCCTACCGTCTGGGAATGAATGTCCTGGGCTATGACCCTTATGTATCCATTGAAACGGCTTGGAATATCTCTAGCCATGTCAAGCGGGTAGCGGATATCAAAGAAATCTTTGAAAAGAGCGACTACATCACCATTCATGTGCCCTTGACTGAGGATACTCGTGCGACCTTTAATCAAGCGGCTTTTGAAGTCATGCAAAAAGGCACCACAATTATCAACTTCGCTCGGGGTGAGTTGGTGGACAATGCAGCCCTCTTTGATGCCTTAGAAGCTGGTGTAGTCAAGCGCTATATCACAGACTTCGGCGTGGAGGAATTGCTCAACCATCCTCAGATTACTGTCTTTCCGCATCTGGGCGGTTCGACCGAAGAAGCTGAGCTAAACTGTGCTATTATGGCCGGTAAAACTATTCGTCGTTTCATGAAAACGGGTGAGATTATCAATTCGGTGAATTTCCCTAATGTCCGTCAGGCGCTCTCAGCTCCTTATCGGATTACCCTGATTAACAAAAATGTGCCGAATATTGTGGCTCGGATTTCAACAGCAGTCAGTGATTTGAATATCAATATTGATAATATCATCAACCGTTCTAAAGGCGACTATGCCTATACTCTGCTGGATTTGGATGAGTCGGATGAAAGCAAGATTCAGGACTTGGTTGACAAGTTTGAGAACAGCGACAATATCGTGCGAGTGCGTTTGATTAAGAAATGACCTATTATAAGAAAATTTACAAAAGTCCCTTGGGGGACCTTTCCTTAGTTGCCGATGAGTCTGGACTTGTCGGCGCTTGGTTTTTAGGACAGAAATATTTTGAGCGAGGCCTCTCAGAAGTTCCTATTTTTGGCAACCATCCTTTTTTGGACTTGGCCAGCGACTTTTTGGATGCCTATTTTTCCGGTCAGCAGCCCGATCCAGCTGCCCTTCCCTTGTCTGCCCAAGGGACGGACTTTCAGCAGCGAGTTTGGGCCTATCTCCAGACCATTCCCTATGGTCAAACGGTGACTTATGGTCAGCTTGCTCAGGAGCTGAAGGTCAAATCTGCCCAAGCTGTGGGCGGGGCTGTGGGTCGTAATCCCTTGTCTATCCTAGTCCCCTGCCACCGAGTTTTGGGAAGTCAGGGGCAGTTGACAGGTTATGCAGGGGGTCTGGATAAGAAAATATGGCTCTTGGAGCATGAAGGTGTTCAGCTTGACAGAAGCGCAAAAGTCCTCTAAGCTAGAAGAAGCAGAAAGAGGAGGAGAAATTTATGTTGCAATTTATCGAATATCCTAAATGTTCTACTTGCCGTAAGGCCAAGGCTGAGTTGACTCAGTTGGGGCTGGACTTTGAAACGGTGGATATTGTCAAGGAAACACCCAGCCAGAAGGAGCTTTTGCAGTGGATGACCAATTCTGATTTGGAGATTAAGTCTTTCTTTAACACCAGTGGTATCAAGTACCGAGAACTGGGGCTCAAGGACAAGGTTCCTCAGTTTTCTGCGGAAGAGGCAGCAGAACTTTTGTCTACAGACGGCATGCTGATTAAGCGCCCACTCTTGGTTCGAGACAATCAGATCTTGCAAGTTGGCTACCGCAAGCAATATGCGGAATTGAAATTGTAAAG
>NZ_KQ968978.1:374555-380719 GCF_001578725.1 Streptococcus sp. DD04
GTGCCAATTCCAAGGCCAAATAGAACAGGAAGGATGATTCTTTGGTAGGGAGCTTTACCCCTTTCTTCGGCTTCTTCAATCTCGCTCAGACTGCGTCCTTGATCATAGGCGACAATCTGGCGATAGGTACGAAGATTATGCGTTTTCTTGAATTTCTCAATGCGTAGAGCGTAGAACATCGCGATAGCAAAAATCAAGCAACTAATAGCGATGCCGTACCAATCCAAATAAAGAATTAGGGGAATGCTGATGATAGGACTGCCAATTAGCAGCAAGCTAAAGACCACTCCATCTTTTTGATAGCGCATAAATTCTTGGTCGTGAATAATTTGTTTCATAGTTTCCAGATCTCCTTTTACTAGTTTGTCCAACGACACTTCAACGACCTTGCTCAGTAAGAGCAGATTTTGAATATCAGGGTAGGTCGCGCCGCGTTCCCAGTTGGAAATGGAGTGACGGCTGACAAAGATTATTTCAGCTAAATCGTCTTGAGATAAATTTTTCTCTTTACGATAGTGCTGGATTTGCTTTCCGACTTGCATAAGATTTCCTCGCTTTCTGATTTCATTCTACTCAATTTTACTGAAAATGGCTATCAAAGTTCTTTGACATGCTGATTTCATGGGCTTTAGCAAAGGTTTTTGTCACTGGATTTACAGGTCTGTCAATTTATATTTACCTACTGAAAAAGGGGCCAGCAGCCTCCTTTTTCTTATTCACTAAATCTTAAAAAATAACCATCTGGGTCCAAAATCGCAAATTCATGAGGATAAATAAAGCTATCTCCTACGCGAAATTCTCTTTTTGTCAGCGGACGATGGATGGGATAGTCAGCTTCTAGCAGTTTTTGGTGGAGCTGTGGGACATTCTTGATGCCAAAGGAAATATTGACACCGCGCCCAAAAGGATAGGTCAGTTGGGCTAATTCCTCTGCGCTGCCTTCTTCTAGCATGAGCTGGCAGTCTTCAAGCGAGAGGAAGAGAAACTTTTCCTCTGAACGCTCATATTCGACAGAGAAACCAAGCAAGTCGCAGTAGAAGTGGCGCGACTGTTCGATGTTCGATACCATAAATTCAGGAATGACAGCCTGATAGTCCATAATCCTTCTCCTTAGATCTCAATCTCCATGACAATTGGTGTGTGGTCTTGCCGTGCACCGGAGTCAATCATATTAGACTTGGTTACCTTGTCAGCCACGCGGTTGCTGGTCAGCCAGTAGTCGATTCTCCAGCCTGTGTTGTTGATTTTGGAAGTTTTGCTGCGCTGCGCCCACCAAGTGTATTGGTTAGGAATATCGCCGTGCAAGTGACGGAAGGTGTCGGTAAAGCCTTTGGCTAGCAGGTTGGTGAAGCCAGCGCGCTCTTCATCGGTAAATCCTGGTGAACGGTGGTTGCTGGCTGGATTGGCCAAGTCGATTTCCTTATGGGCCACATTGTAGTCACCAGTTGCAAGCACTGGTTTTTGTTCATCTAGTGTTGCCAAGTATTCAGCGTATTTGGCATCCCAGACTTGACGGTCATCCAAGCGTTTGAGGCCATCGCCAGCATTAGGCGTATAGACCTGAGTGACGAAGAAGCTGTCAAACTCCAGTGTAATAATGCGACCTTCGACATCCATAGTCGACGGAGCACCGATTTCTGGGAAGGTCACGATGGGTGTCAGTTCATTTTTGTAAAGGAACATGGTTCCTGCATAGCCTTTGCGGGCCGGCTCTTGGGACGAACGCCAAGTGTTTTCATAGTCTGGGAAGAGGTTTGTCAAGATTTCCAAGTGCTTTTTAGTCGGACCTTTAGCAGATAACTTTGTTTCCTGAATGGCTATAATATCCGCCTTTTCTGCCTGAAGTGTCTGAAGAACAGCCTGAGAGAGCTGAGCGCGTGCAGAATCACTGGTCAGGGCAGCGTTGAGGGAGTCAATATTCCAAGAGATGAGTTTCATAAGGGTACCTTTTCTAGACTTATTTTTTTCTATTTTACCAAAAAAAGGCTAAGCAGGCGAGTTTTGGGTTTGTCATTTTCTTTGTTACCATAGGAATGGAATGATTTTTGTAGTGACTTGATTTTTGTATTCTTGATAGCCTTCTAGATTCTTTTCTAAGAAAGCCTCTTCTCCTTTCATGCGCTGGTTGATAATAGGAAGATAAAGAAGCATGACAAGGAAAGCTAAAAGTGAACCTAAAATGAGCGGAATGCTCAGAAACAGGCCAAGGGTTGCTAGATACATAGGATGTCTGACGATTCCGTAAAGCCCAGTTGAAATGACGTTTTGCTGGTCTTGAACATCAATAATTCTAAATAAATGGTTATTTTCTCGCAGAACTTCAGCATAGAGGAGATAGGATGCTAGAAAAATGAAACTTGCACACCATGTGATTCGGCTGGGGACTTGAAACCAAGAGAAACGATAGTCTAAACCAGCTAAGATAAAGGTAGCAAGAAAGAGTAAAGCACTCAAAAAAATGATCTGCTTTTGTTCCTTTTCTTTCTCTTTCATTTCCAGTCTTTTTCTGAGGAGGTCAGGTTTATAAAGGAACAGAAGGATTCCAATCAAGAGCATTGGTAGAAAGACCAATCCCACGAGAAGCCAGCCCTTCCAAAAGTCTAAACTTCCTGCTGGTATAAAAATGAGCAAAATCAAAAACATAAGACCAGACAGGTATTTTAGAATAACTTGGCTAATAAGATGTGTTTTCATTTTTAGCCCTCCTTTGCTCCATTATACTAAAAATCTGTGTAAACATTCACTCGGAAGGCATCGATTCCTAAAAATTATTTGCAAAAATTCACTCGAAGAGCATCAAATACAAAAATTTATTTGTAAAAATTAGCTAGAAAGACTCGTGTTGCATATATTTAGTAGCAACCGAGTTGTCGAATAGCAGTAATTCAAAAGATTTATAGATAAAAAGGACGTCGAAAGGCGTGACTTCCCATAAATTATTGTCAAAAAGTTCGTCGAGAGACTGACTAAAAGCGGTTATCCTGACATTTCTAATATTTTTATCGCAGAGTAAGAAAGCGGCATTTTATTTATGTTTACTATAGGTGACTATCTTTTCGCAAACCCCGTGAAATATGATATAATGAGGTGTTATCAAAAAAGGTTTCATTAGCCTTGAAAGGATTAAAAATGACTACAAAACAACCGTTTTATATTACGACACCTATTTATTATCCGTCTGGCAAGCTCCATATCGGATCTGCCTATACGACTATTGCCTGCGATGTTTTGGCTCGCTACAAGCGTCTCATGGGCTACGATGTTTTCTATTTGACTGGTCTTGATGAGCACGGTCAAAAAATCCAGCAAAAAGCTGAGGAAGCTGGTATCAGCCCACAAGCTTACGTCGATGGCATGGCGGTTGGTGTCAAGGAGCTCTGGCAGCTCTTGGCTATTTCCTATGATAAATTTATCCGGACAACTGATGACTACCACGAAAAGGTTGTAGCCGATGTCTTTGAAAAACTCTTGGCCCAAGATGATATCTACTTGGGTGAATATTCAGGCTGGTATTCTGTATCTGATGAGGAATTCTTTACTGAAAGCCAGCTGGCAGAAGTCTTTCGTGATGAAAATGGGAAAGTAACCGGCGGAATTGCGCCGTCTGGACATGAAGTGGAATGGGTATCAGAGGAGTCTTACTTCCTTCGTCTGAGCAAGTACCAAGACCGCTTGGTAGAATTCTTCAAATCACAGCCAGACTTTATCACACCTGATGGCCGACTCAATGAAATGCTGAAAAACTTCATTGAGCCAGGCTTGGAAGACTTGGCCGTTTCTCGGACGACCTTTACCTGGGGCGTTCCAGTGCCGTCTAATCCTAAGCATGTTGTCTATGTTTGGATTGATGCCCTGCTCAACTATGCGACAGCCCTTGGTTACGGTCAGGACGACCATGCCAATTACGATAAATTCTGGAATGGAACAGTCTTCCACATGGTGGGCAAGGACATTCTGCGTTTCCACTCTATCTACTGGCCAATCTTGCTTATGATGCTGGATATTAAGTTGCCTGACCGCCTGATTGCCCACGGTTGGTTTGTCATGAAGGATGGCAAGATGTCCAAGTCTAAGGGCAATGTGGTCTATCCTGAAATGCTGGTAGAACGCTATGGCTTGGATGCATTGCGCTATTACCTCATGCGCAGTCTTCCGGTCGGCTCAGACGGAACTTTCACGCCAGAAGATTATGTTGGCCGTATCAACTACGAGCTAGCCAACGACCTTGGAAACCTGCTCAACCGAACTGTTTCCATGATTAACAAGTACTTTGATGGGCAAGTCCCAGCTTATGAAGAAAATGTGACAGAATTCGATGGAGCTCTGGCTCAGGTGGCAGCTGAATCAATCACTGACTACTACAGACACATGGATGCAGTGGACTACCCACGCGCGCTGGAAGCAGTCTGGACGCTCATCTCCCGAACTAATAAATACATTGATGAAACCGCTCCTTGGGTACTAGCTAAGGATGAAGCTCTCCGCAATCAACTTGCAAGTGTTATGAGCCACTTGTCAGCGAGCCTTCGTGTTGTGGCGCACTTGATTGAGCCTTTCATGATGGAAACCAGCAAGGCTGTCCTCAGTCAACTGGGCTTGCCTCAAGCAGTTTCGTTGGAAAACCTAGCAATTGACCATCTCCCAGCAGGTCTGACAGTGGTAGAAAAAGGAACGCCAATCTTCCCACGTCTGGATATGGAGGAAGAAATTGCCTATATCAAAGAACAAATGGAAGGCAACAAACCTGCGGTTGAAAAAGAATGGAATCCAGAAGAAGTCGAGCTTAAACTTAACCGCAAGGAAATCAAGTTTGACGACTTTGATAAGGTAGAAATCCGAGTTGCTGAAGTTAAAGAGGTTTCTAAAGTTGAAGGTTCTGATAAGCTCCTTCAGTTCCGTTTGGATGCAGGAGATGGTGAGGACCGCCAAATCCTCTCAGGAATTGCGAAATATTATCCAAACGAACGAGAATTGGTCGGCAAAAAAGTCCAAATCGTTGCCAACCTCAAGCCACGTAAGATGATGAAAAAATATGTCAGCCAAGGGATGATTCTATCAGCCGAGCACGGCGACCAACTGACTCTCCTTACCGTGGACGAAAAAGTCCCAAATGGAAGTTTGATTGGGTAACGAATGTTATTTAGAACAATTTCTACAATAGGAAATATCGATTAGCAAACCAACCTAATAAGTAATGAATCCCGGCAAGATGCTGGGATTTTTTGTGAATAATTTTTTAAAAACACTTGACAATTCATATATATATATATATATAATACCTAATGAAAAGGTTTTAGGAGTTAAATGATGAAAATAGTAAAAATTGCATCACTTGTTTTGTTGTTGCTTTTAATTGTCGTTCTTTTTCCTCTGAATCCCTATTTATCAGCTATCCTTGCTATAATTAGTCTTGGAACAGCATTTTTGATTCGGAGGAAATAGGATAATGAAAATAGTTAAGGATTTCATAAAAAAGGTTTTGGGGGCTAAGATTTACGTTTGGATTGTGGTAGCCATTCTCGCTATCTTTTTTGTTGTTGCGAAAACGTATAATATTATTGGGTACTTCCAAGGGAAAAATGCTTCAGATGAACAGACCCAAGTCTATACTCGAATCACTCACTTAGAACAAGTTAACCAAAGTGTCTTTTTAAATGTTGGAATTCAAAAAGTTGAAACGATTGAGAAAGATAAAAAAATACCCGGTACTAATATCAGTATTCCACTATCTGTTAAGAAAGCAATCATCATTTTTAAGTATACAGCTAAATTTGGAATTAAAGAAGCAATCAGGGTTAGGAAAATCGCTGAGCATGAATATGAGTTGACTATCCCTAAATATGAAGTCATAGGAGTTCAGATGCCAGATAATCCCAAAGAACGATATAAATTATATGATACGAGTGGAGAGTTGTTGAGCGGTTCAACAGAAAATATTGATACTGGAGAATATGTTAGTAAGGAGCTCAGCAATAAAGAACAAGAAGAATATCTTAAACAATATAAAAATCTTATCACAGAATCAGCCGAGCAATATTATAGAGCTATTGTGACTGGTATTGACCCAGAAGCTAAAGTGACCTTTAAAAATGTGAATGAATAAGTCAATCTTAAAATCTTATAATTATTTCTAATCTAAAAGAAGAGTCTGGGACAATAGTCCG
>NZ_KQ968978.1:380896-384069 GCF_001578725.1 Streptococcus sp. DD04
TTTTTCTTGGTTAGCTAGGATTGGATACCCTCATATTTAAGAGAGCAAAGTATCTCCTTCAGTAGTGTCAGAGTTGTTTTCTTTTGGCTTTTCAGTATTGATAAAAGGTAGTTGATTGACAAGCTGAGAGATATTTTCTCGGATTTCTTTTTGAATTTCCGCAGGCTTCAGCAGGTTCATGCCGTCTTTCCAAGACTGGTAGCGCATGTCCACCAGTAGTTTGGCGAGGCGCGTCAGCATATCCCGCTCCTCATCTGTGAGGGCATTGGCATTTTCAAAAACAGTTAGGATTTTGTTGAAATTTTCCAGCTTGGTGAGGTCATTGATGGAGCTGATACCAGCATCCAAGATGAGGCCAAAAAAGAGGTCGAAAAAGTTTTTTAATTCCTCATCAGAAACGCTATCTACCCAGTTTTTCAGAGTTTTATCTACTTGAAGGCTGTCTGGATTGAGGTTGTCCAGCAGGACAAAAGTCTGGTCACTAATCTGCCAAGAGAAGGTATCGTGCTGGGCCAGACCGCCGATAGCCGTACTTTTGACAATCTGAGCCTGCTTGGGCGTTTCGAGCATCATTCCGACGATAGACCCCTGCGGAATGTAGCGCTTTATCTTGTCTGAAATAGTCTGGTAGCCTTGACTGGTGATGACCGAGTGATTCAGTCCAGGGGCATCATAGCTGTAAATACTCTGAATTCGCTCTTGATATTCCAGCTCGATCTGACTAGCAGCATAGGAAGCTAGATTGCCTCCTTTCGAGTGGCCCGTCAGGATGAATTGACCAGGCAGAGCATCCATGGCTTTTCGCAGATAATTGGCCGCCGTTTTTTGAGCTGGGACCTGATCCATATAGGTCATGTGGAAGTCCTCTTTCCAGCCGATAATGGAATCATCGGTTCCGCGGAAGGTTAGGACATAGCTATCAGGCTTGATTTTGAAAATCATAGCTGCAAATTGCTTTTGGACATCAGGATCAATATCATTGACATAGCCCATGAGCTTAACATTTTTGAAGCGGGTGGAGCTGGCTGCTTTTTCTAAAAGTTTCAGCCGATTTTTAGTCACCAACATGGACAAATCTTGGGGCACCTTTTCTGCGGCCTCCAACAAGCGGCAAGTACAATCAGGGGACATCTGATCAGATACGATCTGGTCAAAAGGCAGATAAGTCAATTCTGTCAGCATCAGCATATCCAGTTCATTAAAGGGGGTGTCGTAGATACTGTCGTAAGCTACTTGGTCTAGGTAATCAAAAATTATTCCCATATCGATCTCCATATTCTATCTTCTTACAGTATAGCATAAGTGGGGCGGGTTGTCAGAAGCAAAGAGAGCAGCAATCGAAATTTGAATGATTTGTCAGGATTGTCCTATTCTTTTTTAAAAATTTCCTGAAAATGTCACGAGTTTCAAACTAAAAAAGTCTCTGTGATTTAAGGGAGAATTTGATATAATAGCAGTAAGAAAAATGAGTGAGGAAATGGAATGCACAAGATTTTACTGGTCGAGGATGATGCGGTTATCCGTCAAATGATCAAAAAGATGCTGGAGCAATGGGGCTATCAGGTTGTGGCGATTGAGGATTTCATGCAGGTTTTGACAACCTTTGTCAAGGAGGAGCCTCAGCTGGTGCTGATGGATATTGGCCTGCCCCTATTTAACGGCTACCATTGGTGCCAGGAAATTCGGAAAATTTCGACGGTACCGATTATGTTTCTGTCTTCGCGCGACCAGTCCATGGATATCGTCATGGCCATTAATATGGGCGCAGATGACTATGTGACCAAGCCCTTTGATAATAATGTCTTTTTGGCCAAGGTTCAAGGCCTGCTGCGGCGTTCGTACGAGTTTGGGACGGATCAAAGCCTTTTGGAATATCAGGGCGTGATTTTAAATCTTAAATCCATGGATTTGGTCTATGAGGGCGAGCTTGTGACGCTGACCAAGAATGAATTTCAGATTTTGCGGGTGCTCTTTGAGCATTCTGGCAGCATCGTGGCGCGTGATGACTTGATGAAGGAGCTCTGGAACAGCGATTTCTTTATTGATGACAATACCTTGTCCGTCAATGTTGCCCGCCTGCGCAAGAAGCTGGAAGAGCACGGTCTGAAGCATTTCATTGAGACGAAAAAAGGGATAGGATATGGTTTGACCAATGGACATGCAGGATAAATTTTTCTTTTTGAAGCATCATTTGTATTCCCGTCGCTTCATCTTGTTGCTCTTGCTGATTGTATTTTCGATTATGGGGATGTTTGCCTTTATTTTCGAAGACGGGCGCAGTCTGCTAGAGTATCAGCTGCTCTTAGCCTTTCTCCTTGCTAGCTTTTTCTTTGGAATGGATCTCGCTAGTGCCTATAAGGAATACCGCAACCAGCTCTTCTATGCCTCAGGTCGGCCTCAGACAGCCTTAGAGGTTCTCCTTTTTGAAAAACGGGCTCTTTTGGAAATGGACAAGAAGAACCGTGCGATTGAGGAAAGGGAGAAGTTAAATGACCTGATGGACTATTATACGCTCTGGGCTCATCAGATCAAGACGCCTATTGCGGCTAGTTCATTGCTGGTCGGAGAGATTGAGGACAAGAAGGTCAAGAATCAGCTGGAGCAAGAGCTTTTTAAGATCGAGTCCTATGTCAATATCGTCTTGCAGTATCTTCGTTTGGAGAGTTTCCACGAGGATTTGGTCTTGAAAAAGGAAAATGTTGAAGATTTGGTCAAGGAGATTGTCAAGAAGTATGCGATTTTCTTTATCCAAAAGGGCTTGAGTCTCAATCTGCATGATCTGGACCGAACCATCATCACAGACAGGAAATGGTTCGTCGTTATTTTGGAGCAAGTGCTGTCAAATAGTCTGAAATACACCAGTCAAGGCGGGATTGAGATTTATTTTCAGGAGGATACGCTTTATATCAAAGACAGCGGTCTGGGTATTCAGGATGCGGATTTGCTAAGGGTTTTCGAACGAGGTTTTTCGGGCTATAATGGCCGTTTGACCCAGCAATCGTCTGGCTTGGGACTTTATCTGTCTAAGAAAATTGCAGATGAGCTGGGACATCAGATCAGCATCGCTTCGCAGGTCGGACAGGGAACAACTGTCATGATTAGTTTTTCAGAGAAGAAGATGATATTTGAATAAGGCATTCTTACAAATTTGTAAGGTTGGCCAGTGAAATTGA
>NZ_KQ968978.1:385528-386551 GCF_001578725.1 Streptococcus sp. DD04
CCGAAATTGAAAGGTTAGGTTATGGTACCAACCTTTCTTTTTTTGTAAGATAGATGTATAAAGAAGACAAGGAGATATGAAATGAAAACAAGAGGATTAACTGCTTTCCAACTCAAGCTTTTCATGGCCTTTTTAATGGTTTTTGATCATATTGGTAAGATTCCAGGGCTTTTGCCGACGGGCTGGGACGGGATTTTTCACCTGCTGACCCGCTGTGTAGCTGCTTGGTTTGCTTTTAGCGCAGTAGAAGGCTTTCTGCATACGCGCAATCGCTTGGTCTACAATGCACGCTTGTTTATCTGGGCGGCTATCATGCAGCTGGGCAATACCATCTTGACGATGCTGTTCCAAGGCAAGGGAGTTTATCTTGGCAACAATATTTTTCTTACTCTGGCCTGTGGCCTTCTGGTACTCAATCTTTTATTTGGCTTGTCAAAAAAGAGTGAGGATTCTAAGACTGAGAAGCGCTATTTGCGGCTTGGTGGGGCGGTATTGGTTGGTTTAGCAGGAGTCCTTTTGACAGAAGGTGGGATGACCATTATTCCTTTTATGCTGCTTAGCTATATCTTCCGCAATCAGCCTGCTCTCAGAACTCTTTCTTACATGGTGTTGGCCTTTCTGCTCTTCTGTCTGAGCATTGAAATCTACCCAACCATGGGAGCGACTCTTTCGATGATGCTCTACAATTCAGACTGGGCCTTTATTACCGTCTTGCCCTTCCTCCATCTCTACAATGGCGAACGAGGCTATAATGGCAAGTGGGGCAAGTATTTCTTCTATATCTTTTACCCAGCCCATCTCTGGATCATCGCACTGATTGCTTATTTGGTGCAGAGGTAAAAATGTTGGCATTTAAAAATTAGCAAAATATGGAAATAAAGCTGTTTCTGTATTAAAATGGAATTATAGAAAAAGGAGAGAATGATGACATTATTAGACGTTCAACACGTGAAAAAGATTTATAAAACCCGCTTTCAGGGCAGCCAAGTAGAGGCATTGAAAGACATTCACTTTACGGTGGAG
>NZ_KQ968978.1:386735-388953 GCF_001578725.1 Streptococcus sp. DD04
GGGAGAAATTAGGCTTTGTCTTTCAGGATTTCAACCTGCTGGACACCCTGTCGGTTAAGGATAATATCCTGCTGCCTCTGGTGCTCTCGCGTCGTCCCATTACCGAGATGATGCAAAAGCTGGTCACCACCTGCAATGAGCTGGGGATAAATAAACTCCAAGAGAAGTTCCCTTATGAGATTTCCGGTGGGCAGAAGCAGCGGGTAGCAGTGGCTCGAGCCATCATCACAGACCCTGAGATTCTGCTGGCGGACGAGCCAACGGGAGCCTTGGATTCCAAGTCTTCGGCAGCCCTGTTAGATGTCTTTGACGACATTAATGCCCGCGGTCAAACCATTCTCATGGTGACCCACTCGACCTCGGCAGCCAGTCGGGCCAAGCGGGTGCTCTTCATCAAGGATGGGATTCTTTATAATCAAATCTTCCGCGGCAACAAGACCGAGCGGCAGATGTTCCAAGAGATTTCTGACACTCTGACAGTTATGGCAAGTGAGGTGGGCGATTATGTTCAAACTAACGAGTAAACTGGCTTTGTCAAACCTGGTTAAAAACCGCAGTTTATATTATCCATTTGCTTTGGCGACGATACTGGCAACAGCGATTTTGTATAGTTTTGTTTCACTGGCTCATAGCCCCAATATGGAGACCTCTTATGGTGGTACAGCAGCTCGCATGACCTTGCAGTTTGGTATCCATGTCATTCAGGTTGCCGTCCTTATCCTCATCACCTATGCTAATAGCTTCGTCATGAAAAACCGCTCCCGAGAGTTGGGAGTCTATAGTCTGCTGGGCATGGAGAAAAAGCATCTGCTAGTCATGACCTTCTTTGAACTCTGTGTCTTTTATCTAGCTACAGTCGGTCTGGGAGTCTTGTCTGGTCTAGCTTTAGACAAGATGCTTTACGCAGTCCTTTTGAAATTGATGGGAATGCCGGCCGTTATTACCTCGACCTTCCAATGGCAGAATGTTTGGATGACTCTAGCCAGTCTGGGTGTCGCTTTTGCGGTGATATTGTTGCTCAATTCTCTGCGTCTTCTACGCTATAGCTCTCTTAACCTAATGAAAGAAAAGAAAGCTGGCGAGAAGAAGGGACGCTTCCTTTTGCTACAAACCTTGCTGGGGCTCTTGCTCATGGGTGTGGCTTATTATATGGCTTTGACTGTCACCAAACCTGTCGCTGCTATCGGCAATTTCTTTATAGCTGTGGTCATGGTTATCATCGCAACCTATCTGCTTTTTAATGCAGGTTCAATTACATTATTGAAATTTCTCAAAAAGCGCAAAGGCTACTACTATAAAACGCAGAATTTCATTTCTGTTTCCAATCTCATCTCGCGGATGCGTAAAAATGCAGCAGGATTAGCAACTATCTCCATTCTATCTACCATGCTCTTAGTGACTCTGGTTGGTACAATCAATATCTATGTTGGAGGTCAGGATTATATTACTACCTTGCATCCAAAGGATTACAATGTCAGCGTCGTCTTGCCGAAATCGACCGATCTGAAGGAGGCTCTGTTGGACAAGGTCCAGCAAGTCGCTCAGGACACAGGTCTGAAGAAGCCAAGCTATACTACCTATCTCTACCAATCAGCCTTCATTATGAAACTGGCTGGAAATGCTATCACTGTTCCAATGCAAAGCGAGCTGGAGTCGGATACAAGTATCTTGACCAAGTCTGCAGGCACGATTACGGTCATCAATCGTCAGGATTATGAAAAAATGACAGGGGAAAAGATAGACTTGGCAGACGATGAAACTCTTGTCTATGGAAAAAATATTTCCTTAAATAAGGACAAGCCACTCCGAGTGAATGGCAAGGACTGGAAGATTAAGCAGCTTTTACCGTCGAATTTCACGCATGGGAAAATCCCTAATCCAAATGATGTGGCCATGGAGCAGGGTCTCTATATGGTGGTCAATGATAGCAAAGAGGTTAATCTTGATGTGGATCATTACTACTACATTGGAATTGCTTCAGATACTAAAGGCAGTAAAAAGTTTGTCGAGCAAGTCCAGCTGGCGTTGAGAGATACTTTGGATCAGGATCAGGCCCAAGATGGTAGCTACGCAATGGCCAGTGACCGTCATAGCGCAGAAAAGAGCTATCAAGAACTTACCGGAACCTTGCTATTCATCGGTGTCTTCCTCTCCGTTATCTTCCTTCTAGGAGCTGTTCTCGTGATTTACTACAAGCAAATCTCTGAAGGCTATGAAG
>NZ_KQ968978.1:389263-392460 GCF_001578725.1 Streptococcus sp. DD04
TGGCTTTATCATCTTGCAAAAAGTCGGTTTAGATGAAAAGCAGACTAGAAGTACCATTCGCAAGCAGATTTTGACTGTTTTCTTCCTACCTCTCATCTTTGCTTTTCTACATGTAGCAGCGGTCTTTCATATGCTGCGCTTGATTGTTGCTCTATTGGGTGTGACCAATCTTCCTCTCTTAATCCAGACAACACTTGCAACTTGCGGCGTCTTCCTCCTGACCTATATTTTAGTATTCTTACTAACTTCTCGCAGTTATCACAAGATTGTCGCTCGCTAAGAGCAAATCCCTGACCTCTGGTTGGGGATTTTTTGATGGCTGGATTTTTACCTCTCATATCCCCCATTTTACCGCTTGTCCAAAAAGCTGAGATTTTTCAAAAAAGACTTGCTATCATAGTCTCAGAAGTTAAGGATAGGAGAAAAGATCATGTTAGTAGAAACGAAAAATCTTACCAAGGTTTATGGCGATAAGGTAGCGGTTAATGGCCTGAATTTAGAAATTGAAGCAAGTAGTTTTACAGCAATTCTGGGTCCTAATGGAGCGGGCAAGTCGACAACGATTCAGATGTTGATTGGGCTCTTGCAGCCGACATCAGGACAAATCACTTATGCAGAACAAACCAAGCTGGGGGTGGTCTTTCAAAATAGTGTGCTAGATGCCAATTTGACAGTAGTTGAAAATCTGCAAATCCGTGCCAAACAGTACAAGCAGCTGGAAGCAGGTAAAATTGAACAGTTGATTGAGCAGCTGGGGCTAACTAGTTTTGCCAAACAGCGCTATGGGACACTCTCTGGCGGACAAAAGCGACGGGTAGACATTGCACGTGCGCTGCTCAATAGCCCTGACCTACTTTTTCTAGATGAGCCAACAACAGGCTTGGATATCCAGACTAGAGAAAGCATCTGGAAGCTGCTCAAAGACTTGCAGCAGAAGGAAAACATGACCGTAGTCCTGACTACCCACTATCTCAATGAAGCCGACGACGCAGATAAGATTTATATCGTAGACCATGGTCAAGTTATCGCTCAAGGCTCCGCAGGCCAGATCAAGGAGCGCTATGCCCGCAATGTTTTGCGGATTTTGACCCAGCATTCAGAGGACTTGAAGGCTGCTTTGCCGACTAGCTGTGAATGGGAGCAAGGCAAGGAGAATGAGTTTTTCTTTTATCCTAAGACGACTCAAGAAGCACTGACCTTATTGGCTCAGGCTGGTCCCTATATCGAACAATTTGAATTTCAAGCAGGGACGATGGATGATGCCTTTATGGCTCTGACAGGAAGAGAGGTACGTTAAATGTTAATGTTGATCAAACGAAATTTTTTACTCTATTTTCGCAATTATAGTGGGGTAATCTTATCTCTCTTTGGCGCCATTATTCCCTTTGTTTTATATCTGGTTTTTCTAAAGGACAACATGAAAGGCTCTTGGTCAGAAAGTAGCCATGCGACGGAGTTGCTAGACTTCTGGTTGATTAGCGGAACACTAGCTGTCACTGCCTTGACAACTACCCTATCAGCTTTTTCACAACAGACCGAAGACCGAGAAAGAAAGGTGACTGCCGATCTCTTTATCACAGATTTGGGGCAATGGGGCTTGCAGTTTAGCTACTTAATCAGTGCCTTTGTGATTGGCTTTGTCATGCAAGTCTTCATGTTTGCTGTCATGCTGACCTACTTTATCCTAGCGGACAAGATTTCCTTTGACTGGGCGCTTCTTCCTCAGCTGGTCTGCCTCATGCTGCTCAATAGCTTGCTGGCTAGTCTTCTCAATGCTCTAGTTGTTCCTTGTTTCAAATCGGTAAATTCCTTAGGGCAATATGCGACGGTCATCGGTGCGGCCTCTGGTTTTCTAGTAGGGACCTATATTCCGATCGGGACTCTGCCCAGCCTTGCTCAAAATCTCATGAAACTGACTCCCTCAACCTACATGGCTTCCCTCTTCAGACAAGTCCTGATGAAGGAGTCTCTGACAGAAGTTTTTGCTGGTCAGGGTCAGCTCCAGCAAGATTTTGAGAAGCTCCTAGGTATCCGTATCGAATGGCAAAAGCTCTTGACAAGCCAAGAAACATACTATATAGTTGGAGTAGTGCTCACGGCAGTAGCCCTGTTCTGGCTAGGTCAAAATTGGCTGCTGAATCGACGGATGAGCTTCAAGTAAATAAAGTAGGAGGCTTAGGTTTGCAGACAAGATTTGAAGAAGATGCTCAGATTTCCTCCCAAGACCCGCTGGTGGTCGTGAGAGCGGATCAGCTAGCTGGCGAGGCCAAGACCGTCCTAGACTATCTGGAACACTATAAGGCTGGTCCAAGTGGTGTCCTGCCTATTAAGTCGGATGATAAGCTGGTCATGCTCAAGACGGAGGACATTATCCTGGCCGATATTAATCAGACAACCCTGATGATTTACAGTACCGAGGGCGTTTATACAACGACAGAAACGCTGACTCGTTTTCAAAATCGTCTCAATAGTCGCAATTTCATCCAAGTATCGCGTCATGCAGTCATTAACATCGATCATCTGGAATCCTTGTCGGATAGCTTTTCGGGCAATATGACTGCCAAGCTAACCAATCAGCTCAAAACCGATGTCAGTCGCCGCTATGTCAAGCTGCTTATGGACTATTTGGGAATTTAGGAGAAAAATTATGACCTTTAAAAAAATTCTTATCGGTATGCAGGATGGTCTGAGAACAGGTAGCTTGGTCTTTCTTCTGGTAGGCCTGCTCTCAGGAAAAACATTTTTGTTGGCTCCTAGCTCTATTCTAAGTGTCCTCCTTGTCAGCGCCTTGATTGGAGTAGCAAGCTATATCCTTGATGCGACAGATCGCTTTCCCTTCCTTTTCCTACTTTTCTGCCACTTTGTAGTGACAGCGACCATCGTTTGTCTAGCTGTGATCTGCAATGGCTGGGGTAATATGCTTTTCGGCTGGTTCTTCTGGCTAAACTTTGTTTTGATTTACCTCTTGGTTTGGTTTCTTATCTCCGTCGATTCGATGATCAAAACCAAGAAAATCAACGAGGCCTTGAAAAATCGTAGAAAATACTAATGTATCCAAGACGCAAGCAAGTTTTATCAAGAACTTGCTTGTTTTTTTTATTATTGACTTTCAGTCCGTCTCGCTCCGTTAGGTGCGAGACAAATAAACCACCCGCTATGCGGGTGCGCATCGAAGGTTATACCCAAAAAACTCCCAA
>NZ_KQ968978.1:393253-394452 GCF_001578725.1 Streptococcus sp. DD04
TATGATTTAACAAAGGCGTTATTATCTCAAACTGCCGTTTTCCTTTCAAAGTACGATTTCCGCTTTTCTTGACAAAGATTTTAAAAGTGTTCTAAACGCGAAATGCAGGTGCTGGGAAAATTCCCTGGTCAAGCAAACGCTTCATCAAGAAACATTCAAGCCTGATTAAAGGTTTTGTCAATAATGGAGATTCGGTTAAGCATGGTCGGACCTTCTGCGGGGCGACAGCTTTGATTATCGAAAAATATGGGCTGCCGCACATCTGCGATCTTGACCGAGGTGGTAAGGAAGCGGACATCAAACTTGTGCAGGAATATCTGGCTAAACTCCAAGAGCGATTATTTATATGATAAATCTATAGGAAAAGGATGGGTGGTGATCACTCATCCTTTTAAGATGACAAAAATGTAAGTTTAAATCCCGAAATGAAAGGTTATTCGATGGTAGCGGGACGGGGAATTTTATATCATATAGGTGTAAGGAAAAACAAATCAAAAATCAATATCCAAATAAAAGGAGGCACACTATGAAAACAAATCTCTTTAGCCACAAACAACACACTCCAATGGCGCAGAAGATTTCCAAAGAAGAAATCGAAAAAACCAGACTGGGCTGTGCGTCAAGCCAGTATTATTTCTGGCTACAATATAGTCATTAAGAAGTAGATGCAGTGAAGGGGCTGGGATGAGAGTGGGACAGAAATCGGTAATTCGTTAGAATTCGATTTCGTCGTCCTACCTCCGCACAGTTGAGTAGGGCTGTAAAAGCTTATGAAATCAGCGTAGTAGAGCCCACTCAACCACTGCGTCTTGCTCGACAATCCAAAGACGATTGAGAGGCTAGGACTTTTGTCCCAGCCTCGTCCCACCACCTTTTTGCCCAAATGGAACTGAAAGTTTAGGGGAAAGAGAGGCAAACTTGCAAAGTAGCTCAAGTCATACAGCCATCTTCCCTTAGTGAAAATCAAGTTTTTACATAACTTGAAGATAGATAAGTGACAAAAATGTAAGATAAGAGTTTAAAATGAAAGATTAGCTTATGGAAACTTGTCGGGCTTTTCGGTATGATAATAGTATCAAATAATGAAAAAGAGGTTCAAGTAATGACATTATTAGACGTACAACACGTGAAAAAAATTTATAAAACCCGCTTTCAGGGCAGCCAAGTTGAGGCACTGAAGGACATTCACTTTACAGTAG
>NZ_KQ968978.1:395051-404855 GCF_001578725.1 Streptococcus sp. DD04
GGCCAAGCGGGTGCTCTTTATCAAGGATGGGATTCTTTATAATCAAATCTTCCGCGGTGACAAGACCGAGCGGCAGATGTTCCAAGAAATTTCCGATACGCTGACGGTCATGGCAAGTGAGGTGGCAGCTCATGCTTAGATTAACCAGTAAGCTTGCGCTTTCTAACTTAGTCAAAAATCGTAAGCTTTATTATCCATTTGCCTTGGCGACCTGTCTAGCCATCGCTATCTCTTATATCTTTTTCTCTCTGACCTTCAATCCCAATCTGACAAAAATGACCGGAGCAAGTGCTATTTCCATGGTTCTTTCTCTAGGGATGGTTATTGTCAGTATCACGACTAGCATTATCGTCTTTTATGCCAATAGCTTTGTTTTCAAGAATCGCTCCAAAGAACTGGGCCTTTACAGTGTGCTAGGACTCAATAAATCCCATCTCTTTGTCATGGTGGTCATCGAATTACTGGTATTTGGTTTGGTCACCCTTCTCCTTGGTTTGGGACTTGGGCTCTTATTTGACAAGCTAATTTATGCCCTTTTGCTGAAAATCATGGGGGTTAAAGTTGTGCTGGTTTCGACTTTCCAGCCCTCTGTAGTCGTTTCCGTTGCTGTTTTTTATGCCTTTGTCTTTTTCTGCTTGATGATTAGCAATGGTTTGAGACTGAGAAAACTAGATGCTCTTCAATTGATCAAAGAAAAGAATAGCGGAGAAAAGAAAAGTCGCTTTTTATTCTTGCAAACTGTGCTTGGACTCGCAACATTGGCATTTGGCTACTTTCTTGCGCTAGGAGTTACCAATCCTTTATCAGCGATTTTTACATTCTTTGTCGCGGTACTCTTTGTGATTCTGGGGACCTATCTGCTCTTTAATGCTGGAATTACAGTCTTTCTGCAATTTTTGAAAAAGAGGAAGTCTTATTATTACCAACCTAATAATATGATTTCCGTTTCCAACCTGATTTTCCGCATGAAGAAAAATGCGGTGGGTCTGGCAACGATTGCCATCCTATCAACCATGGTCTTGGTGACTTTATCTGGTGGAGCCAATATCTATGCTGGTGGGGATTACATGCAAAAAGCCTTGTTTCCTCATGATATGAGTATTCAAGGAAAAGGAGTCACGGGTGAGCAGATGGACCAAGTTCTGACAGAGTTTGCGAATGAGCAACAGTTACCAGTCGCGAAAAGAGTCGTCTATCAATATTATACGATGGGGGTGAGAAGTCGCGCCGGCAATCAATTTGATATTTTCGCTGCCGATCAGAGATTTGTCACGCCGAATACTTACATTCTAGCCATTTCAGAAGCGGATTATCAGAGTATGACAGGGAAAACTCTGAATCTTGGGGATGACGAGGTGGCACTCTACCAGCAAGGCGTGAAACTGGATTTCCAGCAAGACTTGCAGCTGGCTGGTCAGACCTTTAAAATCAAAGAAGAGCTCAAAGAAGACTTTATCTTTGGTCATTTGCCAGACCAGATGAACATGATCGTCCCAGAGAAAATCTACATGGTCCTTAAAAATCCAAGTCAAGTATTCTCTACACTGATGGACAAATACGCTGTAAATCTTGACTATTATGGTGGTCTCAATCTAGATTTACCAACAGCAGAGCAACGTAAGCTGAAGGATGCTTATCAAGAAAAGTTGTATCAGTTTAATCTAACCTTGCCTGAAAATCAAGCGGTTTATGGTTCGGTGACAGCCTTTGAGAAACAAGAAATCAAAGGAATGCTGGGTGGTATGTTCTTTATCGGGATTTTCCTTTCAATCGTCTTCATGCTGGGAACCATTCTCATCATCTACTACAAGCAGATTTCAGAAGGTTACGAGGATCGGGATCGCTTTGTGATTTTACAAAAAGTCGGTCTGGATGAAAAGCAAATCAGACAAACCATTCGGAAGCAGATTTTGATTGTTTTCTTCCTGCCGCTGGCCTTTGCCTTTATCCATCTGACTTTTGCTTATCACATGCTGAGCTTGATCTTGTCTGCCATCGGTGTTCTTAACTCAGTTCTCATGCTGGCTGTTACGCTAGGTGTCTGTGCTATCTTCTTTATCAGCTATGTGTTTGTCTTTATGATTACTTCCCGCAGTTATCACACGATTGTTTCTATATAAGAAGTTGGGTTTTCCCAGCTTCTTATTTTGCTGTTTTTTTCTAGGTGGCAGCAAGGCTGGATAGAAAACGGGCTTTTCTAAATCCAGCAATCTATGATATAATAAACCATCTATACTTTTGCGAGGATTAAAATGAATATTTTTCGAAAAAAAGATGCCAGTAAAGACCGAACAGGCATGCGGCAGCATCTGAAGCTGGTAGATTTGATTCTTTTGGGGATAGGTGCCATGGTCGGTACAGGGATTTTCACCGTTACGGGAATCGGCGCAGCGACGTATGCGGGTCCAGCTTTGATTGTATCTATCGTGATTTCTGCCCTGTGTGTCAGTATTTGTGCTCTATTTTATGCGGAGTTTGCTTCGCGGGTTCCGGCTAATGGCGGAGCCTATAGCTATATCTACGCTGTTTTGGGAGAATTTCCGGCTTGGATGGCCGGCTGGCTGACTATCATGGAATTTATGACAGCTGTATCTGGTGTCGCTTCTGGCTGGGCCTCCTATCTAAAGGGACTGCTTAGTAGTTTTGGTCTTCAGTTGCCAACAGCCTTAAATGGAACTTTTGATCCACAGATGGGAACATACATCGATATTTTACCTATTCTGGTTGTGTTTTTTGTTACAGGAGTCGTACTTTTAAACTCAAAAGCAGCCCTGCGCTTCAACTCTGCCTTGGTAGTCCTCAAATTCTCAGCTTTGGCCCTATTTATCCTCGTTGGTCTCTTTCATCTTCGACCTGAGAATTGGTCCAACTTTGCTCCGTTCGGCTTTGGCCAGATCTATGGCGGGCAGACGGGGATTATGGCAGGAGCTTCTCTGATGTTCTTTGCTTTTCTGGGCTTCGAGTCTATTTCTATGTCAGTGGATGAGATTAAAGAGCCACAAAAAAATGTACCACGTGGAATCGTCCTGTCCCTCAGTATCGTCACCATTCTCTATATTTTGGTAACCTTGGTCTTGACTGGACTGGTACATTACACCAAGCTTAATGTTCCAGATGCAGTAGCCTTTTCACTTCGTAGTATTGGACTGGATTGGGCGGCCAATTATGTTTCCATCGTGGCTATTTTGACCCTGATAACTGTCTGCATTACCATGACTTATGCCTTGTCTCGGATGATTTACAGTGTGGCGCGTGATGGTTTGTTACCTAAGTCCTTTAAAAAATTAACTGCAACGAGCAGAGTGCCCCAAAACGCAACCATCTTGGTGGGAGTGGTGGCGGCTATCTGTGCCGGAATCTTCCCTCTGGCTAGCATCGCCTCCTTCCTCAACATCTGTACATTAGCTTACCTGATTATGCTGGCCTTTGCCATTTTGAAGTTGCGGAAGGAAAAGGGACAACCCAAGGCAGGAGAGTTTAAAACTCCGCTGGTGCCTCTGACACCGATTTTGTCCATTGTCATTTGCCTTTCCTTCATGACTCAGTACACTTGGGACACCTGGCTGGCCTTTGGAATCGCCCTGTTCTTGGGAATTCTGATTTACTTCGGTTACGGTTATCGCCATTCGGAAATAGAAGTGAGAGAAGAATAAAATAAAGAAGTTATACTAGATAGGAAATATACGGAGAAAAGAATGAAGAAGTTCAACCTAACGAAAAAGAAGAAAGTTTGGCTGTTTATCCTGCTCTTAATTGCCCTGCCCCTACTAGCCATTGTGATCAATATCCAGCTGAATCAACCCGAACATATGAACGCTGACTATGTTGGGCTTTGGAAGTCAAGGTGGCATGAGGAAAATAAAGATTGGCTCTATCCTCTGAAAAATATATGTCTCGTTATTTTAGCAGGTATAGCTGGTTCTGGATTGATGATTGTATTTTCCAAGGGTGAGAGATAGAAATAAGCTTTTGTAGATATGGTGTGGCCTATGAACATAAGGCAAGTCGGCCTCATATCTTAACAGATCAGCCTTTAGAAGAGGCGGAGCCTTGGTTGAAGGGACAGATGGGAGAATAGTTCATTGAAAGCAGTCAAAGAGACTGCTTTTCTGCTATAATAAAGAGAAGAACGAGGTGACAAATGATTCGTAAGGTAAAACTAAGAGACGCTGCAGCCATTCAGCGGCTCAATGCTGAGTGCCTGGGCTATGACTTCGATAGGGAAGCGACGGAGGCTCAACTGAAGAGGCTGCTAGAGAATGACCAGCATTTGATTTTGGTAGTTGAAGAAGACGGTCAGGTCATAGGATACGCTCATGCGGCTAGCTACGACTGTCTCTATTTTCCGTCCTTGCTCAATCTCTTGGCTTTGGCCGTCGCTCAGAATTTTCAAGGGCAGGGACATGGCAGAGCGCTGATGCAAGCTTTGCGTGAAGAGGGAAAAGCAGCAGGCTACACAGGAATTCGGATTAATTCAGGCATTTCCCGCTTATCAGCCCATGAATTTTACCGCAGTCTCGGCTGCAGCGAAAAAGCAGACCAGAAACGATTTTATTGGGAATTTTAGAGAAAGGAGGAGAAGATGATGATTGAACCACTAACCCAGCAGCATGCTTTAGAAATTGCTAAGGACTGGCATTATGAGGCGCCTTATGATTTTTATGACATGAAAAATGACCTAGAGGATTATGAAGAAATGGTTTCTCCTGAAGCACGTGGGGAACGTTACTATCAAGTCCTGAGAGAAGGCAAACTCTATGGATTTTTCTGCTTGGAGCAGAAAGGAGAGCGAACTTTGGAGCTTGGTTTGGGGATGAAGCCGGAGCACTGCGGAAAAGGTCAAGGCGCTGCATTTCTGCAGGAAATTTTGGGCTTTATCATGGAAAATTTTGCGCCCCAAGTCCTAAGGCTATCCGTGGCTGACTTCAATCATCGAGCCCAGCAGCTCTATCTCAACATGGGATTTGAAATGGTGAGGCGCATCCCACAGGAAAGCAATGGCGATATTCACCTCTTTGTTAAAATGCAAAAGGAGTTTTGAGAAAAAATGGGCCTCTTTTATGGTGAATCTAGAATAGAGAAAGGAAAGCTGAGAAGGAATTTTCTGGGCTTTTCTTATGTCTTGAGTATACAATATAAGTGCACAATAAAAAAATCATAAGATTTTCTAGTAATTGAAACAACTTGAGTTTGATTATCTAAAACTAGCTAGATTGTGTTATAATGAAAGTTATGGCAAATAAGAAAAATACGAAAAAAGGTCGGACTACTAGACGGCCGACAAAAGCAGAATTAGAAAGGCAGAAAGCGATTCAACGGATGATTGCCACTTTTGTTTTGGCTATCGTTTTGTTGTTTGCTGCTCTAAAACTAGGTGCCTTCGGGGTCACCATTTATAATTTAATTCGAGTTCTGGTGGGCAGTATGGCCTATGTGGCTATCTTGGCCAGTTTGGGCTATCTCTTTTTCTTCAAATGGCTGCATAAGCATGAAGGGATAATTTCAGGCTTTATCAGCTTTTTTCTGGGTTTGAGCTTGATTTTTCAAGCTTACTTTGTTCACGTTTTGCATTTGAAAGGGCAGGTTTTATCCACAACGCTTACGCGAGTCCTGACAGATTTGATGGCCTTTAAAGTGACCTCATTTGCTGGTGGGGGACTGATTGGGGCGGCTCTTTATGCTCCGATTTCTTTTCTCTTTTCAAATATCGGCTCCTATTTTATCGGTTTGCTTCTGATTGCGCTTGGAGTCCTGCTCATGAGTCCATGGTCGATTTATGATATTGCTGAGAAATTTAGCATAGCTTTCCAACAGTGGAGTGAAAAGAGGGAAGAAAAGCGGCAGCAAAGATTCCTTGAGCGAGAAGAGAAGGCTGCCCAGGAAGCTCTGAAAGCTATTGAGGTGGAACAAGAAGGACTTGGAGTAGATCCTGAGACGGGTGAGATTTTAGATGGTGAGGATCTGGCTCATACACCGGTTGATTTTGATGATGTAGACTATGATGAACCGGGCGATTATGATCCTCATGAACCTCTAGATTTTGGGCGTGTTCAGGAGAGGGAAGAAGCTGACGCAGATGTCGAAGTAGATTTTACAGCCAAGGAAAGTCTGGACTATAAACTACCGACCATCAATCTCTTTGCGCCTGACAAGCCTAAGAACCAGACTAAAGAAAAACGGATTGTTCGCGAGAATATCAAGATTTTGGAAGAGACCTTTGCTAGCTTTGGGATAAAGGCTGCTGTTGAGCGGGCTGAAATCGGACCTTCCGTCACTAAGTACGAGGTCAAGCCAGCTGTTGGTGTTCGGGTCAATCGGATTTCCAATCTGGCGGATGACCTGGCTCTAGCTCTAGCTGCCAAGGATGTGCGGATTGAGGCACCAATTCCTGGGAAATCCCTAGTTGGGATTGAGGTGCCCAACTCTGAAGTTGCGACCGTGACCTTCCGAGAACTCTGGGACCAGTCCAAGACGGATGCTAGCAAGCTCCTAGAAATCCCGCTTGGCAAGGCTGTCAACGGCTCTGTCCGCTCCTTTGACTTGGCTAAGATGCCCCACCTCTTGGTAGCGGGCTCTACTGGTTCTGGTAAATCTGTGGCTGTCAACGGTATTATAGCCAGCATTCTCATGAAGGCCAGACCAGATGAAGTTAAGTTTATGATGGTGGATCCTAAGATGGTGGAGCTGTCTGTTTATAATGACATTCCCCACTTGCTTATCCCAGTCGTAACCAATCCTCGCAAGGCCAGCCGTGCCCTCCAGAAGGTTGTAGACGAGATGGAAAACCGCTATGAACTCTTCTCCAAGGTAGGTGCCCGTAATATTGCTGGCTACAATGCGAAGGTTGCTGAGTATAATGCCCAGTCAGAGTACAAGCAGCTTCCCCTGCCTTTAATCGTCGTCATCGTGGACGAACTGGCTGACCTTATGATGGTGGCCAGCAAGGAAGTGGAAGACGCCATTATTCGTCTGGGACAAAAAGCGCGTGCGGCTGGGATTCACATGATTCTGGCTACCCAGCGGCCATCTGTAGATGTTATCTCGGGTCTGATCAAGGCCAATGTACCGTCTCGGATTGCCTTTGCTGTTTCTAGCGGGACAGACAGTCGGACCATTCTAGACGAAAATGGAGCAGAAAAGCTCTTGGGTCGTGGAGACATGCTCTTTAAGCCTATTGATGAAAATCATCCGGTTCGTCTGCAGGGCTCCTTTATCTCAGATGAAGATGTGGAGCGCATCGTTGCCTTTGTCAAGAATCAAGCTGAAGCTGACTATGACGACAGCTTTGATCCTGGTGAAGTATCTGACAATGATTTGGATACCGGCGGAGGTGACGATGAGGGCGATCCACTCTTTGAGGAAGCCAAAGCCTTGGTTATCGAGACACAGAAGGCCAGCGCGTCTATGATTCAGCGGCGACTATCGGTCGGCTTTAATCGGGCTACTCGCCTTATGGAAGAGCTGGAAGCAGCCGGCGTTATTGGACCAGCTGAAGGCACAAAACCGAGAAAGGTCTTGCAGACTAATTGATCTTTATTTTAACTAGTTTACTAGAAAAAGAAGAATTCGATAAAAACAAATCTGCCAGCAGTCAGCCGGCAGATTTTCTCTACTTAAGAACGAAGGGAAAAGAAGTTATGAAACTAGATACCATTCATCATATTGCGATTATTGGTCATGATTATGCCAAAACTAAGACCTTTTATGTGGATAAGCTTGGCTTTGAGATGCTGGATGAGCACCACCGGCCAGATAAGGAGGACATTCTCTTTAATGTTCGCAAGGGGAATCTGACTCTGGAAATTTTCATCAAAGAAAAAGCTCCCAAACGGCCATTTCTACCTCATCCAGAACATACCGGTTTGCGGCATCTAGCCTTTCGAGTAACAGATGTAGAGGCTACTCTAGCGGAATTTGATCGTTTAGAAATTCCCCATACTGAGCTGCGTTATGATGACTTTGACGGGCGTAAGATGGCCTTCTTTTTTGATCCCGATGGCTTGCCTCTGGAGCTTCATGAATAAAAAAAGAGCCTTGGCTCTTTTTCACTGCAAAATAAATATACTGATGACCATAGCTAGATACATGAAGAATGTCAAGAGAAAACCGGCCCGCCAGAAGAATTTGAAAAATTTGGGATAGTAAAAAGTTTGTTTCTTTTTTAGGAAATAAACTGTGATAGCAATAGCCAGACCAGAGAGCGCTAAAACCAGCTGAGGCAAAAGACTGTGATAGAAAGCCTTGTCTGAGATGATATAAAACTCCACAATAAAGAAAGGGAAAGCTAAGTCTGCAAAATTCAAACCATATTTCTTTAATTTAAAGACTTTCACCGTGATAATAGCCAAAATGAGGGTTAAAAAGATAAATAATACTGAAGCAATTTTTAATAATACCATACAACTATTTTACCATAAAAATGCGAAAAGATTAGAATTTTTTCTTGCATTTTAGAAAGATTAGTGTATAATGGAAAGGTATGCAAAAAGCATACTTGTGGGAGGTAAAAATCTTTATTTACCGCCAAAACCACAAAGGAGGATTTAAAAATGGCTAAAAAAGTCGAAAAACTTGTAAAATTGCAAATCCCTGCTGGTAAAGCTACTCCAGCTCCACCAGTTGGTCCTGCGCTTGGTCAAGCCGGTATCAACATTATGGGATTCACTAAAGAGTTCAACGCTCGTACAGCTGATCAAGCAGGCATGATCATTCCAGTTGTTATCTCTGTATACGAAGACAAATCATTTACTTTCGTTACAAAGACTCCACCAGCTGCTGTTCTTTTGAAAAAAGCTGCCGGTACTGAAAAAGGATCAGGCGAACCAAATAAGAAGAAAGTTGCAACAGTTACTCGTGCGCAAGTACAAGAAATTGCTGAAACTAAGATGCCAGATTTGAACGCTGCAAACATTGAAGCTGCAATGCGTATGATCGAAGGTACTGCTCGTTCTATGGGATTCAAAGTTGTTGACTAATCAATGACCCCCAAACATGCGATATAAATCGCTGGAGACCCGCAAGACTTCATCATTTCGAGAAGTGACGTGGGAGATGAAAATCGATTGAACCACTTACAAGGAGAATAAAAAATGGCTAAAAAAAGCAAACAACTTCGTGCTGCTCTTGAGAAAATCGACAGCACAAAAGCATACAGCGTAGAAGAAGCTGTAGCTCTTGCAAAAGAAACTAACTTTGCAAAATTTGATGCAACTGTAGAAGTTGCTTACAACTTGAACATCGACGTTAAAAAAGCAGATCAACAAATCCGTGGTGCAATGGTATTGCCAAACGGAACTGGTAAAACTTCACGCGTTCTTGTTTTTGCACGTGGTGCAAAAGCTGAAGAAGCGAAAGCTGCTGGTGCAGACTTCGTGGGTGAAGATGACCTCGTTGCAAAAATTAACGGTGGCTGGCTTGATTTTGATGTAGTTATTGCTACACCAGATATGATGGCGCTTGTTGGACGTCTTGGACGTATCCTTGGCCCACGTAACCTCATGCCAAACCCTAAAACTGGTACTGTAACAATGGATGTTGCGAAAGCAGTTGAAGAGTCTAAAGGCGGGAAAATCACTTACCGTGCAGACCGTGCAGGTAACGTACAGGCTATTATTGGTAAAGTTTCATTTGAAGCTGACAAGTTGGTTGAAAACTTCAAAGCATTCAACGATACCATCCAAAAAGCAAAACCAGCTACTGCTAAAGGTACTTATGTAACTAACTTGACTATCACTACTACACAAGGTGTTGGTATCAAGGTTGATGTTAATTCACTTTAATTAAAGTTTTGAAATGCAGATAAAT
>NZ_KQ968979.1:0-9680 GCF_001578725.1 Streptococcus sp. DD04
GAAACTTTTTTTGAATATCTTAAATAGACATTAATCCTCGATCCCTTGTCAGGGCTAGAGAATCGCGGTGTTGCTGAATAAAAAAAGAAAATCCAATTGTTAAATAGCTTCGTTAATAGAAAAAATACCACTTAGCTTTAATAAATAAGATAAAGTGAGACTTAAGTCTCTAACATGTATGACAGCGAAAGTTTATCAGAGGTAATTCCACTTCATCTACTACATACCAGATTTGCAAGCAGAAATCGAGAAGAATTCTATCTCATCAGTGATAATTTATCTCAGCAAAATACCATTTAGTGAGCTGACACAAGGAAATACTAGACTAGCTCTCTCATGCCGAAAATGCGAAACGAATAGTTTCACACAACAAGTCAGCCGATGAAATCTTGACTTTTCTATTCAGAAAAGAGTTGGCAACTGCACTTAGAATGCAAGAAGATAAAGCTCACAAAATCTGGCAGTCACCGATGCTCGTCAAAAAGTACGGTGAAAACAGCGGCTGAGTTTTAAAGCTGGACAGAGCAAAACATGAAGAAAACTATGCTTATTTTTTCTAGTGTTGCAATTTTAAGGCAACACTAAGCAAAACGATTTTGCAAAGCAACTGTTCCGATTCTCAGCTAATTCGCTCTAATTTTTTTCTGCATGGATTACATATTTCTCGAATTTTAGATTTGGCATAGCTTCTGCCAAATCGTGAGCAATCCGGTCTAGAGCTTCTAAACGCATATCAACAGATGTGTGAGCATTACCCTGAATGATAAAAATCGCATTCTTTGTATTATCATCAAATTTATAGTTCTCACTGTCACGAACATCCAACCAAGCTAGAATTCCTTTTTCGTCTCGATAAACGTAATCCGTCGGGGAAACATGTTTCTCCTTGGATAAAATAGGCAAGAAAACATCCTCTTTTTGACTGACTGTAAACTCAATCTGATTTCCAATTTTATCAAGATCGTGCCCACCGATGGCCAGCAGAGAATGCAGTGCTTCTACATTATAAACATCAATAATACTGTTAATTCGAGGAATTGAGCCGCGATGCTGAATATTGCGAATTAAGGCTGGCACAGTGGGCGGATTTTTCTTGACACTGCGGCCGACAGCCTGCAGTAAATTCCTATACCCCTGAATAGTCGGACGGTCGGACACCTCAGCAAGATCACAATTCAAAGCCCATGCTTCTGCTTCTTTCTGCCTCTTCAAAAAAGCCTCAGAGAGAGGAGCATGTGGATCTACATGTTTGGCAATCCCAATCACCACGCTTGTAATTCCAAGTTCCGCTAAGCTTTTATCAATGACAAATTTCATAACAAGTCACCTCCGTATAGTATCGTTGTTTGCAAGGTATTTTTTATATATTATACCATATTTTAATAGCTTTTGTTGTTTTTTTAGGAAACTAAGAGAATTGTTGCTGAAAAACTCCATTTCCCTTCTCAAAGCAGGGCTGTGTTGTATTACTTCAATAATTCCTTAAACGATTGGTGGAACCCAGGAGACAAAAGAAGCGAAGTTGTCATCAAATCTGTTCAAAGAAGCAAAAAATTGCAAACTAAATAAACGAACTTTGATTAGTTTTTGCCGTCCACTTTTCCAGTTCCTATCGAAAATACCATCTCCAACCTAAAAATTTCCATTAAAGCTTTCGTCCAACTTAGCGCTCATTCGCCACTACTAAAAGCAAATATAAATGTTATCTCTCCTTTCAGAATATCATTTCTGTTTGCATCATCTTGTCTTGTTAGACTATAAATTTTTCATGGATGGCCAATTACATTCTTACTTCAAGCAAAAGAAGCAGTTTTAGCCTGCTTCTTTTTGATTATTCGTCTTCTTCACCTTCAACATCAACATCAACATCATCGTCAGAGTAGTCCTCATCTTCTTCGTTGAGCTCCACTTCTTCTCCCAGATCATCCGGAGCGATTTCGTTGATTTCAGCATCATAGGCTTCCACTTCACTCTTCTCGTCATCTGCATTATCGTCATCGTATGACAGAGAAGGGTCTGCCTCGTAAGAGTCCTCATCTTCTGGATCATCATCGCTGTAGTCAATCGCGTCTTCGTCACCATCCATGAAGGCATTAACACGCTTCTTCTTACGTTTTTTAGAGCCTTCGTCTTCGTCTGTTTCTTCAAGTGCAATGATTTCTTCATCTACCTCATCAATCGCATACCAAGAACGAAGCCCCCACTTATTGTCACCAAGCGGAATAAAACTCCCGTCAACATTCAATTCTGTATAGAATAATGGCAAAAACTCACGGATTTCGCTATTTGATTTTCCCAGATAATTTTGAATTTCATTAACAAGGTCATTAAAGTACATCTCATGATCACGGCCACGCAATTCTAAGATTGCACGCGCTACTTCAATCATAGAAAGTTCACTTTTTTCCTGCCCAGCAAATACTTCTAATTCCAAAATCATTCTCCTTTAAGTTCATAAAGGCTTTCAGCCCTATTCCAATTTTTCGCTACTTTCTATTGTACGATAAATTTCCAGATTCGTCAAAGAAATTTCACTCACTTATTGTATTCTAGACAGAGAAAAAGCCGATAGTTGAAACTATGGCTTCTTAACTGTTCTATTTTACTTTTGCAGAGTTTGTGATTACTTCAACAGCTTTTTTGATTGCAATATCATGTTTCAGCATATCTTCTGAAAGTAATTGACGGACACGTTCAACTTCCATATTGTAATCTGTTGCAAGTGAAGTAATTTCTGCTTCAATTTCTTCATCACTAGCTTCAAAACCTTCTGCCTTAGCAACTGCTTCTACAACAAGATTTGTCTTAGTGCGAGATTCTGCATCTGCTTCGTACTGTTTGTGAAGATCTTCTTGAGTTGTACCAGTGATTTGGAAGTACATATCAGGTGAAATACCTTGACGTTGCATATTTCCAAGGAATTCATTAACGGCACGGTGCACTTCTTCATGAATCATTTCTTCTGGAAGTTCAACGATTTCTGCATTTTCTACTGCAAGATCAATCGCTGCCGCTTCAACTGCATCGTTGTAAGCAGCTTCTTTTGCTTCTGCTAATTCTTTGCGGTATTTTTCTTTCAGTTCATCAAGAGTTTCAACTTCTTCGTCGATGTCTTTTGCAAGTTCATCATCAAGTGCTGGAACTTCTTTTTCTTTTACTTCGTGAATTGTTGTAACAAATTTAGCTTCTTTACCTGCAAGGTCAGTTGCTTGGTAGTCTTCTGGGAAAGTGACAACAACATCAACTGTCTCACCAGCTGAATGTCCGACCAATTGATCTTCAAATCCTGGGATGAATTGTCCACTGCCTAAGCCAAGGGAGAAATTGTCGCCTTTTCCGCCATCAAATTCGACACCGTCTACAGAACCAACAAAATCAATTACGACTGTGTCGCCTTCTGCTGCTGGACCTTCTTTGAGAACTAACTCAGCCAAGTTGTTGCGTTCACGTTCAATACGCTCATCCACTTCAGCATCAGTAACTTCCTTAGAAACTTCTACAGATACTTCAAGGTCTTTGTAAGCACCCAATTTTACCTCAGGTTTTGTCACAACATCAGCAGTGATTACCCAGTCTTGCCCTTTTTCCATAGATGCCACATCAAATTGAGGCTGAGCCACCACTTCAATACCTGCTTCTTTGACAGCAGCTTCGTATGCTTCTGGAAGAAGCGCGTTCAAAGCGTCTTGGTAAAGTGCTTCTTCACCAAAGCGTTGGTTGAAGATAGCACGTGGAAGATGTCCTTTACGGAAACCTGGTACAGCAATATCTTTTTTTACTGAGTTAAATACGCGGTCCAAAGCAGGTTTGATTTGTTCTTGACTGATGGTAAAAGTCAAAACTCCGCGATTTGTTTCTTTGTTTTCAAATGATACAGACATTCTGTCATTTCTCCTTAAAATTTATTGAATACAAGCTATTATATCATAATTGCAAGTTTTTTCAAAACTTAATTTCTATTTTTTACTGATTTCGAATAGTTTTTTCACAAATCAATGACAGTAAGTAAAAACAAGGATGAAATTAGGCTATTCTTCTACTTTTCCTGACTTTTTTTCAGAAAGTCCCTCTTAAACATTAGGCTTTTCGAATCCTATCTTCTAGGTAATTTGCTCGTACACCGCCGATTAATTTGGGACGGCTGGCCAAAGCTGTGACATGGGCTGAGCCTATTTCTTTCAAAACAGGGCGAATCGGTATTTGCACATGCTTGACATGCATGCCGATAGCTGTATCTCCAATGTCCAAGCCCGCATGAGCAGTGATAAATTCCACCTCGACAGGATCTTTCATGTACTTGAAAGCTGCAAGTTGCCCACTCCCGCCTGCGTGTATGCTTGGCAAGACATTAACAATTTCCAAGTCCTTCTTTTCTGCCAATTCACGTTCCACAACCAGAGCACGGTTGAGATGCTCGCAGCCTTGAACAGCTAGGTAAATCCCCTGCTCTGACAGACCATCCAAGAGCGTCTTGACAATGACTTCCCCAATTTCAAGACTGGAATTCTTGCCAATATGACCACCAAGAACCTCGCTGGACGACAGACCCAAGACAAAGATACTGCCTGACGAAAGAGCAGACTTTTCTAAAACATCTGCTAGAATTGTCTTAGTTTGCTGTTTGATTTCCTGTAAATCTTGCATGCTTGAATCCTTTCTTTCATACCTGTCTTATTTTATCAGAACGTCCGTTTTCCACTGTTTTGGGAAGCAATTTCACCAAGACGAAACCAACGACCATTCCCAAAATATTTTGAAAGAAATTTGGAATCATCTCAGGCAGAGCAGCTCCACTACCAAAGATTAAAGTAGAAGCCAAAGCATAACCGCAAACCATCGTTACGGTTGCTAAGATCAGCCCCACATACCGGCCCTTATCCTTAAAACCAGCAAAATAACCTTGCAAACCATGAATCACGAGACTGAAAAACATCCATTGAGGATAGCCTGCAATCAAATCAATCAGAAAGCCCGATAAACCTCCAACTACCGCTCCTTCACGCTTGCCAAAGTAAAAGGCTGTAAAAAAAATTCCGGCATCCAAGAGGGTAAGAAAACCTGTTGGTGTTGGGATTTTCAAAAAATATCCCAAAACAACTGATAAAGCTGTGATAATTGATAACAAAATAATTTTGTGTGTCTGATTATTTTTCATATTGTACTACTCCATATTGATCTGCATTTTGAATGGCACGATAGACAAAGTCTTTGGAAAATTGAACAGCTGCAAGCGGAGACTCGCCTAGAAGCAGCTGACTGGCAATGCTGGAAGCAAAAGTGCAGCCTGCTCCGGTATTGTTGCTATCTAGCACTGGCGATTCCATGATTTCAAAATCTTGACCATCATAGTAAACATCCACCGCCCGCTCCTTGCTTAAGCGATTGCCGCCCTTAATCACCACATGCTTGGCCCCTAAATCATAGAGTTCCTTCGCCGCTGCCTGCATATCTGCTAGACTTTTGATTTCTTTTTGGGTCAATAGCTGAGCCTCTGCCAAATTAGGCGTGACGATGCTGACATAAGGGAAAAACTTGATGATTTCTTCTCTCAGCGCACTGACTTCCAAATCATGATTTTCTTTGCAGACCAGGACAGGATCCAGCACTACTGGTATATCCGCATGCTCCTTAACAAAAGTCAGAGCCTGCTCTGCTATTTCCAGATTGGGTAAAAGTCCTATCTTAATAGCAGAAAAAGGAACATCCTTGAGACTGGCTAACTGCTGGGCAAAAACCTCTTCCTCAACTGGAATGACCTCAAATCCCTTATCAGTCATAGCCGTCAGGCAAGTTACAGCTACGAACCCATGCAGGCCATTGACTGTATAGGTAGCCAAATCGGCATGTAGTCCGCCACCGCTGAAAATGTCATTGCCCGAAAGAGCTAGAATCAGTTTATTCTTCATAACGAATCTCCTTTAGATAAAGACCATTTGGACCAGCTGTTGGCCCCGCCAGATGACGATCCTTTTCAGCTAAAATCCTCTGAATCTGGTCTACCGGCATACGCTTATTGCCAATCTTGAGCAGGGTGCCGACCATATTGCGAATCTGCTTATAGAGGAAGCCATTACCTGAAAAGGTAAAGACCAGAAAATTTCGCTCTGCATCATAGCGGACCTTGGCCTCAGTGATAGTTCGAACCTTGTCTTCTACACTGGTTCCCGAAGCCGTAAACCCTGTAAAATCATGTGTCCCCTCTAACTGAGCAATCGCTTCTTCTATCAGACTCAGGTCCAAAGGATAAGGATAATGCGTGGCATAATGGCGCATCATGGGATTTTTAGGCTGGCCGATGTCCACCAGAAACTCATAGGTCTTGCTATGCTTATTGTAGCGAGAGTGAAAGTCCTCTGCCACTCGTTCCACAGAGATAAAATCAATATCCTCCGGCGTCTGCGTATCTAGCGCAAAGCGTAACTTCTCTTCATCCCGCTCCTCCGGCAAATCAAAATGGAGTACCTGACCCAGAGCATGAACACCACTGTCGGTTCGGCCTGCTCCATGAACCACTATAGGCCGCCCTTTATTAATACGGGTCAAGGTCTTTTCAATCTCTTCCTGAACACTCCTAGCATGGGGCTGTCGCTGAAAGCCAGCAAAGCCATACCCATCGTAGGAAATAATAGCTTTATATCGTATCATGTGTTTATTTTAGCAGGAAAAAAAGCCCCCAGCAAGCCTAAAACAGAAAGACTGTCCGGGGACAGATTTAGGATTGACAAAAGTAATAAAAACACTTATACTGGACAGATGACGGAGGCCATAGAATTGACAAAAGATATCTCTTATACTGTTGAAAATCAGCGTTTTCGCTATCGAGCTGCCGCTCTGATTATCGAAGAAGAAGCACTTTGCCTCATGAGACTACCCAGCGAAGACTATCTTTACTCCGTTGGCGGAGCGGTTCAATTCGGAGAAACGACTGAAGCAGCCTGCCTCAGAGAGGTTTTGGAAGAGACTGGCCAACTTTACGAAATTGATCGCTTAGCTTACATCCACGAGAATTTCTTTTCTAACTCCACAGGAATTTTGAAAGATTTGGACTGTCATGAGATTTGTCTATGTTATTTCATGAAACCCAAAGGTCAACAATTTCCCAGCCCAGATAAGTTAGAAAAGATTCAGTGGATTCCTATTCAAGACCTGAAAAAACATCGGATTTTCCCTGATTTTTTGCCACACTTCTTCACTAAAGCAGATCACGGAATCCAACACTTTGTGACCAAGAACTGAGTGATTTCCGAATCAGTGAAAGTAATATCTTTAAACCTATCATAAAAAGCTTGGTTTCCTAGTTTAAAAAGCTCTATAATATCTGTAGTGGGGATACCCACTAGAGGTATTGTGGAGTTTTTTCTGTTTACCAAAAAAGACCCCTATGACTTATAATGAAAAGCGCTCAAACAACTCATTAGAAAGACTCATATACAACACCTTTCAATTCCACAGATTCAATCAGATTGAAAGATAAAAACATCAAAATTTTATTCGTCTTATAATGTCAAACCTGTATCCTCTACAAGATAAACCGGATGATCAAGCCCCTACCTGCTGTCAATCCAGCCTTTAAAGCTGTCTTGAAAATCTTTCTCAAATACAAGGCTTACATTACTAATGCCTTTGAAT
Source organism: Streptococcus sp. DD04 (assembly GCF_001578725.1). NCBI lineage: Bacteria > Bacillati > Bacillota > Bacilli > Lactobacillales > Streptococcaceae > Streptococcus > Streptococcus sp. DD04. The sequence continues at coordinate 7,630 of NZ_KQ968979.1, forward strand.
CCCCTTATTCCATCGCCAAGTTGGAGGCAACCAACAAACCCATCAAGGTTATCAAGCGTAACTCTTTTGGATTTCGAAACTCCAAAACTAAAATTCTCATCGCTTTGAACATCACAAAAGAGAGAACCAATCTAATTCTCTCTCGTGCTTCATTATAAGTCACCCACTACAGTTGACATTGAGGTATTATTCTCCTTCAAAGGCATCTTTCATCTTGTCAAAGAAGCCTTTTTTCTTGGGATTAACTTTGATATTCCCAGCTGCTGCAAAGTCTTTGAGGGCTGCTTTTTGACGGTCGTTGAGGCCAGTCGGTGTCACAACATTGACAGTAACATACTGGTCACCCATGCTACCGCCACGCAAACTTGGTGCTCCCTTCCCACGCAGACGGAAACGTTTGCCAGTCTGTGTTCCTTCTGGAATATTCAGTTCAACATCCCCGTGAACAGTTGGAATATCCACACTGTCACCAAGAGCTGCTTGGATAAAGTTGAGATTGAGCTTGTAGTAAATGGTAGAGCCATCTCGCTCAAACTTGTCACTCGGCTCAACTTGGACCACGACATAAAGATCACCATAAGGGCCGCCATTAAAGCCTGCCTCACCTTGACCAGACAGACGGACCTGCTGACCAGTTTCCACACCAGCAGGGATTTTGACCTTGACGCTGTGAGCCTGTTTTTCATGCCCCGTTCCATGACAGGTTTCACAAGGACTTTTGATTTCTTTTCCTCGGCCGTGACAGACATCACAGGTCACTTGGCGACGCATCATGCCAAGCGGTGTCTGGGTATCGACATTGATGACACCTGAGCCATGACAGCGGCCACAGGTAACAGGACTAGTCCCTGGCTTGGCACCAGACCCAGCACAGGTATGACAAGTCGCTTCACGGTTATACTTGATTTCCTTCTCAGCCCCGAAAATGGCTTCTTCAAAGCGGAGATTCACACGATACTGAAGATCGTCCCCTTGGCGCGGAGCATTAGGATTACGCGAAGCACCGCCACCAAAGAAGCTAGAGAAGATGTCTTCGAAGCCACCAAAGCCGGAGCCATCAAAGCCACCGAAGCCGCCTGCACCGCCGCCAAAGCCACCATTAGCTCCCGCTGCACCGTATTGATCATAGGCTGCCCGCTTTTGTTCGTCGCTCAGCGTTTCATAAGCCTCTTGGACTTCTTTGTATTTGTCCTCCGCCCCAGCTTCTTTATTAATATCGGGGTGATACTTTTTAGATAATTTCCGATAGGCTCTCTTGATCTCATCCTGAGAAGCATTCTTAGAGACACCTAAACGGTCGTAAAATTCTGTATTGTTCATGATTCAAGATACAAAGGGCGTCAAACGGACATAGCCATCTAGGAGTTTTGACGACGGACACTTGCGTCCTAGAAAAAACTATCTTTTTGGCACTGTCCGTAGCCCGTGTTCAGTTGCGAACACCCATGTTCCTTTCTATTGATGTTACGAATTGAACCACGATTTAGGTCGGGTTCAATTCCTTTCTTTTATATTATATAAGAAATTTTGGAACTCGGGTTCAATCCATGAACACTCTTTGTTCCTTTCTGTAATTTATAGCTAAATCTTTAGAGGGTGTTGTCTATACTCCGCTTCACTTCATCAAACTCTTCGTCCGATAGAGTAAATATCAAGTCCTCTTCCGAATACTGATTCCGTTCTTTAAAATAGTTGTCAGCATTATCTACCAAACCTAAACTTAGAAGAATTTTTCTTGCAAACTCTTGATGTGCAAAGCCAACAGCTGTAATGATGTTTTTATCTTGTAGAACAACTTGAGCTTTGAAATTTTTCCTAGGAAGAAATTCAAAATAGTCAAAGAAGTTTTGCCAAATCCCACCAGTAAATTTAGTATCCTTCAACAAACCAGCTTTTGCCAATAAAATCGGCGCTGATGAAATAGCTGCAATTAAAATCTCTTGCTGCTTCAAACTTCTTAGGAAAGAAATCAATTTTTCATCATGCAAAGCAGGGACAATATTTATCATTCCTGGCAAAATAACACAAGAATAGTCTTCGATGACTACTTC
>NZ_KQ968979.1:9756-68457 GCF_001578725.1 Streptococcus sp. DD04
CTTCTATCTGAGCCCGCATAATCAATCTCAACACCCAAAGATAGAGCTAAAGTACTGGTCAAACCTATTACTTCATAAAGCGAAAAATTAGGATAAATTAAACAGAGTACTTTCTTCATAAGCATTTCCCTCTAGTTTACCGAAAAACAGAGGCTGGGCTGCAACCTCTGGATTTCTTCCTATCATTACGACGTTCAAAAACAAAGTCGGTTATACTTTGTTTTTGAACTAGTAAGGCGTTTAGGCAAGTCGCCATAGCGATTGCCGTAGAATGGCAATCACTTTAGTGAGTAGTCATTCTTAACGAGTTAAGCTGAATTGAGTTTCGGCTAAAAACTTCAGAAAAAAGATAAGCCATCTTTTGTGCATCGCACAAGGCGATGGCTTCCTATTTTTCTTTCGTTTTCTTAACGCCTCAACATCTTACTTCTCCGTAAACTCTCCGTCTACGACGTCATCGCCTGCGTTTCCTGTTGCTTGTGCGCCTTCTGCTCCTGCTTGAGCTTGTTGGGCTGCAGCGGCTTGTTCGTAGAGTTTCACTGCCAATGCTTGAGCTTTTTCGTTGAGAGCTTCCAATTTCGCCTTCATGTCGTCCAAGTTATTGTCTTCTTGCGCTTTCTTAAGCTCATCAAGGGCAGCTTGGGCAGCATCACGTTCTGCATCAAAGCCTTTGCCTTCAGTTTCCTTGATTGTCTTTTCAGTCGCAAAGATAGCTTGGTCCACTTCGTTACGAAGGTCTACTTCTTCCTTACGTTTCTTATCTGCTTCAGCATTTGCTTCTGCATCTTTCATCATGCGGTCAATTTCTTCGTCTGTCAAACCTGAGTTCGATTGGATGACAATTGTTTGTTCTTTTTGAGTTCCAAGGTCTTTGGCCTTAACAGACACGATACCGTTCTTGTCGATGTCAAATGTTACTTCGATTTGAGGAATTCCACGAGGTGCAGCTGGGATGTCTGTCAATTGGAAACGTCCAAGAGTCTTGTTGTCCGCTGCCATTGGGCGTTCACCTTGAAGAACGTGGATATCAACGGCTGGTTGGTTGTCTGCTGCAGTTGAGAAGACTTGAGATTTAGATGTTGGAATCGTTGTATTGCGGTCGATGAGTTTTGTGAAGACGCCACCCATTGTTTCGATACCAAGTGACAATGGTGTTACATCAAGAAGGACAACGTCTTTGACATCACCAGTGATGACACCACCTTGGATCGCAGCACCCATAGCAACTACTTCATCAGGGTTCACTGATTTGTTTGGTTCTTTACCAGTTTCAGCCTTAACTGCTTCTACAACGGCTGGGATACGAGTTGAACCACCAACAAGAATCACTTCGTCGATTTCTGACAAGCTCAAACCTGCATCAGAAAGGGCACGACGAACTGGAATCTTCGTACGCTCTACAAGGTCGCGAGTCAAATCATCGAATTTCGCACGAGTCAAAGTCATTTCCAAGTGAAGAGGTCCAGCAGCACCCGCAGTGATAAATGGCAAGCTGATTTGTGTTGAAGTCACACCTGAAAGGTCTTTCTTAGCTTTTTCAGCTGCATCTTTCAAACGTTGCACAGCCATCTTGTCAGCTGACAAGTCGATACCATTTTCTTTCTTGAATTCTGCTACCAAGTGGTCGATAATCTTTTGGTCAAAGTCGTCACCACCGAGTTTGTTGTCCCCTGCAGTTGCTAATACGTCGAAGACACCATCACCCAATTCAAGGATAGAGACGTCAAATGTACCACCACCAAGGTCGAATACCAAGATTTTTTCTTCTTTTTCAGTCTTGTCCAAACCGTAAGCAAGAGCTGCAGCTGTTGGTTCGTTGACAATCCGTTCTACTTCAAGACCAGCGATTTTACCAGCGTCTTTGGTCGCTTGACGTTGTGCATCGTTAAAGTAAGCTGGCACAGTGATAACCGCTTTGCTTACTTTTTCACCAAGGTATTCTTCAGCATAACCTTTCAAGTATTGAAGGATCATAGCTGAGATTTCTTGTGGAGTGTATTCTTTACCGTTTGCAGAAACTTTTTCAGAAGTACCCATCTTAGATTTGATAGAGATCACTGTATCTGGGTTTGTCACTGCTTGGCGTTTTGCAGCATCACCAACGATGATTTCACCATTTTTGAATGACACTACAGACGGAGTTGTGCGGTTTCCTTCTGGATTTGCGATGATTTTGCTTTCAGTTCCTTCAAGAACTGCAACTGCTGAGTTTGTTGTACCTAAGTCAATACCGATAATTTTAGACATGTGTTTTTTCTCCTTAAAATTTATCTTCTTTTTTTCTTTTTGATACTCTTCTTAAGTGGCGACACCGTCAGAGCTTGGCTTCGTCAATCTCTTTGACTAAACTTTGAGCCTAAAGTCTCAAAGTTTGCGCAAATAGCGCCACGGCGAAGAGTATCGCCTTCGGTTCGCTTCGCTCACTATTGGTAAAGCTGAACCATTGTTTATCATTCATTCATAGTTTATTGTCATTTCGGACAAGGTTCTTATTTTTTATGTTACGACACGAGAAGTCGAAATTATACGCAATAGCTGGTTGGCAGTTCACTTCGCAAACGCTCGTGACCAGCCTAATCACCCTTGCGGGGGTGCGTCAACGAAATCACAGATTTCTGACTTACCTCCTAGTTATAAACTACTACCATTGCTGGTCTTAGGATGCGGTCATGGAGTTTGTAGCCTTTTTGGAAGACTTGTGCGATGGTATCTGCTGGATGCTCGTCATCTGCTGGAACGGTTTGGATGGCCATGTGATAGTTATGGTCAAATGCTCCGTCCGCTGCGATTTCTTCAATTCCTTCTTCTTTAAGGGCATGAATCAAGCTTTCTTGTACCATTTCTAGACCTTTTTTGACATCGTCTGTCAAGCCTTCAACGGCAAGCGCACGCTCTAAGTTATCCAAAGAAGGTAAGATAGCTTTCCCTAAATCTTGGCTACGATAGCGTTGCAAGAGTTGACGCTCTTCGTTGGCTCGACGCTGAATGTTTTGCATTTCTGCATGAGCACGGAGATATTTATTTTCAAAATCTTCTGCCCGCTCATTAGCTAGCTCTAATTCTGATTTTTCAGGAGCAGTTTCTGCAACTTCTTCAGCGGTTTCTACCACTTCCTCTTCTTTTACTTCTTCGTTTTTTATTTCCTCAGACATTTTTCGCCTCCTTTTTAGGAATTTATGTAATTTCATTTTTAACTCACCTCATAATGATTGCTACTCAAATACCGATAGAAATCTGTGAGTTTCATAGTTAGGACTCGATTGACAACATTGAGTTGACTGACTACCTTCTGGTAATCCAGATTGACCGGACCGACCACTGCTAACATCCCAAAGCCCCGATAGGGAATCAGGAATTTGCTGGAAATCAAAGTTAGATTAGCCAGACTATCCTCTTGACTATCAGCGACTCGGACATTTTGCATCTGATTCTCGGCCAAACTATCACGAATTTCGAAGGCGACCTTCTGCCGGTCATCAAAGAACTGATAAGTCTTAAGATCCGCAAAGCGCAACAGCTGAACCTTACCAGCAAGGGCCACTTTCTCCACAAACATCTGAGCAAAAATATGCTCAAAGAGATCGAGGACATTGTCCGTCGTGGTAAAGTAGCGCTGGATAATCTGCGGAATTTCCGTCCGAATCTTGTAGTGGATATCCAAAACCGTTTGTCCTAGAAAGCGCTCCTGGATCATATCCCTCAAGCGCAGTAGGTCTTCTTGGAGAAAATTCCTAGGAATCATGAACTGACTGGTCAGGGTATTAGACTCATCCAGCGTAAAGACAGCTAAGGCTGCATGCTGGCTGAGCACGACGATGTCAAAAGCTGTCAGGCGCTGCCGACTAGGCTCGACATCCAGAGCTACAACCGTGCAAGCACTCAGCTCGGCTAAGACATCCGCCGCCCGCTGCAGGATATCTTCCAGCTTGAAGAACTCTTGGTCGAAGGCCTTTACGACCTCGTAGAGCTCATTTTCCGCCAGCTGATCAAAGGCCAAGGAATGCCGGACGAAATACTGGAAACCAGCGACACTGGGCTTACGGCCACTCGATGTGTGGGCCTTTTCCAGCAGACCTTCCTTTTCCAAGGCCGCCATGTCATTACGGATGGTGGCACTTGAGGACTGGATAGACTCTTGCAAGGTTTTAGAGCCGACAGGCTCCTGCGTCTTGGTAAAGATATCAATGATTAGATTTAAAATCTCATTTTGGCGCTCTGTTACCAAGAACCTCACCTCTCTTTAGAAAATTCCAGCCACTGGCAAGATTTTATTTTTCATATTTAGCACTCTAATGCCTCGAGTGCTAAACCATGATTCTATTATACACTCTTGAAAATGAAAGTCAAGACAAAAACTCAAAAAATTAGCACTCTTTTTGCAAGAGTGCTAAAAATCAGTCTCAAGTCCTAGAAAACTTTATTGGACAGGATTCCTTTTACAATTCTTTTGATGAGCTTTAAGCTTTTTCATAGCCCAATCATAGTGACTGGATGTTGCGCTGACAAAATAGGAGCCCAAGGTCGTTCCGCCCGTCCATTTATAAACTCCTTTAGAAAATAATTCTTCATTCGTAAAGGTTGCGGCTAGGTCTAGGACAGCTCTATGTGAACTAGCCAGCAAAGAACTTGCCTCCTCAAGAGAGGTCTGCTGGTGCTTTTCCCAAAATGCGACATTCATATCACCATAGGTTCTCCAATTGTAGGGAGCAGGCAGGAAGGACTTCTCTTCTCCTCTTTGATTGGCCTCTACCCAGTTTAGCAGCAGTTGGTGCCACTCATAAAGATGGATTAAGATATCCCTCAAGTTCCGATCGCGCTTCCAGTGGGCTTCTTTCTTTTTCTCATCCTTTGAAAAATCAAAGGGCCTCGCCAACTCGTCCGCTGTCATGTTCGAAATAAGCAGATTGAGTTTTTCGAGATTTTCTGTAGCTGCAGCCAGCAAATCGTTTTTTGTTGCAGGTCTCGGCATGTTACATTCCTCCTATCTGACAGCATACCTTAAGATAGTTTTCAACTTTTCTTCTGGTGTCCTATTTTGGTTGCTTAAGTAAATCTCTCTGTGAACTTGGTCGCATCTCTCCAGTCCCAAGCTGATTGCTAGCTCGTCCATTTTCTCAAAAGAGGCAGGCTCACTGTCATAACTTCCTATGTGTAAGACCTGAATAGCCCGCTCCTCTGGAAAGCTCTGTAAACGGATGGCATCGTAGAGGGGATTGGGCTTTTTCTTGCGGACATTCTCAAGCGCCACTGCAAAAATGTCCTGAGTGATGACAGTGGGCTGCTGAATCATGAGCTGATAGCGAAGCTGACTTTTATCGAAGCCTTCCCCAGTAGCTTTTTCCCAGATACCTTCCAAAGGATGGACCGTAAAATCCGTCACCTCGTCCTCCGCCTCATCTTTCATCATGGATTTAAAGAGCATTTTAATCGAATAGGCCAGCGAACAAAGGGCAGATACCCGCTCAGAGAAATCCGCTTCATTGGGGTCGCCCTCTCCTTCAATCAAAATGAACCGTTGACTCGGCACCTCTACCAGCTCTGGCTTTTGCTTGGCTCCATAAAGAGCTTTTTCACTCTTTCTCCATTCATATTTCATCTTGCTGCCTCCTGTTCTCTTCTTACTATTAGTATACAAAAAGATACCTGACACCCTATGTCAAGTTTTATATTTTTCTGCTAGCTTATGAATCATTTCTTTCATTTTCACTCGGATTTCGGGCGGCTCTAAGACCTCCACAGCGTCTCCAAAGGAAAGGATGTAACTATATAGACGATGGTCGTCGGGAATTTCTATTTCTGTGTACAGATTTCCTTCCGCATCTGTCCGAATGTCTCCACTTATTTCGTCATAAACTCTGAAAGCTACTTTGCGATCAAACTTGACTGCTAACTCAATCGTATTTTCATAGGTCAGTTCTTTTTCCAAGACGACATCTTCAAAGCTGTCCTCAAACCTTCCCTCCAGCCGCTCCAGATTTTTCAGTCGAGATAACTTAAAATACCTGAATTCCTGTCGCAAGAGGCAGAAAGCATAAAGATACCAATTCTGACTTTTAAACAACAAGCGCACAGGCTTGACACGACGACTTGTTTCCTGCTCATCACTAGCAAAGTAAGAAAAAGAAACAAGGTGCTTGCCTAGAATCGCAGTTTTTAATTGATGAAAGGTTTCTTCATACACTTTATCATTTTGCCAGTGATTAAAATCAACTTCAATCCAATTGGGATTTTTAACTTGAAAAAGCGCCGAAAGTTTTGTGAGAAGGTCACTCTGGTAAAGCTGACTGGTGCTATTCAGACCTTGCAGAGCCGCCATGATTTGCTCTTTCTCCTCCGCTGTCAGCAAGGACTTCCGCAAGACATAGTCCTCTGCGATTTCTATACCGCCACCCTTTCCTTGCGTGGTGTAAATCGGAATCCCCGCGCTGCTTAGAGAATCTACATCCCGATAAATGGTCCGGACCGAGACCTCAAATTTCTCAGCCAGCTCCGTTGCAGTCACTTTTTCTCTCTCCAAAATGTAGTACAATATCCGAAATAGTCTATTATTCTGCATGGTCACTCCATCTCCTCTACCTATTATACAATACTTGCCATGCGATGTCATGTTTACAAAAAAGCATCGTGACTATTCTGAAATGCCACGATGCCTCTTAATTAAACTATCTTAAAATCATTTCACACTGCTTGACTTGACTTTTCTTTTGACCATTTCACATTCTCATATACGAGTGAATAAGGACCTGCATCGCCATCTTCTCCGTCAAATATTAAATCAAATGTGATGGTTTTTCCTGCGGTTAGATTGGTGCCGATTTGTGTGTTATCAAAAGTGGAGCCATCTAAAATATAAACCTCATCATCCCGATCATATAAGCTAAATGAATACGGACTAAGCAGGATTTGTCGGCTAGACGTGTTTTCTACCGTCACTGAGGCGACAACAGCACTTCCTGTTGATTCATCACCCAAAGTGCGATCCTTATCCAAGCGGACAGAGTTTACTGTAATCTTGAGTCCTTCAGGAAATTCAACCGCCTCTCCCAATCGATAAGACTTATATTCAGCCGAGTAGCTATAATCATGGCTCTGTTTTGCTCGTAATTCTTCGTTTTCAACAGTTAGCCCTAGCGTTATAAGGAACAAGACCGCACAAAATATGGTCATGAGGAAAAGCACGATTCCCAATATCAAGGTCGTCCAGAACAGAGCCTGTTTATGAAGCGGCTTCTTTAACTGGTAAATCAAGCCCTTTCCATCCACTATAATCCCTTGTTTTTCATTTTCATTCATCACTCTTCTCTCCTAAACTTTTGAACCACTTCCTGTAACTGGAGCCAATGTCGGCAGAGCCACTCCTTCTTTTAACAGTGCCTCATGATAAAGTCTGTAAAAAATGTGGTAGATACTGGTCTGCATGCCGCCTTCCACCACTAGGCTGACCCGAAAATTAAACTGGCCACTCGCAGCCATCTGCGGTCCTAGAATATCAGGTTCTTTCAGAATTTCTGGATGCTCTGGCATAGCTTCCTCATTCACATTCGCAATAATCCGATAAATCTCATCCAAATCAGTCTCTGCATAGATGGGAATATCAATTAGAACCCGCATATCGCCACGAGAAAGATTGCTGACGACGGTGATATTTCGGTTGGGCACAAAGTGAAGTGTACCGTCCGCATCGCGAACCTGCGTGGTCCGAATCCCAACGCTGACGACTGTTCCGGCAATCTTGATAGCACCGTTGGTCAAGCGGACATTGTCTCCCACATCCAACTGTCGCTCTAGCAGAATAAAGAAGCCATTGACCAGATCAGACAGAAAGCCTTGGGCCCCCATCCCAATCGCTACGCCGGCAATTCCTGCCCCAGCTAAAAGACTCGAGACTGGCATACCCAAAATCGATAAAATCCAATAAAACAAAAGAAAATAAAGCGCATAATTCAGCAGATTCTCAATCAGGCGCGTAATAGTCTTTTGTCGAGCCTCATCCTGCCGAGATAATTTCAAAGATGGCGCAATAATCTTAGCTACCAAAAGATGAAGTGATTTCTTTGCAATATAAAAAAGTAAAATTAAAAATACTAAAGAAACTAACTTCGAGAATATTTCATCTAAAATACCGGACCAATCAAACTGCTGGAAGTATCGGGTAAATACATTGCCGGTTTTAGTCATAGCCCACCTCCTCGTAATGATAGTACCATTATACCATAAAGAAATTTTTCTGCCGAAATAGGATGTTCCTTAGTTTTCTTACCTCATTATTCCATTTATTCTTACTTCTCCTATCTATGCTTTAATACATAGGTACAATACTCCCTAACAATAAACTTTTAAAACAATTTTATCATTTGAATGAAGAAAACAACCTTTCCCACATAAGATAAAATCAAAACCCAACCTTCCTCTTCAGAAAAAACCAGCCTTACGACTGGTTTTCACTTATTTCTAAAGTTTTTCCAACTCTTCATTGAGCAGTTTTTGTGCTACTTGCGGGTTGGCTTGGCCCTTGGTGGCCTTCATGAGCTGACCGATCAGGGACTTAGCCGCATTCTTGTTGCCGCCCTTATAGTCATTGATAGCTTTTTCATTGTTGGCAAATACTTCTTGGATAATAGGAAGAAGCTGGGCAGGGTCTGAGATTTGAATCAGGCCTGCTTTTTGTACATATTCCTTAGCAGAGCCACCATTTTTAGCCAGATGAACAAAGACCTTCTTAGCAATCTTAGAGGAAATCGTACCGTCTGCAATCAAAGCAATCATCTCAGTCAGATTCTCAGGCGTCAGCTCAATCTCAGAGATGGTCTTACCTTCTGCATTGAGGTATTGCGCCACTTCCCCTTGGAGCCAGTTAGAGACAGCCTTAGCGTCACCACCTGCAGCAACAGCAGCTTCAAAGAAGTCTGACACAGCCTTCGTAGCTGTCAGCTGCTTGGCATCGTAGTCAGACAGACCGTAGTCGCCCACATATTTGGCACGGCGTTCTTTTGGAAAGGCTGGCAGGCTGCTGCGTACTTGCTCAATCCAAGCATCCTCGATCTCAAAGATAGGTAGATCAGGCTCTGGGAAGTAACGGTAGTCCGCTGAACCTTCCTTAACCCGCATGAGCAGAGTTTCGCCAGTCGCTTCATCATAACGACGGGTTTCCTGACGGATTTGACCGCCACTGCGTAGGATTTCTGCTTGGCGTTTTTCCTCAAATGCCAGACCCTTACGGACAAAGTTGAAGGAGTTAAGGTTTTTCAGCTCAGTCTTGGTACCAAACTCTTCCTGACCGTAAGGACGGATGGAAATATTAGCATCTACCCGCATGGAGCCCTCTTCCATCTTGACATCCGAAATGCCAGTGTACTGGATGATTTCCTTGAGAGCTGTCAGGTAAGCATAAGCTTCTTCCGGACTGCGCATATCCGCTTCAGAGACAATCTCAATCAGCGGCACCCCTTGGCGGTTGAGGTCCACATAAGAGTAGCCATCGCTGCCGTGGGTATTCTTTCCAGCATCTTCTTCCAAGTGGGCCCGCTCGATACGGATTTTCTTGGTCGTACCGTCTTCTAGCTCAATCTCAATCCAGCCATTGTAGCCAATTGGCTCATCAAACTGAGAAATTTGATAAGCTTTTGGATTGTCTGGATAGAAGTAGTTCTTGCGGTCAAAGTGCATCTTCTGGTGAATGTCCATGTTCAAAGCCAGAGCAGCCTTGATACCATAGTCAATAACACCCTTGTTCATAACAGGCAGTACACCTGGGAAGGACCAGTCAATGATATTGGTGTTGGCATTTGGATCTTCACCAAAGTGAGCTGGTGCTGGTGAGAAAATTTTTGAATTGGTCTTCAATTCAACGTGGACTTCCAGTCCGATAACTGTTTCAAAGTTCATTATTTTTCACCTCCAAAGATAAGTGGCTGCTGTTTGTGGTAGTCAGTCGTCGCTTCAAATGCTGCGGCTGCCTGATAGATGGTCGCCTCATCGAAATGGTTACCAATCAGCTGCAAGCCGACAGGAAGACCATCTGCAAAGCCAGCTGGGATTGAAATGCCCGGCAGGCCAGCCAGATTGACCGGAATGGTCAAAAGGTCAGCCAGATACATAGCCACTGGGTCTTGGTTTTGACTGCCCAAGTCATAAGCTACCGTTGGTGCAGTTGGGCCTAAGATTAAATCGTATTTTTCAAAAACTTTAGCAAAATCCTGCATGATCAAGGTCCGAACCTGACCAGCTTTCTTGAAGTAAGCGTCGTAATAGCCGGATGACAAGCTGAACGTTCCCAGCATAATCCGGCGTTTGACCTCTTCACCAAAGCCTTCACTGCGGGATTTGACATAAACATCTTCCAGATTTTCAATGCCTTCTGCGCGGTAGCCATAGCGAATACCGTCAAAACGCTGCAGGTTAGAGCTAGCCTCAGAGGAAGCAATGATATAGTAAACAGCCACGCCGTACTTGCTGTGAGGCAGGCTGACTTCTTCAACGATAGCTCCCAGGCTTTCCAAGTGCTTCGCTGCTGCTAAAATCGTTTCCTTGACCTTGCTGTCAATTCCCTCACCCATGTATTCCTTAGGCAGGGCAATCTTCATGCCCTTGATGTCTTGGCCAATCTTGCTGGTAAAGTCTGGCACTGCCTCTTGTGATGATGTAGAATCTTTAGGGTCATTGCCAGCAATAACATTCAGAAGCTGAGCATTTTCCTTAACTGTCTGAGAGAACGGTCCAATCTGGTCTAAAGAAGAACCAAAAGCAATGAGACCAAAACGAGAAACCCGGCCGTAGGTTGGCTTGAGACCAACTACACCGTTAAAGGAAGCCGGCTGACGAATGGAACCACCCGTATCTGAACCCAGTGACAGACGAACCTGACCAGAGGCAACAGCTGTCGCTGAACCACCAGATGATCCACCGGGAACCTTGCTGCTGTCCCAAGCATTCTTAGTCGTCTTAAAGTAAGAGTTTTCGCTGGATCCCCCCATGGCGAACTCGTCCATGTTGGTCTTCCCAACGATAATCATGTCCTTACCGTAGAGCTTCTCTACACTGGTCGCATCAAAAATTGGCTTGTAATTGTAGAGTATCTTGGAGGCAGCCGTTGTCAAGATTCCTTTGGTTGAGATATTGTCCTTAACCGCCAGAGGAATTCCGCTCATAAGATTGTCAGCATCAATACCCTTAGCATCCAGAGCCGCAGCCTGAGCCAAAGCTTCCTCTTCGCTGACAGTAATAAAGCTGTCCACAGCTGCTTCCCGTTCTTTGATGTCTGCCAAAGTTGCCTGAGTTAACTCTACCGCAGAAATTTCTTTCTTGACCAGCAAGTCATGCAGTTCTTCAATGGTCTTGTGATTAAAAGTCATTAGGCATCTCCTCCGTCATCTAGGATGGCAGGCACTTTGATGTAGCCCCGCTCTTTTTCAGGTACATTTTGGAAAAGCTCTTCCCGGTTCCAGCCCGGCTGAGCCACATCTTCTCGCATATAGTTGATATTGGCAGCTACATTAGAAGTGAAAGGCACCCCCTCCGTGTCCACTTCATTGAGCAATTCGACCATGTCGACAATCTTGGTTAAGGTCGTCGCAAATTCAGCTGTTTCTTCTGGTGAAAAAGCCAGTTTTGACAGCTTAGCAACGTGACTTACTTCTTCTTGAGTAATCTTCATCTCTGATTCCTTTCATAAGATATGTGAGCTTTAGCGACTGAAAATAAGAATTTGAGATGATTTTTTTATTTCCAGAGCTTCAGCTCACCTTTACTTTGACAAGCCAGGGACGCTCATTTATTTGCCATCCGCTAGCTCCTTTCTTCAGCTTCTTCCTGCTATTCTTCAGGAATTCGCATCATTTCATTTTACCATATTTCAGGCTAATTCTTCAATTCCAAATGCAGTTCTTTGAGCTGTCTTTGGTCCACCAAACTTGGACTTTCCAGCATAGGATCAAAGCCAGTACCATTTTTTGGAAAAGCGATGACTTGGCGGATATTTTCTTCCCCAGCCAAAATCATAACCAAGCGATCCAAGCCTAGAGCCAAGCCACCATGTGGTGGGAAGCCATATTCCAAAGCTTCTAGGAAGAAACCAAAGTCCCGTTCATAGTCTTCCCGGCTCATGCCCAATAGCTCAAACATCGCTTCCTGAGCTTTCCGATCATGAATCCGCAGACTCCCTCCGCCAATCTCATAGCCATTTAAGACGATGTCGTAAGCCTGGCTGCGGAATTGGCCTGGCTCCTGTCCTTCTTCAAAAATGCCCTGTGTGAAAGGATGGTGCATGGCTTGATAGCGGTTTTGGTCTTCATTCCACTCCAGCAACGGCCAGTCCACAACCCAGAGGAAATGAAGCAAACTCGGGTCAATCAAATCCAAAGCTTTTGCGACTTCTATACGCAGATGTCCCAAAGCTTCCTGAGCTCGACGCTTCTTGGCCATGACTAGCAGGATGAGATCTCCATCTTTGGCCTCAAAACGTGCCAGCAACTCCTGACTTTCAGTTTCAAAGGTGCTAGCCAAATCACCAACCAACTGGCTATCTTCAACCTTGAGACTGGCCAAACGACTGCAGCCAAATTCCTTCATTTCTTGATAAAAATGACTCAGCTGTTTCTTGCTAAAAGCACTAGCTGCATCTGGCACACAGATTCCCATCACTTCCTCTTGGCTATCCAAGGCTTTCTTGATGAGAAGCGAGTCATTGGACTGGCACAAATCCGTCAAACTCTTCAGCTCTAAACCAAAGCGTGTATCTGGCTTATCAGAGCCGAAGCGGCTCATAGCCTCTTCATAGCTGATAGTTGGAAAATCTTCCGTCAGCTCTAAACCATGAGTTTTCTTGACAACAGCCTTGAGCATGGCTTCAACCAGAGCTCGGATTTCTTCCTCGCTGGCAAAACTCAGCTCCAAGTCCACCTGAGTGAACTCCGGCTGACGATCGCCCCGCAAATCTTCGTCACGGAAGCAACGAACAATCTGATAATAGCGTTCGAGGCCAGCTCCCATCAGCAACTGCTTGAGCATCTGTGGGCTCTGTGGCAGCGCGTAGAATTGATTTTTAAAGACCCGACTAGGAACTAAAAAATCTCTGGCCCCTTCAGGTGTCGACTTAGTCAGATAAGGCGTCTCCACTTCCAAAAAGTCCAAACCGTTTAAATATTCCCGAATGGTTGAAGTGACCTGATGACGAAGCTTTAGGTTATGTGTCATCTTCTCACGCCGCAAGTCTAGGTAACGGTATTTCTGACGCAGGTCTTCGCCAGTATGGGCATGTTGATCCAGCTCAAAAGGCAGAGCCTTGCTGCTAGCAATGACTTCAATCTTTTCAGCTCGAAGCTCAACCTGACCAGACTTGATAGCCTTGTTGACAAAGCGCTCTTCACGCTGAACCACTTGCCCTGTCACTGCAATGACATCCTCTTTGCCAATGTCTTCCAGCTTAGCAAAATCTTCAATCTCACCGCCAACGAAGACCTGAAGCAAGCCCTCGCGGTCCCGCAATTCAATAAAGGCTAGTTTGCCGTGATTGCGGATATTGGCCACCCAGCCAGTTGCGGTCATGGTCTGTCCGACCTGCTCTAAACCATAGTTTCCGATAAAAATTTCTTTCATATTCTTTCCCCTTCAAATCCATTTGCAAGCTACCCTGTCCTTGAGCATATTGGCAACTTTCTTCCAGTATCTCCACTTTTCATTTTGCAAAACAAAAAGCTTCCGTCTATGAAACAGACGAAAGCCGTGGTACCACTGTTATTCGCCGCCTTAAAAGGCAGCCTCTGCGCTCGTAACGTGAGCGACGTTTGTGCTTGATCACACAAAAGATTACGAAACATGTTCTTCGGTTTTTGCTTCCTTGGTGCTGCTCTCAGCTATCAGCACTCTCTGTACAAGTCAGCAAGCCTACTCTGCTTCTCTTTTACTCTTAAATTGTATTTATTATAGTCGAACCTAAAACATTTTGCAAGTGGTTTAAGGCAAATTTGTGATTTTCCTCTGACAGAGAAGCCACTGCCGGCTCTACCACTTGGATCTGATAACCCAGATTATAGGCATCGATTGCCGTATGTAGGACGCAAATATCCGTCAAGACTCCTGTCAAAATGATCGTGTCTACCTTTCTCTCCCGCAGACGAATATCTAAGTCCGTACCAGAAAAAGCAGAATAATGGCGCTTATCCATCCAAAAGACTCGAGAGTCCGCTTGATGCTTGTCATAAAAATCCGCCAAGGGGCCATAAAGATTGCGACCGCTCGTTCCCTTGATATTGTGGGGCGGAAAAAGCTTACTTTCTGGGTGAAAGGCATCATTCTCATCATGGGCATCAATAGCAAAGAAGATATAGTCGCCTCGATCAAATGCCGCCTCGGTTACTTGGGAAATAGCTTCAGAAATCGCCTGAGCCGGCGCTCCTGCTGTCAACTTGCCCTCCTCTGCGACAAAATCAACCGTATAATCAATTGAAATCAGCGCTTTTGCCATTAGTAGTCCCTCTTTTTAATTTCATCAAAGACATCTGGAATCAGCACTTTCAGATAAGTCCCTTTCATTCCCAGCGAGCGGCTTTCAATAATCCCAGCGCTTTCTAATTTGCGCAGAGCATTGACAATCACTGAACGGGTAATCCCGATACGATCCGCAATAACAGAAGCCGTCAGCTGACCTTCATTGCCATTGAGTTCGCCTAAAATAGCTGAAACAGCTCTTAGCTCTGAGTAAGATAGGGTATTAACCGCCATGGTCACAGCTGTCCGACGGCGGATGTTCTTCTCATCCTCTTCCCGCTGGAAGTTAAGCAGCTGAATCCCGACCACTGTGCTGGCAATCTCGACCAGAATCAGGTCGTCATCCAAAAATTCTTTATCATTACGCCAGATAATCAGCGAGCCCAAGCGAATCCCTGAAACATGAATCGGCGCGATCGTGGTCAGCCCATCTGGAAATTCATCCTTGGTTTCCACTGGAAAAATGGTCAAATCATGCGTGACAGGCAGATTGGCCTCTGTCTCATAAACCATGTTCGCTTCTTGGACATAGCCTTCCGGGAAATTCTTATCCTGGAAAAAAGCTTCCACACGGTCATTATTGGTCTTATAGCGCATAAAATAGCCTAGAAGACGGCCCTTACTGTTAATGATACAGGCATTGCAATGAATAATATCAGCAAGCTGGCGAGTGATTGCATTATAAGGAAGTTCCTCTTGAAGCTGCTCTTCTGAACGTTTCAAGATAGAAGTAATTTTCCTAGTTTTTTCTAATAGGTTTGCCATACATTTACCTCGTATTTGATTTTCTAATTATAGCATGAAATCACTAAAATTTCAATAATTATCTGAAAATTGTGTATTGAAGAACAATTATCTACAATTCAACTAATGGTTCATTTTGAACCCTTTTAATTTGATATAGCTTATTTTATAACGAAAAGTGTCGAACCTTTCCAATCTTTTTAAAACAAAAATAGATAAAAAATTAGCTAAAATTTTCATCAAAAAACAGCTCCTGAGAGCTGTTGCAAATAAAGATTTAACGGCGATATTGGCGCAAGAAGCGCGTCATTTTTTCTTGGATTTGAGCTAGCTCATCCACCCGCGGTAAATAGACAATCCGAAAATGATCGGGCTCATGCCAGTTAAAGCCTCGACCATGAACAAGAAGAACTTTTTCCTGCTTAAGAAAGTCCAGCACAAACTGCTCATCATCATCGATGCGGTACATGTTTCGGTCAATTTTCGGGAAAATATAGAGACCGGCTTTAGGCTTAACAGCCGACAAACCCGGAATATCCTGAATAGCCTGATATATGAAGTTGCGCTGCTCATAAATCCGTCCACCAGGAAGCAGCAATTCGTCCACAGATTGATGACCACCGAGCGAGGTTTGGACAACTTGTTGAGCCAAGACATTGGAGCACAGGCGCATATTAGAAAGCATATTGAGCCCTTCGATATAGCCCTTGACATGCTGCTTGGGACCCGATAGGACCATCCAGCCGACCCGGAAACCTGCGATTCGGTGGGATTTGGAAAGACCGTTCATGCTGACACAGAAAAGGTCAGGAGCCAGACTAGCCACTGGCGTATGGACATGCCCATCCATCACCATGCGGTCGTAGATTTCGTCCGCAAAGATAATGAGATTATTTTGGCGAGCAATTTCCACAATCTCCAGCAAGAGATCCTTAGGATAAAGCGCTCCCGTTGGATTGTTAGGATTGATAATAATGATGGCTTTAGTATTGGACGTGATTTTTGACTTGATGTCATCAATATCTGGGTACCATTCTGCCTGCTCATCACAGACATAGTGAACAGCATTTCCGCCAGCCAGACTGACAGCCGCCGTCCAGAGCGGATAGTCCGGCATCGGCACCAGTACCTCGTCACCATCATCCAAGAGTCCTTGCATGGACATGACAATCAGCTCACTGACACCATTTCCAAGATAGATATCATCAATATTGACCCTAGGAAACTTCTTGAGCTGGCAATACTGCATAATAGCCTTGCGGGCTGAAAAAATCCCCTTGGAGTCGGAATAGCCCTCACTATCACGTGCATTCATAATCAAGTCATGGATGACTTCATCTGGTGCGGTAAAGCCAAACTCAGCCGGATTCCCTGTGTTGAGGCGGAGAATCTTCTCTCCATTAGCCCGCATCCGCATAGCTTCTTCCAAAACTGGCCCACGAATATCATAGGCTACATGCTCCAGTTTGCTGGACTTGTTAAATTCTTTCATCCTATTTTCCTCAATTCATCTGAATGGTTTTATTATACCACCAGAAAAAAAGATTGACAACAAATTAAAAAGAGGTCATTTTTTGTGCTCCTTTCCCTATATTATTGTTTACGCTCTTTGTAGCAAGAAAAACTTTTCATGCCTTTTCTGAAATAGATAGATAGATTTCGACATTTTGAGGGGATAGCACTTTAGTTTACAAAAAACCTCTTTTCTGATGTAAATGTTTTTTAAAACCTTAGTTATTTGACTATATTTGTGCTTCAGAATTTACTTAATCTTGACTTTTAACAGCTCATTTTGTTATTTTCATCATTTTTTAAACAGGTGACTTCATCAATATCTCTATCGTCTCGATTGCTACTCTATCTTTACTTTTTTTCTGAAAAGGGTTACAATAGAGATATTAAAATAGAATTTGAGTTAAAATACGGCTGCCTGATTTTCTTTCCCAAAGCACACTTAGGGCTTCAAAGATTTCGTTGCAGCTGCTTTTGAAACTCTCGTGTCCCTTATAAAGAACGGAGGTAGTCCCATGGTTCAACAAAAATATGAAAATATAATGGTCGCTGTTGATGGCTCACACGAAGCTGAGCTTGCATTTGAAAAAGGGGTGAATGTAGCACTCAGAAATGGTTCGCGCCTCACGATTGCTCATGTCATTGATACACGAGCTCTTCAAAGCATTTCAACCTTTGATGCCGACGTCTATGAGGAGCTGCAGGAAGATGCCAAAAAGTTGGCTGAAAAATATAAAGAAAAAGCTCAAAATGCTGGAATTAAGCACGTTGACATCGTTATCGAAATGGGAAATCCTAAAACACTTTTGGCTACAGAGATTCCTGATGAGCATAAGGTGGACCTAATTATGGTCGGCGCCACCGGACTCAACGCCTTTGAGCGTTTGCTGGTTGGCTCTTCATCAGAATACATTCTGCGTCATGCCAAAGTGGATTTGCTAGTTGTTAGAGATAAGGAAAAGACTCTGTAAGTGACCATCCTTACTCCATTTCTCTTCAAATACGGAGCATTTTAAAAGACCTGAGATGAGCATTGCAAAAATCAAATCTCAGGTCTTTTTTTCTATTTTGGCTGAGCTCCTGTCCAGTTTCTATATATTTATAATTGTTCAGCACCAAATATTTTTTTGTTTTTGGCTTACTTGTCGTGGCTTTTGTTGCGCTGATAAGCCTGAATCTGCCGCTCTAGTTCTCGTTTAATTGCAGGCTCTGGAGCATATTTTTCTTCCCAGTCATCCGGTTTCAGAATCTTATGCGTTACTGGGTCAAAATGCGCTTTTCCATCTGGGAAAATTTTCCCCATATTAGCCTGATGGACAATATCAAAAATCCGCTCGGGATCCACTCCCATCAAGACAAAGCTGCCATAAGTGAAGTAAAGCGTGTCGATTAGGGCGTCTACTTGACCGACTAACGAAACTTCGGCCTCTCGCTTGCTGCGAACCTTGGTAGCCGCCTTATCCAAAGCCTGGTGCATCCTTGAAATGGATTGATCAAATTCTGCTTCGGAACGACTGGCCGCTCTGAGAAATTCAACTAGCTCTTCCAACTTAAAATCAGCACGATGCCGTGCATCTTCTGGTGTCCAAGCGATTGGCTCTTCCTGCGTGCATTCATCCATCACACCATGGAAGGTCTTTACTTTATTGAAATGATGATCGCTGGAAACAAAGACTTTCTCACTTGCCAGAATACCGAAATGTTCCAGCGCGCGATGGATACCATCCTGACTGTTGCTGCTAGTCGTGTGCTTAGCCACTTTCTTGACAGAGCTGGTTCCATTGCCCATGGCAATAGATAAGCCGACACCCGACAGCATTTCTAAGTCATTGTCCGAGTCCCCGAAAGCCATCACTTGATTGATATCAAAGCCATATTCCTTGCCAACTCGGCGAATTCCTTCCAATTTGGACATGTCTTGATTGATAATATCCGCTGCATAGGGGCTCGACCGAGTAAATTTCAAATGCGGAAAATCCGCTTCAATCTTTTGACTTTCAGCTGGATCCGCCAATATAAGCACTTGATAAATCGGCTCTTGAATCAACTGTAAGAGCTCCTTCTCCTGCTGAGGAAGCGCCTTGCCGATAACTCTATTAAAACCACGACTAACTGTTCGAGCCCATTTCTTAGGGATAAACTGGCTGGCCCACTGAGAAAAAGAACTCATGCCAAAAGTCATGATTTTTGAACCTTGCATGGCCTCTGCTGTTCCAAAGGAAATTTCCTTCCGGTGCTTCTTAGCGTAGGCAATCAAATCGCGCAGGCTTTGTTTGTCAATCGGCGTAGCAGAAATCACCTTGTCTTTTGCAAAAATATACTGGCCATTATAGGTCACCGCAAAATCTAAATCCAGCTGTTCCATAAAAGGTTTGACAAAGAAAGGACCGCGGCCTGTTGCTAAACCGACCAAAATCCCTTGTTCTTTCAAACTTTTAATGGCGGCCTCTGTCGATTTCAAAACCGTTCGACTGTCATTGACCAGTGTCCCATCGATATCGAAAAAGACGGCTTTTACTTCCATTGATTTTCTCATTCTTTCCTTTTATGATACAATAAATTATAACACAATTCACGGAGAAGCTCACCTATGAATAAGCGAATTTTAGTTTTACACACTGGCGGGACCATTTCCATGCAGGCAGACGGAAGCGGTGCTGTCAATAGCAGCCATGATAATCCCATGAACCATGTAGCCGTGCCTTTAAGCGGCATTGAAGTGGCCGCGCTTGATTTCTTCAATATCCCTAGCCCTCACATCACTCCCCAGCACATGCTGGAACTCTACCAAAAAATAAAGTCTGATGCTGATCACTACGACGGAGTGGTCATTACTCACGGGACAGATACTCTGGAGGAGACAGCCTACTTCCTTGATACCATGGACCTGCCTGACATTCCTGTTGTTCTGACCGGAGCCATGAGGAGTTCTAATGAATTAGGCAGTGATGGGCTTTATAATTACCTAACCGCTCTGCGAGTTGCCAGCGACGAGAAAGCCCGTGGCAAGGGAGTCTTTGTCGTCATGAATGATGAAGTCCATGCTGCCAAATATGTCACCAAAACCCATACCACGAATGTCAGCACCTTTCAAACTCCGACGCACGGCCCTTTAGGTCTCGTTATGAAGCAAGAAATCCTCTATTTCAAAACAGCAGAGCCCCGCGTTCGTTTTGACCTGAACAGCATTTCTGGGCTTGTCCCCATCATTCCAGCCTATGCCGGTATGAAGACAGAACTCCTAGATATGCTAGATTTGCCAAAGCTAGACGGTCTGATTATTGAAGCCTTTGGCGCTGGCAATCTACCGAGAGAAGCGGCTGAAAAATTAACAGAGATGGCAAAAGCAGGTCTTCCCATCGCCCTAGTCTCACGTTGCTTCAACGGCATAGCCGAACCTGTCTATGCTTATGAGGGGGGCGGCGTTAAGCTACACCAAGCTGGAGTCATGTTTGTCAAGGAGCTTAATGCCCCAAAAGCCCGCATCAAATTGCTAATCGCTCTCAACGCTGAATTAACTGGTAAAGAATTAAAAGACTATATTGAAGGATAAGACCAAATAAGCCTGTCATGCTTTTGTGACTGGCTTATTTTGATTAGATAAAGAGCTGAAATATAGACTCTGCTATTTTACTGAGATAGTCAATAACCATAACTCGGAACTCCTTTTACTCCTTTTTTAAATTCTTTTTTATAGTTGACTTTAACTTCTACTTTCATCTTGCTACCTCGTTTCTTTTAATGCTGTCATTATAATTCTGAAAACTTAAGGAAGGCTTAGAATTTTCTTGCAGAAAGCTTAAGATAAGTGTCATGCTCCTGTCCCGACAACCATAGCTCTAGACTCAACCATGCACTTGGTTAAAAGCTACGACACTCACACCTCTTCACTTCGCCCGATCACTTTTCCGAGCGAAGCCTCAAAAACTGGACTTACTAAGACGCATAAAAACCTAGGAAGTTCTTCGTCCTAGGTTTCTCATTGTTTCCTTTAGTCTAGATAATCCCGAAGCTCCAAATGTCGGGCAATCAGGCGCCAATTGGCATCTTGCCGCCAGTTGGGATTCGCCACAATCTGGCTGGCTACCTTGCGCGCTTCTTCCAAAATCGGATAATCCTCCACGATGTCCGCCACCTGAAACTCTGGGATACCGGACTGGCGGGTACCGAAAATTTCACCAGAACCTCTCATCTTGAGGTCTTCCTCAGCGAGAACAAAGCCATCTGTGGTCTCCGTCATGATTTTCATGCGCTGCTTCCCAGACTCCGTCTTGGGATTGGCAACTAGCACGGCATAAGACTGCTTGTGACCTCGGCCAACCCGCCCCCGTAATTGATGAAGCTGGCTGAGACCGAAGCGGTCAGCATCCATGATAACCATGATGGTCGCATTTGGAACATTGACCCCGACTTCAATAACTGTAGTCGACACTAGAATATCTGTTTTCCCGACCTTGAAGTCTTGCATAATGGCTTCTTTTTCGTCATTTTTCATGCGACCGTGGAGGAGAGCCACCTGAGCCTGATTGGCAAAGTAGGCCTTGAGCTCTTCCTCTAGAGCAATCGCGTTTTTCAAGTCCAATGCCTCTGATTCTTCAATCAAAGGAGAAATAAAGTAGACTTGAGCCCCCTTGGCCAGCTCTTTTTTCATCCAGTCTAAGACCACTTCCAGCTGTTCGTGCTTGACCCAGCGGGTGATGATAGGCTTGCGACCAGCCGGCATCTGGTCAATGATGGAGACGTCCATATCGCCAAAAGCTGTAATAGCCAGAGTCCGAGGAATAGGCGTAGCCGTCATCATGAGGACATCAGGATTGTCTCCCTTTTCCCGTAAAATCCGGCGCTGGTCCACCCCAAAACGATGTTGCTCATCAATAATGACCAGACCCAGTCGATGATAAACCACCCCTTCCTGAATCAAGGCATGGGTGCCGACCACCATATCTACTTGCCCCGACTCTATTGCAGCCAAGGTCTCCCTACGTTCAGCGGCTTTCATCCCACCAGTCAGGAGGGCCAAATTCAGCTCAGGAAAGAGCTGAGTCAGGCTATCCAGATGCTGCTCAGCCAAGATTTCTGTCGGAACCATCAAAGCCGACTGGTAACCAGCCGTATAGGCGGCATACATGGCCAAGCCAGCCACCACGGTCTTACCACTGCCAACATCTCCCTGCAGGAGGCGGTTCATGTGACCAGGCGATTGCAAATCACTGAGAATTTCTTCCAGACTCCGCTTCTGAGCCTCAGTCAGGGCAAAAGGCAGCTCGGCCTTCTTTTGAGCCAACATTTTTTCCTGCCAAGGGATAGCTAGTCCCTGGCTGACATCCTTGGTCTCCTGCTTTAGAACTTGCAACTGCATCTGAAAATAAAACAGCTCTTCAAATTTAACCCGACGCAAAGCCTGCTTGTAGTCCGCCAGGTCCTTTGGAAAATGCATAGCCCGCACAGCTTGAGTGCGCCCCAAAAGCTGATAGCGCTCCCGAAGGACAGGAGGAAGATTTTCCTCCAATAACTGATCCAGACCTTGGTCAAAGGCCACCTTAATCAGCTTGACTAGACTGGCCTGACTAATTCCTTGGGCAACTCGATAAACAGGCTGCAAGTCGTCCTCAACCTGAGCCAGAAGCTTCATGCCAGTCAAACTGACCTTGGCTTTGTCCCACTTACCAAAAACGGCTATACTAGCTCCCACTTCAATCTTGTCTGCCAGATAAGGCTGGTTAAAGAAATTAACCGCCAAAGCGACTTCTCCCTGCTTGATGGTAAAACGCAGGCGATTGCGCTTGTAGCCATAATACTGGACATTGGCCGGGGTCACAACCTGACCAGAAACAACCGCCTTCTCTCCATCCTCCAAGTCTAGGACATTCTTGCTCTTAAAATCCTCATAACGAAAAGGAAAATAAAGCAGCAAATCCTGCAAACTCTCTAAGCCCAGCTTGGTAAATTTTTCTGCTGATTTCGGTCCCACACCAGGCAGAACCGTCAAAGGTTGGTGTAAATTCATAATTCCTCTTTCAGTTCTGATACTGTACGGTGCTAAAATCACAGACAAGGGAGGAAGCAAGCTAGAACATTATCAAATACTTCAAGCGCTTCCCTTCATCTCTCTTTAGTCTTTATAAACTCTCGGTACGCGGTCGCTAATCAAGCAGACCACCTCATAGTTAATGGTGCCACGCTTTTCTGCCACATCTGTCGCCGTAATGGTCTCAGCTCCGCTATTTCCAATCAAAACAACTGGCGTGCCAAGGGGATAAGCCCGAGGCAGGCGCACTGTGATCTGATCCATGGAAACCCGGCCGACAATAGGACAGCGCTGACCATCGACCAAGACGTCAAAGCCCTGCATATCTCGTGTCCAGCCATCCGCATAGCCTAGAGGAATGGTACCAATAATTTGCTGGCTATCACTAGTATAAGTCGCACCATAACCAACATGGGCACCCACCTGAATTTCTTTGACATGGACCAAGGCTGATTCTAAGCTTAAAGCTGGTTTGACCTCATAGGGCAACTCCAGCACCCGTCCGCTAGGATTAAGCCCATAGATAATATCTCCCAGACGAACAGCATTCATAATTGTTTCACTATGCCAAAGAGTAGTTGCTGAGTTGCTGGCATGAACAATCGGCGGCAGGAAATCTAACTCACTTAAAATTTCTTCAAAACGACTTAACTGAGCTGAAAAATTGGCAGTCTCTATCTCATCGGCCGTTGCAAAATGGGTAAAAATCCCTTCTACAAAGGCACCCGCTCCCTGCAAACGATGAATGGCCTCTCGAACTTCTTTGCCAGAGCGAAAACCAATGCGGCCCATCCCAGAATCAACCTTGATATGAACGGTCAGCCCAGACAGATCGCTCTGCCTATTTAAGAGCAGCTCCAACCATTCTAAACCAGCAACTGTTAAGGTAATTTCCTTCTCAATGATCAAGGGAACCACATCCACTTCAGAAACTCCCAAAATCAAGATTTTTTTGCTGAGTCCAGCTTCGCGAAGCTCTAAAGCTTCGTCGACATTAGAAACGCAAAAACCATCTACAATAGGGTCGATATATTTTGATACAGCAACTGCTCCATGTCCATAGGCGTTCGCCTTGACAACCGCCCACTTTTCAACTTCTTCTGGTATATGACTTATAATTTGTTCAATATTAAAGTAAATTGCTGATAGATCGACAACAGCTTGGCTGGGTCTATGTAGACTAGCTTTCATTTTCTTCCTCCAAAATAACACTGGCAATAACCTGATTGCCTGCATGACTGATGGATACCCAGACCTTGCCATCAAAAGGTGACAGGCTAAAGTAGGGAGCTCCTTGTTGATTGTTCAAGATTTCCAAATCCTGAAAGGTCACTTTCCCAATCCCCGTTCCCCAGGCCTTGGAAAAAGCTTCTTTTGCCGACCAACGACCGGCTAGATACTCCATTTTCCTTTTCCCTTTCAATTCTTCGAAGCGGGAAAATTCTTTTGGTGTCAATACTTTCTGGGCAAAGCGAGAATTCTTGCTATAGGCCCGCTCAATAGAGGATACTTCCTCTAAATCAATTCCATGTCCTTTAATCATATTTCTCTTGAGTAATGCGAGAAAACTCAGCCGATTCCCAGCTGAGTTTATCCTTTCAGACAGTTGATTTCAAACTGAAAACCCCTGTCTTCCTTTCACTTTTTATTTAGCTAAAGCATCATAAATTTCTTCAATCAGCTGGACAGTATTGTCCCAGCCTAGGCAAGGGTCAGTGATAGATTTACCAAAGACTTCAGGCTCATTTTGCCGTCCGTCTTCCAGATAAGACTCAATCATAAAACCTCGAACCGTTTGTTTGATTTTCTCGTTCCAAGCACGATTGATAAGGGTTTGACGGACAATCCGAATTTGCTCCATATACCGTTTGCCTGAATTATCATGATTGGTATCAATAATGATAAAAGGATTTTCCAAGCCTAATTTTTCATAGTTAGCAATAGCATCTAACAAAATTTCATAATAGAAATTTGGGCGGTTTTTGCCATATTCATCAATGGAGCCGCGGAGAATTGCATGAGCCAGCGGATTTCCAGAAGTCTCTACTTCTTGATTGTGGAAGAGGAAGGTTTGCATATTCTGAGCAGCATAAATCGCATTGAACATTACTCCCAAATTACCAGAAGTTGGATTTTTCATCCCGACTGGCGCATCAATTCCTGATGCTACAAAGCGGTGTTCTTGATCCTCCACTGAGCGAGCTCCAACTGCGTGATAGCTAACCAAATCATCCACCAGTCTCAAATTGGTAGGATAAAGCATCTCGTCCGCAGTTGTCAGACCAGTTTCCGTAATCACACGGTAGTGCAGCTGACGAACTGCTTGAATCCCATTAATAAGGCTAGGTGCTTTCGAGGTGTCTGGCTGGTGAACCAAGCCCTTATAGCCGTCACCATTAGTACGCGGTTTGGCAGTATATACCCGCATCACAATAAAGACTCTGTCCTCCACCTTTTTTTGCAGTTCAGACAGACGGCGGGCATATTCTAAAACAGCATCTTCATTATCAGAAGAACAAGGACCGATGACTAGGAGAATGCGATCATCCTGACCGCTGAGAATCCTAGCAAGCTCCTGATCCCTTTTATTTTTGTTGGCTAAAGCTTGGCCGCTCAGTCTCGTTTTTGACTTGATTTGCTCAATATCAATTCTCTGACCTTTTTCGATAAATACCATATTATTGCCCCAATGTTTCATAAATCTCGCGGACCAATACTTCTGTATTGTCCCAGCCCAGACACGGATCCGTAATGGATTTCCCAAAAATTTCTGGCTCATCCTGACGGCCGTCTTCCAAATAAGATTCAATCATAAAACCTCGAACAGCCGACTTGATTTTCTCATTCCAATCACGATTAATCAAGGTTTGACGGACAATCCGAACCTGTTCCATATACCGTTTGCCTGAATTATCATGATTGGTATCAATAATAATGCAAGGATTTTCCAGCCCCATCTTTTCATACTGCGCAATTGTATCTAACAGGTTATCATAATAGTAATTAGGAATATTTTTCCCATATTCATTGATAGAGCCCCGCAAAATCGCATGAGCAAGGGGATTGCCACTGGTTTCAACCTCTTGGCCTAAGAAAAGAAAACTCTGCTTGTTTTGGGCAGCATAGATGCCGTTGAACATAACATTGAGATTACCAGAAGTTGGATTTTTCAAACCAGTCGGAAAACTTGCCCCACTGGCTACAAACCGATGTTGCTGATCCTCAACAGAGCGAGCTCCAATCGCCATATAAGAAATCAAATCATCCACTAAAGGAAGGTTTTCAGGGTAAAGCATCTCGTCAGCCGTCGTCATGCCAGTTTCTGAAATCACGCGATAATGCAGGTTGCGAACCGCCTTAATGCCGTTGATTAGACTAGGTGCTGCTGTCGCATTGGGCTGGTGAATCAATCCTTTATAACCGTCACCATTGGTACGTGGTTTAGCTGTATAAACCCGCATCACCATAAAAATCCGGTCTTTGACTTCTTCTTGAAGAGCAGAGAGACGCTTGGCATATTCCAAAACAGCTTCTTCATTATCTGAAGAACAAGGTCCGATAACCAAAAGAATCCGGTCATCCTCGCCACGGATAATGGCTTCCAATTGACGATCACGCTCTTGCTTACGGGATAAAATATCGCCTTCTAGCTTTGCAAGCTGACGCACTTCTGCTACGTTGATTGGTTGACTAGTTGCTTTAAATGCCATCTTCTCTCCTTAACTACTTACGGCCATGACAATTCTTAAATTTCTTTCCTGAACCGCATGGACAAAGATCATTTCGCTTAACTTTAGACAAATCTATATCTTTAAGAAGATTCGGGATCTTAGCAGAAATATTCCGAGTAGCTGTTGTACTGATATTGTGCTCTGTACGCGGACGCTCTTGCTCATGAATCTGTGCTTTCATCATCAAACGCGTCACATCAAATTCAATGGAACCGATCATCGCATTAAACATACGGAAACTTTCTGCTTGGTACTCAACAACCGGATTGTTTTGAGCATATCCACGAAGTCCTACAGCCTGACGTAATTGATCAAGTGCGTCAATATGGTCTGTCCACTTACTGTCTACTACACGCAAAATCAAAACCTTCTGGAATTCACGTACGGATTCTTCATCTCGCAGTTTTGCAATTTGGTTATCATAAACTTCTGAAGCACGCTCAAATAGATAAGCTTTGATTTCTTGGTCTGATTTTCCTTCTAAATCATTCTCAGAAATAGAATCTTCTGAGACCAGATTGTACTTAGCAAAATTCAGGATAGCTGCAAGCCTTTCGCTCGCTTCAGCACGGCTGTTGCCATCTACGATCCGATCAATTGTCCGTCTAATCATAGCATGGATCTCAGGACTCAAATCACGATTGGCAGTGATCACATCGTAGCGTTCTGCATAGATAATTTCCCGCTGTTCGCGCATGACATCGTCATATTGAAGGACTTGCTTCCGGGTGTCATAGTTATTTCCTTCAACCCGTTTTTGAGCGCCTTCAACTTGACGAGTCAGCATCCGAGATTTGATAACAGACTCTTCTTCGCTGAGGTTCATCCGCTCAAGCAGAGCCTTGATTCGCTCAGAACCAAAACGACGCATCAGCTCATCTTCAAGCGACAGATAAAACTGAGATTCACCTGGGTCTCCCTGACGCCCTGAACGTCCGCGCAACTGATTGTCAATCCGGCGACTTTCGTGACGCTCTGTACCGATGACACAAAGTCCACCCAGCTCACGCACACCCTCACCCAGCTTGATATCCGTACCACGTCCGGCCATGTTGGTCGCAATCGTTACAGCACCGCGCTGGCCAGCATTCATGATAATTTGTGCTTCTTTGTAGTGATTTTTGGCATTCAAAACTTCATGAGGCACACCAGCTTCAACTAATTTTTTAGAAATAAAATCACTAGTTTCAACGGCAACCGTACCGACAAGAACCGGCTGGCCTTTCTCATAACGTGCTTTTACATCTTGAACGACTGCTTTGAACTTGGATTCAAGACTTGGATAGAGCAAATCTGGATGGTCAATCCGAGCTACAGGACGGTTCGTAGGGATTGGAATCACTCGGATATTGTAGGTTTCACGAAACTCTTCTTCTTCTGTTTTTGCTGTACCGGTCATTCCAGAGAGCTTCTTGTACATTCTGAAAAGATTTTGATAAGTGATAGAAGCCGAGGTCTTAGTTTCATCTTGGATTGGCACACCTTCTTTTGCTTCAATTGCTTGGTGCAGACCATCTGAATACCGGCGTCCTTCCATCGTCCGACCGGTAAACTGGTCAACAATCAAGACTTCTTGCTCCTCACTGACTACATAATCAATATCCAAAAGCATGATGTAGTTGGCTCGAAGGGCATTGTCAATAAAGTGAGTCAGAGCAACATTTTCAATATCATAAAGATTATCTAACTTGAAATAGCTCTCAGCTTTGTCGATACCAGAATCCGAAAGGCCAATGGTCTTAGACTGAACATCAATGATGTAATCCTCTTTAGCAAGAGATTTTACATAATGATCCGCCATGTGATAAAGCTGATTTGTATCAGAAGAGGTTGGACCAGATACAATCAGGGGCGTACGGGCCTCGTCAATCAAGATTGAGTCCACCTCATCAACCAAGGCGTAATTAAGCGGGCGTTGAACCATATTTTCAGCGCGAACGACCATATTGTCACGCAGATAGTCAAAACCGATCTCCGCATTGGTTGAATAAGTAATATCACAAGCATAGGCTTCTCTCTTTTCAATAGAAGATTTAGCCGCTAGGTTAATCCCAACCGAAAGGCCCAGCCAAGAATACAGCTCACCCATTTCAGTTGCATCCCGCTCTGTCAGATATTCGTTGACAGTGACAACGTGTACTCCTTTTCCTGCAAGAGCATTCAGATAAACCGGCATCGTTGCGGTCAGAGTCTTTCCTTCTCCTGTACGCATTTCCGGAACGTCTCCGTGGTGGAGGACAATCCCCCCCATGATCTGCACTTTATAAGGAAAGAGCCCCAGAACGCGCTTAGCACCTTCTCGGACAACTGCAAAAGCTTCATACAAAAGATCATCTAAACTTTCGCCTTTCGCACAACGCTCTCTGAATTCTGCTGTCTTTGCTTGCAGTTCTTCATCAGTCATCGCAGCCATTGTATCTTCATAAGCAATGACCCGATCTGCCATTTTCTCTAGTTTTCTTAATTCTCCTCTATCATTTTCAATGATTGTTCTTAAAATATTAGCCATTTTTTCCCTTACTTGTTTGTGTTCTGTTTTTAAATGTTTCTTCTCATTATAGCACGTTTCCCTATATCTTTCAAGAATGAAAGAAGGAGTAAGAAGACAAAAAAACACAGTCATTTCAATCTTTAACTGCATTTTTCATCCCGCTTTCAAATGATAAGAATGGTTTGAAACCATAATAAAAACGCATGAAATCTGTTTTAAGAATCTTTTCATGCGTTTCTCTAACATCAATCATTCCACAGAGCACAAGATCGGCTAGTCCTTTTCTATACCTTGTACTGCTTTTAGCCAATATCTGAATTCCCAGCGTAAAGGACTACCCTGCGAAATCTTTTTTCTAATTGCTTTTTGATAAGCTAAATACTGATGATCATAATCATCCCAGCGACTCCAAGGTTGCTTTGGTTTTTCTAGGCCCAGATTACTGCTAGAAATGTCAAAAACATAGTTATCCAACGGAACATGCAAATACTCAAACACTTCATCAAATGAAGTCGCTTCAAGCATATATAAATACTTGATGGTCATATTGAGCCATTTTTGCGCATGGCCATATGTAAACACAACCCCATTGTCTAAGTAAATCCTTTTCATTTGATTGCTTACATTTTGGTGCCAAGAATCAAAAGAATCTTGATTGGGAATGTCCTTCAAAGAGAGTTTAGGTAACTCTTCTGCAAATATTAAGTTTACTTTTCGTCGTAACATTAGCCTAACATCATCTGGCAACGGCTTCAGTCTTAGCGTTCTGTTCATATCAAGATAGGCCCGCCCGCTTGCTGCTTCGATAGGATTTGAAAAATCACCAAATTAGACATACTTCAAGAAATCAAGAATATCTTCATCAACACTTGTTTCTCTTACCTTATCAAGCACAAAATCCGCCTTTCTCTATGGATGGCTGACAATCAGCTGCAAGTCGCCAGACAAAGTCCATTCTTTGACGTCGCTTGGCAGGATGAAATGCTCCCCTTTTTCAAGAGGATAAACTGTTCCATCAACTTCCAGCTCGCCAACACCTTCCAAGACGCTAAACAGACTGTAATCTGCTGTCTTTTTAAACTCAACAGAACCAGCAATGTCCCACTTGTAAACAGCAAAGAAGTCATTGGCTACCAAAAGAGTAGACGTCAAATCGTCTGCCTGAATGGTAACGGGACGGCTATTAGCTGGCTCACCGATAGTCAGAACATCAATCGATTGCTCCAAATGCAACTCACGAAGATTACCAGCATCGTCCTTGCGATCAAAGTCATAGACCCGATAGGTTGTGTCGCTAGACTGCTGAGTCTCTAAAATCAGAATCCCTGAGCCAATGGCATGCATGGTTCCACTTGGTACATAGAAGAAGTCGCCAGCCTTGACTGGAATTTTGGTCAGGAGATGATCCCAGTCCTTGCTCTCGATTTGCTGGCGCAGCTCTTCCTTGCTCTTGGCATTGTGACCGTAGATAATCTCTGCTCCTTCGTCTGCAGCGATAACATACCAGCACTCAGTCTTGCCAAGTTCGCCTTCATGCTCTAGTCCATAAGCATCATCAGGATGGACCTGAACACTGAGCCAGTCATTGGCATCTAAAATCTTCGTCAAAAGCGGAAAGACAGGCTCTGGACGATTGCCAAAGAGCTCACGGTGCTCGGCATAGAGAGCATCTAACTTCTGACCGGCAAAGCGTCCATTCTTGACAGTTGACACGCCATTAGGATGAGCTGAAATAGCCCAGTATTCGCCCACATGGTCGCTAGGAATCTCATAGCCAAAGACATCGCGCAGCTTAGTGCCGCCCCAAATCTTCTCCTGCATCACAGACTGTAAAAATAATGGTTCTGACATAACAACATTCTCCTTAAATATTTTTTACATCCAATAAGGAATAGCCCTTGGTGTCGAAACGATTACGGCTTCTTGAATATTCAATCGGCCGACCATTTTCCAGATAAACGACCTGTTCCACTTGTAAAACAGGATCGGAAACCGAACAATTTAGGTACTTTTGATCATAGTCATCTGGCTGGCGCCAACCCCTTTTGCAAGTTTCGATTGAGTAGGCAACAAGGAGGCTATTGAGTAATTTTATCTCAGAGAACATCGGCTATTTCTTCATATTTTACTTTGGCCAAGCTCTCTTCTGCTTCTTTTTTCTTAATCTTATTATAATACAGACTCTGTCTGTTTGTCCAGTACGCCTACCGTCCAAGCCATTATACCAAAAATCTGCCTCTTCTTTTTTTAAATGTCTATACTTTTCATTTATTAAAGTATACTTTTGAGAAATAAAAACACAAGCCTAGCATAGCTAAACTTGCATTCAATTTATGACAATCAATGATGTACTAATCTACTCTTCTCATAATGAAGCTGAAAACTAAGCAAAACAGCCCAGAGCAGACTCAGCCGCTGCAGCTTGCAAACCAAATGAGAAGTGCTTATCAAATAGTCCACCTGCCTCGGTTTCAGAAAATCCTATTAAATCATTGCTTTTCACTTTCTCCTCGGCTATTCTTGCATATCCAGAATCTTGGCACCAATTTCACGGTAGGACATATCTCCCAAGACCTGCAGCGTAAATTGCCCCTTTTCATATTCGACAACTGTCACACTACCATTTTGGACACCAGGATTTTTGGTAATGGCTGCGTCGATCAGATAGGTAAAAGTCCCAATGGTCATACTGTGGCTGACAACCAAAGCATTGCCCCCACCAGCAGCTTCCACATCTTGAGCAATAGCCGTAAACCCTTCTAAAATCCGACCACCAAGCTGTTCCCAAGGTTCAGCCCAGCCAGCTGTATCCACTTCAACCAAGCCATTTGCTAAATCTGGCAGGCTCAGTTCTTTATAATCGTCTGTATCCAGCACCCGCGGAATGACCCCGTGGAAAAGCTCTCCACCATAGGCACCGTCAAAACTACCAAAACACCACTCCCGGATGCGCTTGTCAAACCGATAAGAAATCTTGCCCGTTAGTTATAACTCTTCCAAAACAATCCCCATAGTCTGAATCGTGCGACCTGAATCACTGGAGAAGGCTTTTACAAATTCCAAGCCAGACTCCCGCAACCCAATACCCAACTCATGAATCCCGCGTTCACCTTCCGCTGTCAGCGGTGTGTCCGACCAGCCCTGAGCTCGGCCAATGGTATTAAACATGGTCTTGCCATGGCGGATAATAAACAGTCTTGTCTTTGTCATATTCTCTCCTAAATTCCCCTTGAAATGATGGCAGCCCTGCCTTTCAACATCAAACTAGCGCAGACTGGGATGAATAGTCTCCTCTACCTGAATCAAATCCTTGCGGGAATAACTAACCATAAGCGACTGATTTTCTTGCAAAGTATACCAGACTCCGCCCTCGTCCAAGTAATAAAGCGACTGATCTGACCCTGCCAATTTCAGTAACTTTTTGCTGCCAACCCGCTCCTTCCCCAAATAGGTGAACAGTTCTCCTGCTGAATCAACTTTCCCAACCAGTAAAATCTTGCATTGGTAAGAATTGCCGACTTTCATAAATTCAAAATTATTGAAATCCAAAAGCAATGAATCATCAAAACAGCGCTCCTGACGTCCAGTGTCCACATTTTCCAAGATGAGAACCCGAGTCGTGCCATACTCTTCAATTGATTGCAACTTATACATAGAAAATCTCCTTTCCAGCTATTTTATTCGAAGGGGGAGTTGAAAAGAGCCAGTTAGCAGCACCCAGTGATTGCTCACTTTAATTTTTAAAACTGTGAATCGGTGCTGGAATTTGACCGCCACGCGCGATAAAGGCAGCTGACGAAGCCTGATTGACCTTCATGACCGGAGCTGTTCCCAAGAGTCCGCCAAATTCAATCATATCACCTTCCTTGCCTTTTGGAATAATCCGTACAGCTGTCGTCTTCTGATTGATGACACCGATCGCCGCTTCATCCGCAATCATGGCTGCAATGGTTTCAGCCGGTGTCGCCTCTGGAATGGCAATCATATCCAAACCTACCGAGCAGATAGCTGTCATAGCTTCTAGCTTTTCTAAATTGAGCGAGCCATTTTGCACAGCAGCAATCATGCCCTCGTCCTCTGAAACAGGAATGAAAGCACCAGACAGTCCGCCAACCTGATTGCAGGCCATGACACCGCCTTTTTTGACTTGGTCATTGAGAAGGGCAAGTGCCGCTGTTGTACCATGAGTGCCAACTGTTTCCAAGCCCATTTCTTCCAAGACACGGGCTACTGAATCACCGACTGCCGGCGTCGGAGCCAGACTCAAATCAACAATCCCGAACTTAACGCCCAGACGCTCGCTGGCCATCTGACCGACCAACTGGCCGATACGGGTGATTTTGAAGGCCGTTTTCTTGACCGTTTCAGCGACAACGTCAAAGCTCTCACCACGGACCTTTTCCAAGGCTCGCTTGACAACGCCTGGCCCAGAAACGCCAACATTGATGACCACATCTGCCTCACCGACACCATGAAAGGCACCTGCCATGAAAGGATTGTCCTCTACCGCATTGGCAAAGACGACCAGCTTGGCCGCACCCATGTCAGAAAGCTGGGCTGTTTCCTTGATAATCCGTCCCATATCCGCAACTGCCGTCATATTGATGCCAGTCTTGGTTGAGCCGATATTGACAGAGGAGCAGACCTTGTCTGTCTCAGCCAAAGCCCGCGGAATGGAATTAATGAGGATTTCATCCCCTTTTTGATAACCCTTTTGCACCAAGGCCGAGAAGCCACCGATGAAGTCCACACCGATTTCTTTTGCTGCCCGATCCAGAGCATGAGCCAGAGGCAGATAGTCCTTTGCGTCCGTAGCTGCCCCAATCAGGGAAATCGGGGTAACAGACACCCGCTTGTTGACGATGGGAATCCCCAGCTCAGCTGCGATTTCATTTCCGACCATCACCAGATCTTTAGCCTTGGTCGTAATCTTTTGGTACACCTTGTCCGCTGCCCGCTCAATATCCGAGTCAATACAGTCCAAGAGAGAAATGCCCATGGTGATAGTCCGAATATCAAAATTCTGCTCCTCAATCATGGCAATGGTTTCTGTAACTTGTCTAATATCCATGCGCCCTCTCCTTAGATATTGTACATAGCATCAAAAATCGCTGCACTTTGAATATTGATTTTGACATTGAGCTCTTGGCCGAAAGTTTCAAACTCACTACGAAGAAGCGCAAAATCTTGTTTTTTTTCACTTGAAACAACTGCCATCATCGTAAAAAACTCATCCAAAACAGTCTGGGAAATATCATCAATATTCAAGCCTAATTCTGCAATTTTAGTAGATACACCGGCCACAATCCCCGTCTTATCTTTTCCAACAACCGTAATAATCGCTTTCATCGTTTGCTCCAATCATATTTATTGCTAATATTGTAGCATAAATGAATAGATTTTGCATGAATTTGCAGAAATCAAGGCTTCAAATTTTGCATAAAACCTTATGTAAAAGCAGTCATAAACAAGTTCTTGAAAAATTAATATTAATTAGAGCGATTAACACTCTTTCTGTCAGTCAGATTTCCAGTTTTTGTCCAAAAAATTACAGATATTAGTCCTTTTCGTTAGAAGTTTAATTTTTTTCTATGCTTTTGATTGAAAACGGTTACAGAACCTGCTATACTAGATTTAAGAACACATTACAAAGGAGGTTTCTTATGAAAGACTCATATAAGAAACGCTTATATACTCAAGTCCTCAGTGTCTCAGCTGCAGTTCTTTTAGCAGTTTTAGTCCAAGGAAATGCTGCCGCTGACACACTCAGCCCTGCTGAACCCCCACAGGAGACCAATAAAGTCAGCACTGTCGTCGAGCAGCCTACGCCTGCAAGCTCAGAGAAAGTCGTAGAAAATGTAACTATTCCTCAAACCGGATCACCAGAGCAAACCAGCCAGCCTGAGGCTGCCCCTGAAAAAGCCGACGCTTCTGCCAATGCAGAGACGCGCGCAGCTGGTAGCGAAGAAAACAAGGTTCAGCTTGCTGACAGCAAGGTTTATATGTCTGAAAAAGCTGTCATTGAAGAAACCATTCAAGAACAGGGAGCTCAAGCTGGTAAGATTACCTGGAAATTAGATAACAAGCCGATTAGTGAGTGGAAAACTTGGAAGATGGCTGATGGAACCTTCTCTGGCGACCCATTTGTCACTGTAGAGGAAAAAGCTGATGGAAATGACCTTAAAGTTTCCCTTAAATTTAATGAGCTATTTGGTCAAGACTTAAGCCTGCGGACACCAAATAATATCCGCAGAACCTACCGCAACTTTATGGGTACTCATGAATTGGTCGGAACCAGTGAAGATCTGGGCCTGACCATTCGCAAGAATATCGTTCTGCGACCTTATGAAGATTTCCATACCCATGATGAAATGCTGGCAGCTATCGAAAAGAGCCGGCAGGATGCTAAAACGGATCGTCTTGTCAAAATCGAAACGACTGGTAAAAGCGCTCAAGGACGCGATGTTAAACTTGGTATCATCAGTTCCGATCAAAAGAGCATTGACGACTATCTCAATACAACCAATCGACTCGCTCTCACTAAACCATCTGAAATGTTAGCAGCTCTGAAAAATGGCACGCTGGACTATAAACTGCCAGTCCTTATCAACAATACCCACGCCGATGAACAACCTGCTATCGACATCATCACTGGACTCTTCAATACTTTTGCGACCAAAGATCAAATTTCTTTCCAAACCACTGATGCTAATGGCAATGCTAAGACTGTCACACTCAGTGTCAAAGAACTCCTCAAGAAATTCATTTTCCTCTTTGACTTTACTGAAAATCCTGACGGAGATGTTGCCAATACCCGTGCCCTAGCTAACGGAATCGATCCAAACCGCGATACTAGCTATCAGGCCAACCCAGAAACCCGTATTGTTGCTGGACTCATCAACAAATGGAATCCAATTGCACTTTACGACATCCACGGCTTTGTCAAGGACTTCCTGATTGAGCCAGCTACTCCACCGCACGATCCAAACTTTGAATATGACCTTTTGTCAAAAAATATGCTGGAAAATGCCCACCACATGGGCCGCGCCGGTGTTGCCAATTCCAAGTATGACCACTACATCATTCCTAAACTGGACTGGGGCGATGGCTGGGATGACTCCTTCTCTGGCTACACAGGTGTTTATGCTATGTACCATGGAATATTAGGACATACCGTTGAAATCCCTGAGGGCAATCAAGAATCCTATAAAGCTGGTTATCACGCTGTCCTTGGAGGTATCTCTTATCTGTCCCAAGATCCTGATAAGCTCATGGAAATGCGCCTCAACTTCTATCTCCGTGGCATCAATAAGGTTGAAGATCCAAAAGCTGAAAATGAATTGGTCGGACCTGACGGCAAGGTTGTTGGACGGGTAAAAAATGGTCAGAAAAAATTCTTCCCTGATTATTATGTCATCCCAATGGGTCTTGACAAAGACAATGATTCCCAACAAGCCTTTAACATGATTGAATACTTCAAGAGAAATGGTGTTGTCATTCAAGAATTGAAGGAAGATATCGGTAACTATAAGAAGAGCGACCTCGTTGTCGATATGGCTCAAGCTAAGCGTGGCTATGCCAACCATATCCTCTACAAAGGATCAAATGAGTCCGCTTGGGCTGCCATGTATGCTGAACTTTTAGTAAACTTCCCAGATATGAGAGGCTTTAAAGCCGAAGCAGTCTTTAAAGATAAACTCTTTGACGGCAAACTCGGCGAAGTTACTGCACTTCGTGCTACTCGCACCAGTGAAGTCAATCATAAAGCTCCATACTATGTGATTGCTAACACATCCGACAGCGCCGTTAAAGCTGTCAACCAAGCTATTCGCGAAGGTAAGAAAGTCTATCTGACAGAAGATGGTTATATCGTTGATACACCAACATTTGCAAATCTGCTGAACAATTATGCTATTTATGGAGACGCTCTTTATAAAGTTCCGACAGGGCAACCTTTGAAAGCTCTTAAAGTCTATGCTCCTCCTCATCAATATTATTGGGCCGGTGTTGATTCTCCTGCTCATACAGCCCTTGCACTGAAAAATCTGGGCTTTGATATTGTCGATACGCCTGAAGAAGCCGATGTCATCGTCCTTGAAAGCAACAAGTTTGATAAGTCTATCCTCGGTCTCAAACCAACAATCGTAGTTGGCGGCTCGGCTATGCAACGCCTTGAAAAACTTGGTGTCCTAGATGGATTTGATGCTGAAAGATTCTCTGGAGGCAGCGATTTTGAAGGACTTATGAAAGCTATTGTAGATGATAAAGATCCATTGACTAGTGGCTATAAGAAGAATGATCTCTTCTATTCTAATTCTGGAAATTGGATTGCTAAGGTGCCAGCTAACTTCAAGACTTTGGCTACAATTGCTGGCAGTGACTACTACATTGCAGGTTGGTGGCCAGGCAACGAAAAACTAGCCAATAAGATCGTAGCTATTTCCGGTAGTTACAAGGAGCATCCACTCTTCGTTTACGCTGGAAATCCAACTAATCGTCTGCACACCATCCACTTCTACCGTTGGATATCCAATGCTGTCTTCGGCAGCCAATTGGCTGAACTGAAAGATCCAGTTCAAGAACCATCTGTTGAAATTGTAGAAATTGTGAATCAAAAACCTCAAGCAGGTCAAGCAACCATAACAACCTACAAACCTACACCTCAACTAGTAAGCGCAACACAGCAAGCCCAACTACCAGAAACAGGCAGCAAGGAAAACACAGCTCTATTTGCAGTCGCAAGCGTTCTTATTGCTACAAGCAGCGGTCTGTTCTTACTGAAAAAGAAAGAAGAATAAAAATATTCCTCTCCTTTTCTGATAAGTAAACCTTTGCTCATTATGCTCTCTAAACTCAAAAATTGCATGGATAAATCTTTTTAGATGTCATCCATGCGATTTTTTATATTACCTGAGCAAAGGCTCAGAAGTATTTTGAACTAGGAAACAGTACATTTTTCCTCTAAAGTTGTAAGCAGACTAAGAAAATCAGCCTGCAATCCAAGGACAAAAAGGTTACCTTGAGGGGTGGTTCCGTATAAGTATAGCCATTCTTAAATCGCACCGCTTCCTTACAAGCCGGGCAGAGAAACCTATCCAACGGATTTACCGTATCTTCCACAGCATTTAGCATTTTTCCGTTTTCCTGACAAGCCATTAACATAGATTATTTTCCCCTTTTACTTAAATTATTCGTAAAAAAAGAGTGAAACAGAACTCATCTTAAAAATTTTAAGTTAAGTTCTGTCTCACCCCCGCAAAGTTGCTCAACAGTCTTCCAGACTGTTGAGCTGGTGGATAAAGAAAACAAAGTTTTTATCAAAAGTGCTATTCTGAGCTTGAAAAATGAAGAACTTTGAAGGTGGGGCAAAGTGCTCAGCTTCCTTTGTTTATATAGTTAGAATTATAAGACACAGTAGTTGAGTGGACTCTAATATGTTGATAAATCAACTTTTACAGCCCTACTCAACCGTGCGGAGGTGGGACGATGAAATCAAGTTTCTACGAAACTACTGATTTCTGCCCCACTCTCATCCTCCACCTCAAAGTAGTGCTTTGAGCAAACAGCTACTGCGACCTTGGTTTATTGCGCTATATAAATTGAAGCTGGAGACTTTCGTTCCAGCTTCAAATTTTTTATAAGGGGAAACAAATTTATTGAATCGCTTCAGCACCGTTCATTTCTTCTTTGTACAACTTCGTATCATACATCTTAATAAATGGATACCAAATTACAAAGGCAGCCAGAGCACAGATAAGTGCAACCACAAAGGCACCAATATTACCACCTGAACCAACGTATGCTCCAATACCAATAGGTGTTGGCCATGGTGTTTGGGCAATCGCTTTACCAGCTAGTCCAAGTTGAACAGACCAGTAACCAATCGAAGCAGAGACGATGGGAGCCAAAATAAACGGAATGGTCAACATTGGATTATACACAATTGGTAGACCAAAGATAAGTGGTTCGTTGATATTGAAAATAGCTGGACCCATAGCTGCTTTTCCAAGCATACGTAATTGATCTGACTTCGCACGGAAAGCAATATAGAAGCAAAGCAATAAGGTCGCACCAGAACCACCGATTGTTACATAAGAGTTGGTAAATTCACCTGCATAAGCAATGAATTTGCCGTCAACGTTTTGTGCCATATTAGCAAGCAAGATCGGACTAACCAGTCCCATAACGATATTAGCACCGTGAATACCGACAATCCAAAGAGCATGAACCAATAAGTAAATCACAACGATACCTAGCCATGTATTAGTGATATGGCTAACAAAGGCAAACGGAATTGCAATAACTTTATAAATATCTGTACCAAATAGGATAAAGATACCGTTAATGAAGAGTACTGCAAATGCAATGACAAAACCTGGAATAAGGGCTGTAAATGAACGAGCAACTCCTTCTGGAACAGCTTCAGGCATCTTGATGACCCAATTCTTCTGCACACAAAGGCGATATAGTTGCACAGCGAGAATGGACATCAGAATCGCAGTAAACATACCTGATGTAGATAGACGTGTCAAACTATCTCCGCCAACAGTCCAACCGCCAATTGTTGCTTTTCCTGTAACGGCTGAAATCACTCCTTTAGAATAAGTTAATTCAGGAATGGTCAAAAAGTAAGCAAATACCGCTAAGAGACCACCATTGAGTGGATTGAGGTTGAGCCCTTCTTCTTCGACATAAATTTTTGTGTATTCATACCCAATAACGATGGCAAAATAGAGAGACAAAATCCCCATTGTACACTTATAAGCTAACAAGTAGAGAGCTTGAATCTTATCAAATGAATTCGCCCACAAATCAACAATAAATTGAAGATTAAAGGCTTGCGGTATAACACTAAGAACCAAGAAAGCAGACCCTACGATTGTAAAGGGAATGCTGGCCATCCCGGCAGCAACAATAGCACGAACAGGACGCCAAGTAGAGACTTTCCCCATTGGTCCCATGAGGTACTTTTCTAGAAATTCAAACAATTTATTCATAATATATCCTCCTATGATGTTTGAAATATAATTTATAAACTAACGTTGAACAGTGGCAATATATTCTTGAATGCGTTTATATTGCTTATCTGTATGGTGATGAATCCGACTTAATTTTCTTAACATGAGAATGGCTAAAAGTAGCCCCAATAAAAGTACAACCGTTAAAACGGTTACAGTGGTTGTACTAATCGAAAAAAATGGAAAGAGGAAATGATACTGTCCCACAAAAACAATTATCAGTAGCAAAACATTTGCTAAAGCAGAAATATTGTAAAAGAACCGCGTTAATATCGCTTCTTTTTGATGAACGCTGTACATTCGTGTTTGTTCCCACATTGCCAACGCCGCTAGAACAGTTAGCAACAAAGGCAACAGCAAAACTAAACCAGCCTTTGAAAGATACAGCATTAGCATCCAATAAAGATTAGCAAAGAAGAAAAATGCTGTCGCGTAGCGGACTGAAAAGTAACGCGTGTAGTACATGTTTTTTATTGCTGCTTCTTTTCGTTTTGCTTCTAGTTCTTGTTTCTCTCTTTCAGTCATGTTTTCCCCTTTCATTCATCTTTTACTTTTCAATCTTTCGATAAAGACTGAGCATTTCAAGTGCTACCTCACGCAAGGTCATAGTTGTCATCAAATGATCCTGAGCATGCACCATGATAATTTCAATTTTGATTTCCGTTCCACTTGCGTATTCTTGTAGCAAATTTGTTTGTGCATGATGAGCTTCCAATAGCTCTGCATTGGCAGCTTCTAACTTTTCAGCAGCTTCATCATAATGCCCTTCGCGCATATCTGCAAATGCTTCATGAACTGTTGTTCTTGCTGAACCACTATGCAGGATAATTTCAAAAGCTGCAACTTGTAATTCTTCCTGATTCATAGACAATCTCCTTTACTTTATGTTTAAAAATAATGCTTTAAATTCTGTAAACGACTGACAGCTCAATATCTTTGCTTGCAGGTCAGGCTGCTCTAACAAATCAACAATCTTTGATGTCAACGTTGCCATTTCTTCATTCCCATAAACGGACGGAGAAGGGAGAAAAATGAGTTGAATTTTAGGACTTTCTTCATTCCACTGCACGCCATTTCTCACAATGGCAACACCAATTTTATGATTCTTTGCAAGGGGCTTAATCGGGTGAGGCACCGCAACTTGTTCTGAAAAAACGACAGAACTCATCTTTTCACGCTGCTTGATTAGCTCTTGCATATGTGTAACAAAATCCTTTTCTTCTCCCTGCTCCATTTTTGTTAATAATTCTTGCAAAATCTGCTCTTTTGTCGCATCCTGCATGAGAATAAAACAAGATGGAGAGAAATATTTATCAAAAATCCTTTCACTATCTTTATCAAATGTTATCATCGCTTTAACTGGCAAACAGGTTCCAATCGGCTTTAACTGACTGACCTTTTGCTTGATGGACTTTAATTCCTCTGCATTTAAAAAGATACTAACAGTAAAAACAGGAACACTAAAGACTAAATTTGACAAGTCAATAGACGAAATGATGAAATCAATATCTTTCAAACGTTCATCATCCAACTCATAATAACCAATCACATCTACAATGTGAACTAAGTTACCCAGCTCATTGACAATCCGATTTTTTAGCATTAATGCCGATCCATAACCCGTAGCACAAATCACCAAAATGTTAAACTTTTGCCTTTCCTTTAATCGCTCCAAAGCAGCCATGAAATGCAGTGCCACATAAGCCACTTCATCATCTGATAAGTCTTCCTTAGAAAAAATCGGCATTTCCTGCAAAATTTCTCTTGTCATCTTCAAAACAGCTGGTGATTGCTGTTGAATATCTTTCAAAAGAGGATTTTCAAGTCTCACATGATTTCGCAAACGAAGATAGAAAGTAGATAAATGTGTAACAACTCCTTCAACTAATTGAAAATAATGCTGAAATTGATAATCCTTGACATGCTCGACTTGCTCTAACGCCTCTAGTAGCTGCTTGCGAATTTCTTGATTGGTGTCTATTTTGGTATTCTGGCTTTCTTGACAAGAAGCTTTTGAAATCAAATGGAGCGTGATATAGTCTACTTCTTCTTTGG
Source organism: Streptococcus sp. DD04 (assembly GCF_001578725.1). Lineage (NCBI taxonomy): Bacteria > Bacillati > Bacillota > Bacilli > Lactobacillales > Streptococcaceae > Streptococcus > Streptococcus sp. DD04. The sequence goes on from NZ_KQ968979.1 coordinate 51,820, forward strand.
GAAATTCCAGCCCAGTTGCCAAATACACTCTGTGTAAAATTTTCTCAGCAATCTTTCGTTCTGCCAGATAATTACCTTGTTCCCAGTCTTCAATCTTGCTAATTTGGAAGCCTTCTGCAATCCTTTTAAACGATAAGGCAATATGAATGACTAAATTTTGAATCACAAAATCTGACAACTTTAAGTGACCTTCACGACATTCGTCCAATACAATAATCGTCAATTCTTCTAAGCTGATTTGCCGTCCTGGAACTTCAATGTTAATGTAGTTGTGCAAACTTTGAAAGAAATTATCACGAAAAAGTAATCCATGATAAAACGTCGTTTATTGCGTTCGCTGCCTTTTACATAAACACCACGATTGGCTTTGCTCTCGATTTGTAAATCATACTTTGCCAAGTCTTGTCTGATTTTCTTGAAATCTGCTGACAAGGTTGAACGACTGACAAACAGCTCTTCTGCTAAGTCATCACAATAAAGTTTTTCCTGCTCAAAGAGCAATTTATTTAAAATGTAATTGTAACGATCCTCTATATTTTCAGTCTTAGAAGAGTTTTGCTCTGTAAAAAATTCTGTTTTTATAAAGTTTCGATAGAGAGCTTTATCTTGAAGTTCAAGTCGATAACCATAACCTTGCTTGGCTGTAATCTTCCAGCCAGTTTCATCAGGCTTCCAATACATCAATGATTTCAGGTAAGTTCTTATCGTACGATCAGAGCAAGAAAGCTGACTAGCTAATTCCTTACTTGTAATATAATGATCTTTATTTTCCAACAAAGATTGAAGAATCAATTTTTCTTTCTGATGTAGCAATACAGTTCTCCTTCCGCATTTATAAGAACTATTTTACCCTTTTTGAGCTGAAAATTTAAATCTTTTCCAAGATGAGGTTTGCCATTTTTTCAATTCCCATTGGAATAGGAATGTAGGCTTGCGGAGGAATTTGTACAATAGGTTTGCCGACTTTTGCTCCAGCATCCTCAAATTGCTTGAAATACATTTTTGTTTGAGGGCTAATGAGATAAAGATCAAATTCAGCAGCAGCAATGGCTTTTCCACCTTCTGTCGCACTAATAGCATCTACTTCAATGTCATGCCCTTTGCTCTTTAAAAATTCCGTTGTTTTCTTTGCCATCAAAGAAGATGACATACCTGCTGCACAGATAATCAATGCTTTAGCCATAAGATTTTCTCCTTATAAATAAAATTTATTTTATAAACTCATTATAGATGAAAACGATTACAACTTCCATCTTATTTTTTTCCTTAGTGAAACGGAAACATTTCCTTAGTCACTTTTTTTACTTATATTTTAACTTATAACAGAGAATAGTTCCTGATAAAACCAAAGAAACGCTGTTAGCCATAATCAAAGGCAGATCGTCAATCACCAAGCCATGAAACAGCCACAAAGCAATACCAACAACTTGCATCAGATACATGCCAAGCGCAATAGACTCTGTATCCTTGGTTTTAATGACTTTTATTACCTGCGGTAAAAAAGCAAAAGTAGTTAATACAGCAGCAATCGTTCCAATCATATTTTCTCCCTTTCTAAAAACGAAGCTAGAAAACCTAGCCCCGTTTTTTTCTTCCTTGCTCTATTACATATAGAAAGATATATGCACAATCTTCCTATTACAAAATATTCACCAGTCCCAGATATTTGGATAAGACGACTATATCTTTCTTTTCTAGATTGAAAGCGACCATTATCAGCTCCCGAATCTTCACATCATTGATGTCACTGTCTACGACAAAGCCGTCTGCATTTTTCAACTTAATCGTCAAATGCTGAGTGATAGCTGGATTGGCAGCCAAGTCTGGCACAGCGACTCCTTTAGAAAATTTGATGACATAGGTTATTTTTTTACTCATAAAATCCCTTATCTAGTCTACAGTTTCTCCATTTGATGCAATGACTTCCTTATACCAGTTAAAGGACTTCTTCGGTGAACGTTCATACGTTCCCTTGCCATCGTCATCCTTGTCAACATAGATAAATCCATAGCGTTTGCGCATTTCACCCGTACCTGCTGATACTAGGTCAATACAGCCCCAAGGCGTGTAGCCCATGAGATCCACACCGTCTTCTACTACGGCCTTTTTCATCTCGCGGATATGAGCCCCCAAATAGTCAATCCGGTAATCATCATGAACCATACCATCTTCTTCCACCTGGTCAATAGCTCCAAAGCCATTTTCCACAATGAAAAGCGGTAGATGATAATGATCCGTAAACCAATTGAGAGCATAGCGCAGTCCTTCTGGATCAATCTGCCATTCCCATTCAGAGGCCTTGACGAAGTTATTCTTAACCAAGTCCTCAGTCTCTACATAGTCAAAGTAAGGGTTGTTTTCCCGATGGGAGTCAATAGCAAAGGACATGTAGTAGCTAAATCCAATATAGTCAACAGTGCCCTCCAGCAAGTCTTCCTGATCCTGCTCGCTAAAGTCCACCTTGATACCCTTTCTTTCCCAGTATTTGAGAATATGCTCAGGATATTGACCAAAGACATGCACATCTGTAAAGTAATAACGCTTCTGCATAGCTTTCATAGCCATGAGAATATCCTTCGGATTACAGGTAGCTGGATAAATCGGACACATGGCAATCATACAACCGATTTGGAAGTCAGGATTGATCTCATGACCAACCTTAACTGCACGCGCCGAAGCGACTAGCTCATAGTGAGCAGCCTGATACATAATTGCTTCGCGATCATCGCCTTCTTTATAGATAATCCCGGAGTTGGTGAAGGGAGCAAAATCTTCCTGATAATTAGCTTGGTTGTTGATTTCATTGAAAGTCATCCAGTATTTGACTTTATCCTTATAACGCTCAAAAACAACTTCTGCAAAGCGTACAAAGAAGTCAATCACTTTACGGTTTTTCCAGCCACCATACTCAGTTACCAAATGATAAGGCATTTCAAAGTGAGACAAAGTGATAACAGGCTCAATACCATACTTGAGGCATTCGTCAAAAAGGTCATCATAAAATTGCAGACCAGCTTCATTAGGCTCTATTTCATCTCCTTTAGGGAAAATCCGCGTCCAGGCAATAGAAGTCCGGAAACACTTGAAGCCCATCTCTGCAAAAAGAGCAATATCTCCCTTGTAACGATGATAAAAATCAATGGCCTCATGGTTAGGATAGTACTTGCCTTCTAGGACCCCTGGGGTAATTTCCCGAGGAACCCCGTGGCGAGCTGCAGTCATAACATCAGCTACACTGATACCCTTTCCACCTTCTTTCCAGCCGCCTTCTAGCTGGTGGGCTGCAACAGCTCCACCCCACAAAAATCCATCTTTAAAAGTAGTCATTCTTTTTCCTCCTGATTTTGTTACTTTTATTATAAGCTTCAAAACAAAAAATGGAAACACACTCTTTTTCCTTATTATTACGGAAAGGAACAATACTTTAGATAATCATTAGGGTGCTAAGAAACTAATAATGATTACTTACTAATATCTGCTTACTTAACGATAATTTACATGACCTTTTAACTACTTTAAAAATAGAAATTATTTAATTTAAAGCACAGAAAAAGCATTCCGTAATATACGTACGAAACGCTTTGAATAGACGTAAATAATGTTTAACATTTATTAAATGATGAAGCTTTACGAGCTTTCTTAAGACCTGATTAGAAAGTACAAGTTTCATGCAATGTTAAAGCTACAAAATATCAATCTTCATCAGACCTTCTTCTGGTATTATATCTCACAAAATCTAAATATCTCTCTAAAATATAAAATTTTCTTTCAAAACAAATCAACACTAAGGATACTACTAAAATTATATATCAAAATCAATTAGAAAAGAATCAAAATTTATTCCAACATTCAATCCAAACTATGAAAAAGTGATTTTTTCCAATTCAAGCTATTGATGTACCTGCTGAATTGTTTTATAATAGCTTGAATTCAAAAAAAGTGAGGGATCTTATGAAATTCTATTCATATGACTATGTACTGAGTCAGATTAGTCAGCAGAATTGGGTTATGGTGATTGTATCGGCCTGCTTGGTTTTGGTGACGGGATTTTTTGCCTTTAAGGCCTATAAAGACAAACGAGGAAGTAAGTTCCGCGAACTGTCCATTATTTCTATCTTGACCTTAGTAGCCTTCGTTCTGATTAGCATTACTAATTTCCAAAACAATCAGTCAAATGACAATCAATTCCGTAGCTCCTTGCATTTTATTGAGGTTGTCTCAAAAGAATTAGGCGTTGAAAAGGAAGAAGTCTACGTCAATACTTCAGCTACGACAGATGGCGCTATCATTAAGGTTGGCAAACAATTCTACCGGGCTATTAGCGGAACCGACCAAGATAGCTATTTATTAGAAAAAATGGAACTGTACAAATCAGACGTTGAACTCGTGGAGGTTGAAAAATAATGAGCTTTTTTATTACAATTGCAATTAAGTTAGCTTTGGGACTTGTTTCCCTCGTTTTTGTCATCAATGTGACAGGTAAAGGGAATTTAGCACCAAGCTCCGCAACAGACCAAGTACAAAACTTTGTTCTCGGTGGCATTATCGGCGGGGTCATCTACAATAGCTCCATTACTATCCTTCAATATGCAGTCATCCTAATCATCTGGACCATTCTGATTTTGCTCTTAAAATGGCTGAACACCAATGTTTCTTATATCAAACATCTGATTGACGGGAAACCAACCATTATCATCAAAAACGGTAAACTAGATCCTGAAGCCTGCCGTTCAAAAGGGCTATCCGCATCAGACGTCGCTTTGAAATTACGCTCCCAAGGTGTATTCCAACTGAAAGAAGTCAAAAGAGCTGTCATCGAGCAAAATGGTCAATTGATTATCGTAAGAATTGGCGATGAAAATCCGAAATATCCAATCATTACCGATGGAGTTGTCCAAGTTGAAATCTTAGAAACTATCGGCAAGTCAGAAGAGTGGTTGACGACCGAACTACAAAAAGAAGGCTTTGAAAATGTCTCCGATATCTTCATTGCAGAATATGACAAAGGTGAAATTAATGTGGTGACCTATTAAAAATGTTTTGTCATTTCGTAGCAGTTATTTGCTTTTTGTTACCAAAGAGTCTATACTTGTATCTATTATCTCGCTTGAATGAGTATCAAACCGCATCCAACTTAGATAATACACTGAATAAAGGAAGGAAATTTCCATGTCAATCGAAGAAAAATTCAACTAAGCTAAAGGTTCTCTCAAAGAAGGATTGGGAAAACTTACTGGCGATACAAAAACTCAAGCAGAAGGCACTGCTGAAAAACTAGCTTCAAAAGCGAAAGAAGTTGCTGAAGACGCAAAAGGCGCTGTCGAAGGTGCTATCGCAGGCGTTAAAAACATTATCAAAAAAGACGAATAATAATCATCGTCTATCGTTCTTATAAAAAAACACTCTTATCCTATGCTTTTAGCAGAACTAGGGATGAGGGTGTTTTTCTATATTGTTAAGGCATTGATTTTTCAGAATAGAACAAAAGCATCCCAATAAAGAGATGCTTGCTATAAATCTGAGAGCAATCAATGAAGCAGACTTGTCAGTATGTAGAGCAGATAGATATGGGTAGGATAGAAGATATAAAAGAAATTTTTATCTCCTCTTCCTTTTTCTCTATTATAGAAGTATAAAGGAATGATTGAAAATACCATATGTTAAAAATTGTCTAGTATATAGTAATAAATTAAAAAATTTTTTTGATAACGTCCGAAGTCTCTAAGTCAAGAATAAAGGCCAACTCTCGTATTTATAATAATTTTTCAATTTCTCCTAGATAGAAATAATATGTTAATGCATGTATGTCTTCTTCTCTGTGTTGAACTTCCTCAATGGTAGTCATACTTTCTCCTTTATCATATAGTTCGATAATCATCTTTACTCTCAGTATAAGATAATATGTTTTGCATCTCCACATAATTATCTATATACTTCTGAGATTCATTCCAAATAGATTTTGCATTTTCGGTTGCAAGTTGTGATAGATACTCAATTTTTTCACTTGCCAATATCGGTATTCTAACGCTTTCTAAATCATCAGAATACACTCTTGCTCTAGAGCTTGAGGAGCCAACACCTAATCTAACGATTTGTTGTTTCACTTTTGGACTCCGCAATATCGGGACTAATGCACTCTTAGTTAGTTCACTAAAATATAGATTATCTTTAAGTCTCAGCGTATATATTTCAGTTGAAGTAACAAATTTTATATTCTCACTCTCAATTGTATTTGGAATAAGTGTAATTCTATTTTTTCTTGGATTGATCCTTGAAAATAAGATATCCCCTGGAAAAAATTCAACTAAACTATTACTATTTATTTTACTGCCAGAAACTTTTCTAATATTAGTTACAACTCCCGTAGATTCGCTAATATCTGGAATTTCCAAATAATAATAGTCTTTTGACGGGTCTATCGAAATTTTATTTTGCTCGATATCTACAAGTTCAGTTAATGAGATGGTCTCCTCTAAATTGTGAACATCTAAAGAATTTAATAAATGTGATGCTCCAAGACGACGAGATGAAATTTGGGAAGTTGGAATCCATCCATATTCAGCGCCACTACTAGTGTATCTGATTTCCTCGTATATATTATCGAAATCATTCAAAAACTCGATCAAATCATTCTCACCAATTTTTTTATAATTCTTTTTACCAGTTTCAAATCCAATATTTTTTGCTACACCTAAAAAGGCAAATGCAGGTGATACATAATCTTCCTTTACCGACTTTTTCCTTAGTCCAATTATACAAGTTTTTGAAACAGAGCTCCCCATTGGAATAAATGCACCTTCTGGAAGAGATATGGAACAAAGCAAATCAGCTTTATCTAATAGCCAGTCTCTGAAATATTGATAACTTTTATTTGTCAATAACCCTTCAGGTAAAACGATATAAAGTTCTCCACCCTCCTTTAAGAGATTCAGTGATTTTTCAACAAAAAGAATATCTAACTCTTCCTTTTCTTTTGAAAGTCCTAGATCAAAATTTGATAAAACCTCAGGAAACTCATACTTTATGGTAAATGGTGGATTTGCTAAAACTAAATCAAAATACGAATTAGGGAGGTTTTTAGATATCAAGGTATCTCCTTGATATATGTTATTCCATCCGTCTCCATGCATGATTAAATTTATTTTTGCCAGAACATGTAAATCCTTATCAGCCTCGTGCCCCCAAATGTTCTTATCTATTAAATTTTTAAATTTCTTTTTTCTTTCCACTTCAGAAAATGTAGAACTCGTGATCTTTTGATTGACGTGATTAAAAGCTTGTATCAAGAATCCCCCAGAACCACATGCTGGATCAATAAATACGTCATCCATTTGTGGATCTGCTAACTGAACCATAAAATCTACAATTTCTCTTGGAGTAAAATACTGATCAAATTCTCCTCGTAAAGTTCCCTTTAGAAAAATCTCATAAACGGCTCCTTTTATGTCTTCCCCTGTCCCAAGAAAAGAAAATGGAGAAAGGTCATCGACTACTTTTAACAATGCCTCGTCATCTTCCACTTGAAACTCTGCTTCATCTCCAGGATAAATGTTAGGATATTTTTCTAAAGCATCTTCTAGCAATTTTTTAAATGATTCTACTATTGTTATAGAATTAGCCTTCGCAACCGTCTCTAAATATTTTTTTGAAAATCGGTTATTCCCCTCTTCAGCCTTCACCCTCCTTTCTTCGTTCATTTTTACTAAAATAATCTTTGTAATTTCTTTAAAAGATTGATCACTTCGTATTAGTGCCTTTTTTTCAATAATATCTTTTGAGATGCTTATTAATTTATACAATTCATCTGGCTCTGCTAAAGTTAATAAAATACTCTTAACTTCATCAAGTTGGACTTCATTAAAAGCTTTCCTCTTAGTTGAGTTCACCCGTTTCATAAGTTGACTCTTTGAAGGGATATCTACTTCTTGCTCCCCAGTGAAAGTGTTCGTACTTACAGAGTTAACTCCATTTGTGACACAACTCATTGTTGCAGGAGGTGTGCTTATTAATTTTGCATAACTAGCTGCCTGAAGAATATCAGTTTGAGAAATTGAATGACTTGGTTTCTTTATATCGATTACTAATTCAACTCTGCCATCCAAAACTATTTCTATATCAGAATATACCGTTGTCTTTTTAGAGCCTATTACTACCTCCATTGGAGACTCAAATCTCATATCTTCTTCTGAATAATCTAACGATTTTAGATATGGTAAAATTACTTTTATTTTTAAATCTTCCTCTGATTTGACGGTTGAGTTATAATTTTTTACATTCTGTAAAATATATTCTTTCAACGACATACACAATTCCTTTCAAATTCCTACACATTATATACATTATACCAAATAAGTACATATATTTATCAACTTTTACTTTTTCATATTCAAAAGTTCATAAGTCAGATATTTTAATTGTCCCTAACATATTACTTTCATTATTAATAAAATCTCTGTTTAATTTATCTACAATACTAAGAAAACTTCTATTAGGAAACCATGAAGTAATAGAATAAATAGCTTTAGACAAAGACTCAACGTCATATTCTAATAAAAAAGAGTTATTCATTTGACTTTCCTCATATTCTCTTTGTATAAATTTAAAATTCAAATATATTGCTATTATTATATCATTTCTTATTGTAGAGATGAATTGATTTTAATATAAAATAGATTTTAAATTTAACTACGATCTATGCTTTTAAACAAGATCATGTCCTATTATACACTTCTTAAATTCTAACTTATGGTGATAACAATTAATAAAGGTGCATGGCAATAAAAATAATCAAATTAATCAGATAGTACAGAAATTAACTGTTAGAAATCTCAAAAAATGACTCAGGTAAATTTCAGGGAAACTCTTGATATTTAGACAAAAAAAGACATCCAAGAGAAAATTCTTGAATGTCTGTAAACGTTGATATAATCGTATTGATTAACGTTTAGAGAACTGGCTAGCTTTACGAGCTTTCTTAAGACCTGGTTGGTGGCACCTACATCTCTTTAAATACTAAAAGCCTTTATTTCTGCACTTTTATCACTATGCACTTTTCACTTTATGTTATATAATTTCAAATAATTTCATTTAAATAAGGTAAATTTCTCAACACTTCAAAAAATAGAATACTGGGCTAGAGGTTATCTTACTAGACAAGATGCCTTTTTTATTTTGATTAAATATAAAGTTGCTTAAAACAAAAAAATTGAGAGTTGGCAGGGCTTTGTCACTTACTTAATAGCATTGAAATTTTAAAAATTGACCAAAAATAATGACAAGACACACTAATTAAAAAATTTAAAGTTCCCAGATAAGAAATTGAGGTTGGGATGTTATACCCAGCCTTGTTTTAATATATTTGGAAAAATAGTTTGACACAGTGATTGGACGAAAGACTTAGGATTGAATAGTTGAAAGAACCTCAGTATCTGTCGCAATACTGCTGAAGGGCAAAGTTTTCTTGGACTGATACTGCTCTGTCTCTTTTATAATTGTGAATACAGATTTTTTAGGGTGATTAATCCTTCCTCCAGTTCTTCTACAGTGTCTGGAGAGCGAATGGCTATACGTATGGTTGATTGCTCTATCAAACTACCCGTAAAGAAACGTTCTGCACATAAAACTTCAATCCCCTCTTGTTTGGCAAGCTTCTCAAAGAACATAGCTAATAATCAAGAGCTATGGAAACAAGAGCTAGCAGCTTATCCATTTCATGAAGATGAAATAGTTATACTAGATGGTCATTTTACGCTTTTAGATTCATTAGGACAGATAGTTGAACTTCCATATTCTACTTTTGATGGTTTAAAAATTAATAGAATCATTTTAAAGATAGAAGTTCCTTCCACTATTCAAAAGCGATTGATGAAGAGGGATAACAGTCATTGGGACAAAGATTTGATTGATTCTTTTCAAGCCAGAGAACAAAAGCGAGTAATCGAATTTGCTCGATTAGAAAAGATTCCATTATTCGTTTATGATAATAATTCAAAATTGGAAGAATTAAAACAATTTCTTCTTTAGAATAAAAATAAGCAAGAGTTGTAGCTACTACTTGCTTATTTTTCATATCGTATCATAATTGTAATATTTTTCTAGTATAATATTATAAAAGGAGGTTTGGAAAATGAAAAAATTACTTAGTCTATTACTTTTAGGAATTGCTACTATATTTCTAATATCTTGTTCCAAGCAAAATACTCTTGACGGAGAATATTATAACCAATATGATTATCTAGTACTTGAAATTAAAGGAAATCAAGGAACATATCATGAAAATCACAATCATCCGATAACTAATGTAGATTCTCAAAATAAAACATTTACTTTTTCAGCTTCTGGAAGAGAATATGTTGCAACCTATGATATTAAAAAAGATGGGACTTTAACATTTGATACAGGAAACTTCCTAACAGGAGGAAATAAACAAACAGTTTATAAAAAAAATAGTGAAGCCTATAAGAAAAATATAAAAAAATGACTTAGAGATTTTCTCTAGGTCATTTTCTTGTTATTAAAAGGAGTTTCACATGCCATTTGGCTTCTACTTCTGTCAGTTGTTACAATAAAGGTTCGTGTGGATTAGAAATATACAAATCAAAATCATCAGACAGTTTGAGTATCAACTTTAAAAATAATTCCTTTTCTATCAGCTATGCTTTTAAATCGTTCTCTATTTAGTTCGTAAATTTCGTAGTAATTTTTTCTATTGCCTGTATCAAAATCGAGTGAATTTGTATAAATAGTATTGCCTCTTATCATTCTCATTAATTCCCAATATTGAATGAACTCGTTATCAGGTAGCTCATCAATCAAATGTTTAACATCATCTTCCTTTTCTTTGTATCCATCAAAAGTTCTAGTTATTAGAAAGTATATATAAGGTTTATATTTCTCAGAAGATAATTTTTCTTGATTATGAAGCATTTCATTTGATTCTTTTGTTAACAAAGAAATATCCTTTATATCTTTTTTGCGATTTTGTGAGGAATGCATAGTTTCAACAAGACGAATTTCTTCGATATCTTCATCCAAAAGCAACATACCAAAATCCTTCAATTCGAGGTAATATTTTGGATAAAATAAAAAAATATAATCTATCGTAATTAGCTGTTTAACATCAACTAGTTCTCTCTTTCCTCTTTTAAAAAGTTCATAATTTAATAAATCAGAGAATACTTTCAAAGACTGCCCCTTTTTCATATATCCTTTTATCTCTCTTTTTCGTTCTTCCTGTTTCTGCTGACTGATGAGCTTTTTCCTTTTGTTTTGTAACTGCTTGATTTCTTCATCTGCCATTAAGATTTTTTCTTCAATGTTTTTCATTTTCTCGTTTCCTCCCTTTCTAATTTTGAGTAAAGAAAAACAGTAAACCTTTTTTGATTTACTGTTCCTGTGGTAATTTTTATTAAGTTGTTAGTTCTACAAACTGGGATTTATCGAGCCGAATTTATCCACTGCTTTAGTTCCTCCGATAAGCGCTCATCAACTTCAATCCTCGTCTGCTTACACTCTTTAGGATACTGCTTTGCCTCCTTAAAAGCCATGCTGATAAACAGCCCGGAACCCACAGGAAGAATGCCTGTTAACATGGTCTGCGGAAAAATAAAATGCGTTCCATGTTCATAGGTCATGAGAACTACACTGTTATCCGCGTCCCTTTCTTTCAGCCTGTTTTCCATTCTACGAATGTATTTACAGGTATCCCAAAGTACATCATCCTCCGCACCAATCAGCAGAATGCGACCCTTTATATTCTCCACCTTTATTTTCTCGGCTTCCTGCACGGGATGCCTTTTCTCCGATTCATCGAACAAATCGCGACTGGCAACCATCGCGCCACGCCGTTTGGTTTCCTCAGATATTTTCTGCCAGTATTCCGGATGGCGATACGCATAGGGCAGATAAGGAAGCGGCTTACCGTGATATGAAACAGATGACTCTCCGTCTCCCGGACGTTCGTGAGCCCCGTCTTTCCCATCCTGATAAAAACCTTCCATCACAAAATCAGAAGGAGAAATGGCTATCGTAAGCGTTATTTCCGAAAAGCATGACGCTGCGACAAGCGCAAGCATACCAGTTGTCGAGGCACCCATAATACCGATTTCTTCATTGCCCATCGTCTTCAGAAATGCAAGTGCCTTCTCAAAACGTTCGAGTGGATAGTTATGGTGACCGTAATCTTTTGGGGCCGGTGACATTGTGAGGACGTTCAGACCTTTCTTTTGAAGCCATTTGACGCCACCCTTTGCCATCATGTCTTTTGTATCATCACCAAGCATGGCAATCATGCAATATTTACTGCCGTTCGGATTCGGCCAGTATACGCCGTTATATCCATCTTTCTCTATTGTTTTGATTTCTTTCTTCATGGGAAAGTTTCTCCTCTTCAACTTCAAATTTGTTTATCTATATTGACTAATATTATAGCATTTTTTTTCGATATTTTTCTACTGTCATATTTCTCTACTCACTACTATTTACCCTTTGAATGTATTACCTTGAATAACTTATCTTGAAATGTTTCCTTGCTCTTTTTGTCAAAATATATCTCTGTTACAAAGGTCTATATCCTCATTGGTAAACATAAGAGGATTTTTAACCACTCTTTCTACTATCAATCCTCTTTGTATGAGTCTATGATTTCTTCTTTTTCGTTCCTTTTCGTTTGCAAGTTTTTCTAATTTCTTACCTTGATTTTGTAATTGTTTCAGCTTTACATCGCACTTTTGTCTTTCTTGCTGAAGTTCAAAAATTTGTTCCTGTACTTCCTGTAATGTGTTCTCTTTCTTCATTTTTCATTCCTCCGTTTCAATTTTTCTCAAATAAAAAAACAGTAAACTGTTCCTTTCAATTCACTGTTTTCATATTAGTTGTTAGTTATATAAGCTATAATTTACCTATCGCAGTGTGTACTTCATGATGGCAACCAAAACGATAACATCACACTTTCTCAAATATCAAGATTTTCTGTGATAGTTTGTGAGCAATCGGCAACCAGTTAATAAGCTTAAGCACAGGAAATAAAGCAGACATCCCCCTTGTAATATCATCATCCTTTACACTACGGAAACCTCTTGCAATATCCTTAATATCATCAAAGGAATCCGCTCCAAATATGAATTTTGCTCCGGTTTTTTGTATGGACTTTTCAACATTTTCTTTCGCCACCCACCTTTTTGACAGGCACTCCATAAGAACATAAGCATTGTCAAAATTCTCTCGAATAATTCTGAGCATTTGGGCATTGTCTTCCCTTGTCAAGTACATTGACAAGCCCTCAATGATAAACAGAATGTTCCCATCTGCTTTTATTTCTTTTGCCCACGCCGAATCCGTTGCTGAAATACCGATGTTTGAAACTCTGCCGGATTCTGCAAAAATCTGATTCCTTACCTCAACTGTTTCAGGCAAATCAAGGTTGTACCATGTGATTTTTCCGTTATCCATGCGATAAAATCTCGTGTCAAGTCCACAAGCAATATTTACGACTGTACAGGTTGGATTTTCGTCAATAAACTCTTTTACCAGTTCATCAAATACAAGCGTTCTTGCAATCACGCCATAACTCATAAGGGAATCATTTGTGGCGACAGTAAAATCGTAATCAATTTTTTCAACCAATTCCACCGCTTTGGCATCATAAAATTTATGTCTTTTGCTCTTGGAATATTGTGCTCTTGCATAAAAACTCTGAAGCATCGTTTCCGCAGCACCATTCAAAATAGGTTTTATTTTTTCTTGCATTTTTATTTCTTCCAAGTATAAACACCCCCTACTAATTTGAATTTAGTTTTTAAAATAATGTGCATATCCATGCAATGACTAACGATCCGATAATCATAAATAACACTTGAATAATGTGTTCCTTTTTGTTATATCCAAAGAGTTTAGGACTAAGCTTATCTACCACTTCCGGATAATAATGTTCAAAAAAAACTAAAACCTCGATTGCACAAAAGTATCCAATCAAAAAATACAATATCAAAGGCTTTCAACAAAAGAAGTATCATCAGAAATCTAATGAAAAACTGAATGTAAGTAAAGTTATTTTGAACACCATCCACTGCACCAACGATAATTGAACTCCCCATGAATAGTATTGCAATAATAGCTAATATCCATCCAACTAAACTCTGACCACGAAAGCGTTTTTCCTTTGGTTCAATAACATCAAACACTTCTTTAGGACACGAAGAAAAGAAGTCTTTGTTTTGAATAAATCCAACTCCTGCCCACAGCAATAAGAACAATCCAATCATCATAATAACGGCAAGCAGTATCGTCATATACATAATTATCAATCACCACACAATATCCACTTTTCTTCTGAAAACTACCTGTAGAATATTACAAGAGAAAGCCGTCATTTCTATCTCCCCTTATTACGGCATATATATTTCTTCTTACTTCCTTTGCCTCAGGTAAAAATCCTGCCGCTGCCCAAGCATGCATCATTCTTTCTCCTATGTATGTTTTCATAACCACGCCATCCATTTTAGCTTTTTCTTTTGCCTCCGGCAGCTCTGCTATCAACACTTCATAAGAACCATAAATGATATACATGTCAGGTAGCCCCTTCCATGAGTACTCAATTGGCGATTTCATATATTCCACATTATTTAAATTTATTCTTTGCATTACTTGATCTTGTTCTTTCATGTAGCAAGCCGGAATAATGCAATCAAACTTATCAAGTCTCTCCATCTCTTTCATCTGTTCTTTAGTTGGAGGAATACGAAAGGTCGGAGAGTGCATAATCAATCTTTTTGGCATTGATAATCTCATGTCGTTTTCAAGAATATGCAAACATATATTTTGTGCAAGGCTTGCTCCACTTGATAAACCAAAAAATATAATATCATCTGCATTAAACGCCTTAAGTGCCTCGCTATAAACGTTTAGACCTGCGTCGATAATTTGCAAGCCAGTTGCTTTTGGAAAAAGCGGGTACCATACAAGCCAAACTTCAGCCTGACTTTGATTAGCCATATCTTGAGCAAACTCAAAATCACCGGAATCTCCCGGAATGGTATATCCACCACCAAAGAAATATAATACAAGCCTATTTGCCACTTTATTTTTTGGTTTGACGACATAATACAAAGTTCCGCTTGTACACTTTTCTTCAAAATCATAAGATTTATGAAGTTTTTCAAGAGGGAGTTTAGATTTCTGTTTCTTTTCTTGTTTAGCAAAACATTCATCCAGATTTTTTATTGCTTTTTTCATCATAGGTTTTACAGTATGACGAAATAAAAATTCCGTTAATTTATATTTAACACTCACAATGCATACCTCCTTAATTCCAAAAATGGCAAATTATTTTATTTCTTAACTTCCATTAAATCTCTGAATTGATTAGCCATTTTCACAGGATAAAGACTTGCCATGCTACCATGTCCCATGTTTTCAAATTTAATAAACTCAGTATTTGGAAAGTAAGTTTTCATATATTTGATATCCCATGCACGGGCTTTAGACTCTTTATCACCATACCAATATTGAATACGACCGCTATGTTCTGACACGTTCTTTGGCATAACATAGTTGTTGCAAGATTCAAATGTTCTCCATATCGTTTTATAACTAATAAAATTAAGGACTTTAGCAACATACTTCAATTCCTCTTCGCTGTATTCATCTGTAGAAAATGATTTTTCAAGAAGCTTTAACCCTCCAATTTTACCTATAGAAATCATAAGAAAATCTCTTATGGCAATCATTCTTGTAACAATCCAAGGAAGCTGATATGGTGTTATTGCTCCATCGCAAATAATGTTCCTTATTTTAATTCCGTGATTGGAGAACATTTTTAAAGCGATAGAACCGCCCATAGAGCAACCATACAAAAGATCAACTTTCTCAATTTTATGTTCTTTCAGCCATCCTAATAAATTATCGGCAATTTCTTCTACACTTGTAAAATTTTCGTTTGGATTTTCCTCATCATATCCGGGAAGTGCAGGAACAATAATATGATACTCTTCTTTAAGTATAGATAAAATGTATTCAAAATAGTCCCACATGACTAATGAAGGATGAATCAACACAATTATTTTATTTTTATCAGCTCCAAACTCATGTATGTTCACTAACTCTCCTCCAAAATCCCAATTTTAATATTACTTTTTATAAGCAATCATAACGCCGATGGGTGCCAGCCCTACATGTATCAAATTCATTTCAGTTGCCCTGAACCACAAGCAAGTTCAAGTACGTTCATATTTCTATTCAAGTAAGGACGAATATACTCACAAACATTATCATAAACTCCTTTATCCTTCTTCATAAAAGGAGCGTACAGCTTGGCGAATTTATTCCAAAACTTTTTATTGCTTTTATCATTCACTGCTAACACCCTCTTTTCAACAATATGTTTTAATCAATCTCAGCTTTTATCATTTTGCAATACTCTTCTACATTCGTTGTTATCTTTGTACAATGGTTTTGTCCCTTCCATATTCTTAACGCTGCATATGGATATTCTTTTGAAATAACTCTCTTTGCATATTTTAAATTAACTTCTTTGGATCCATAACAGAATATGCACCTCTTTTGTTCTGCTTCTGATAACTTCGGAAGATCTACAAATGCACAATCATGGCAGATATTTTTAATGCTTTGTTTATCTATTCT
>NZ_KQ968979.1:68769-81362 GCF_001578725.1 Streptococcus sp. DD04
ATTAACTAATAATATTTTATCATTTTTAAGCCATTTTTTCTATATCGGCTTTTCATGTTACATAACGGTATTTTACAAAGAAAGGTTAAGCACCTTTTTTGATACTTAACCTTTCTTCTTTACGAATTAGAGATGTGATTAGCTGATAAAATTCATCAATAATTTTTTGTAAAAACTTTCCGCTTTCATCATCACTTTTAGCAATCTTTTGATAGTCTCCTACAAATATTATTGGAAGTTTTCCATGTAGTATGTTAAATAATTTATAGGCTTCATTCTGTCTATCAGTCGTGATTCTATCAAAATCATCAATTACAAGCACCTTATTATTTGACAAAAATTTTGGCAAAAGACATATATACATTGAATCAGATTTTACTTTTAAAAGTTGATAAACCGTAACTATTAAAGCAATTATAGTGCTAAGTATGATGAGAAAATTGTGAAAATAAATTGGTAGACCTAAAAAGATTAATAAGTCCTTTAAATAACTTAGTAATCCTAAATTTATAGCAGGAGTCATTAAGACACTAGTAACTACTGCAATCACAATTAAAAATCTAAGTAGATAATATAAAAATGGATGTAAGAGACTAAAAGCTATCGCAGTCACACTTCTCTCATCATGTGCTTCCCAAAGCTTTAAGTAAATAAATTTAGTGCTTTTTGCTTGCCCTTCCACTTTTTTTAGGAAAGTTGTTTTGCCACTCCCCCATACACCATTTAGAAAAAAAGTTTGAAAGATATCCTCTTCTGTATTTTGCAATTTTTGTAAAATAATCTTAGAAAATGTTTCTTCAGCAACTTTTGTTGAAACTTTATCAAATCTGATTTCTTTCATATCGAACTCCTATTTTAAGTATCGCTTTGTTAATATTAGTATATCATATACTTTTTAATCAAAGAAAAAAAGAAACAGCTAGTAACAATATATTGACTGTTTCAAGGAGACTATGAAAAAGAAAAGTTTTAGCATTATTTATAATATATAGGTGTGGGCTTAAATAAGTCCTAACCTACCCAAACGGCTAGTTTGTTGTCCTATATACTGAGAGGTCCTGACGTTTTTATTCCCAGATTCTAAGGCATTTGAAACTGGAAGTAATGAAAAAGATAGTTAGTATCCTTCTATTTGGCTTAGCAACCATATTCTTAATACCATGCTCAAAACAAAAAAGCCTTGATGGGGATTATTATTGGATTAGTGATAATCGAAATGAAAAGATTATGACAGTGGAACTGTTGAGAGTAATGGGGATTCACTATCACTTTAAATACAGATAAGAAAACTTTTAAACTTCTTTTGGAACAACTGAAAACTATTCTTATAAAGATGGTGTTTTTACAGCTAATTTAACGGGAGTTAAAAGAGAATACTATAAAAAAGATAGTAACGCCTACAAAAAGGCTCTGAAAAAGTATGGTTACGACAGATAGAAAAAATGACTTAGAGATTTTCTCTAGGTCATTTTCTTGTTGTTAGAAGGAGTTTTGCATGTCGTTTAGCTGCTACTTCTGTCAGTTGTTTAGGATTCCAAGCATAGTTAATGGACTGTCCTTTGTCATACAAACCCCAAACCTTAAATTTTGGATAACATTGTTTTACCAAAGAGATGAATTGAGTATCTGCTAGCTCTGGTAAGTCAATATCTGAAATGAAATTTGATTGATTTATTAAATAGTTGAACTTATCTAGTGCACTAGGTTCAAATTCATTGTAATCAGAGATGATATAGTCTTTGACTTGGTCAAAGTAACCGATGATGTGTTTGTTTTTTCTGGTTAGGTAATCTTCTACAATTTGTTTTGCAGATAGTCTATTGATGTCTAATTCAAAATTTAAGAAGTCTGTCAAACGAGTTTTGAGAGCTTGAGCAGAAACTTGTAGTGCTACTTCTACCTCTTGAAAAGCCATTTGCTGGTAAAAAATCTTAGTCAGAAGCACAATATCAGGCATTAAAAGAAAAGCTGAGTAAAAATTAGCCTCTCTTTCTTGTAGAGAATCATCATGAAAATCAGTGAATACTCGCCCACTGTGATGTAATAAGATGTGCCCTAATTCATGACATTTTGTAAAATTTTGACGAGTAATAGAATCACTATCTTGATAGGAAATCGTTAAAACACCATCATTGATATTAAAACCTGCTATATCTATTCGGATATGGTGAGGAATAACAAGTATATTTTTCTTGTCAACTTCATAATTGAAGTAATCCTGAAAAGTATAATAAAGAGGATGTACTTTATTTAATTTCATGAATGGATAAAGTGTTTGTTTGACACGATTCCAAACATTAAAGTAAATTCTTTGCACGAAACATCAGTCTTTCTTTTCTTTATTCATAGCCCTAATGGCTTTTTCTCTCTCTAACAGAAATTCTCTCAAATCTTCTTCTAGTATTTTTTTCTCTTCATCAGATAAATTTTTAGAAGTTTTCCGATATAGAACTTCAAATGTTGATAAATCAATCTCATCTGAATTTTTGTAGTCAGATTTACCCATTAAATAATCAATGGATACATTGTAAAAATTCGCTAATTTAGTAATAACTGATTGTGTTGGGTTAGCTTTAGCATTTTCCCATTTAGCATAGGCTTGCTGAGAAATCCCAAATTCTTTTGCTACATCGCTTTGTGTTAGATTGGCTTCTAAACGCAGAGCTTTTAAGCGTTCAGGAAACATTTTTGTACCTCTTTAAAAATTTTTAATTTTTTTACAAAAAACTCTTGACAATACAACCTATAAGTTGTATTATATATTTACAACCTGAAGGTTGTGTAAGTCTTGTTAATACTAAACCTAAAATTATGAAATAGATAAATTTAATAAAGTATGAAAAAGGTCGATATTAACAAAAAGATTTAAATTTGTTCTTTGAAAATTGAATAAAAAAGTGCGTCAGACAACCTCACTCAAGCTTAGCTGACCAACACACAATATTGTTTAGCAACTATTATTGTAACGGTTTTATCGCAAAAAGTCAAGGAGGTTGGAGTAGATGAACCTAGAATGGAATGATATTATCTCACGCACTCGGCTTTTTGCCCCTCTTGACCGAATAACAAAGGGGAACTGCTACCGAGAGGTGGAGGCACTATTTAGTAAAAATGTAGAGAGACGGATAGCTAAGTAGAACTATATGCGGGCGGTATGTGAATCTAAGAGATTTGCTAATGGATAAGGTGAGAAAGATGGTACATTGAGTTGTGGCAAAATTCGTGACTTATTCGAGTGAGTAGTTTTGTCGTGAGACATAACGAAAGTAGCGTTGCGAAGATACGAGCACGCCTAGACAGATATATTTCTGTTTAGAAGAATAGAAAATGGTTATTTGATATTGTATGGGATATGGATTTTTTTATTTGATGAGGTTGAGGAAGGATTTTTCTTTTTATGTCTTTTTTTCTTCAGTATTTTTTTATCTTTATCTTTCATTTTGCTTAGATGTTCTGAGTACCGTAGGGCAATACGTTTTTTATTTTTTGAACCAGACATAATTTGCTCCTTTATTTTTATCATATCATTTTCTACTCTTTTAAGCAGGAATCATCTATTTAAAAGAGTAGAAAACATCTAAAAAAAATACAAATGATTGACAATGTAAACTAATCGTATTATAATAAATAATGAAAGGTGGTGACGCTGATGGCAACTGTACCAACTCAAATTCGGATTGATGAGACCGTAAAAGCGCAAGCAACTTCATTATTTAATGATTTAGGAATGGATATGTCTAGCGCAGTTAATATTTTTCTTCGCCAATGTGTCTTACGTGGAGGAATTCCCTTCACGGTTGAAGTGCCAAACTACAATGCAAAAACGCTAGAAGCTATTGCTGAAGCGAAACGGATTTCTCGTGATAATTCTGTAGCCTCCTATGACAATATGGAAGATTTAAAGAAAGCTCTGGAAGCCTAAATGTATCAAATTAAGTTTACCTCTGCTTTTAAAAAAAGCTATAAACGAATGAAAAAACGAGGCTTAGATATAGCCCTTCTAGATGAAGTGATTGAAAAACTTCGCCTAGGGCAAACACTCGAAGAAAAATACCGTGACCACGAATTGAAAGGAAACTTTGTTGGCTTTAGGGAATGCCATATCAAACCTGATTGGCTCTTGATTTATCTGATTGAAGACGATATTCTAACCCTTACTTTAGCCGACACGGGCAGTCATGCGGATTTGTTTAAGATGTAAAGACAGTTCATTATGAGCTGTCTTTTTTATTTTCTACTCTTTTAAGCTGATGAAACCGTTAAAATAATAAAAAAGGAGGAACTGATATGAACTATTATGAACGAAGTTTTCAACGAATCTATGAAAGCTTCGTTTTTTCTTTAAAAATATATCCTGATGAATACTACCAAAAACTCTTACTTCATCAGATTTTAGAAAGGATAGATACCGTATTTGAACACTACCGAAAGTTAGAATTGCCACTTTATCCCTTAGTACAATGGAAAAACCACTACAAATTTAAAGTACAACACTATTACATGATGAATGGAGGTTAAGATAGATGAGTTACTTTGAAGAACGATTCCAACAGATTTATGAGAAATTTCTTTTTTCTCTTAAAATTTACGGTTATGATTCCTCACGCCGTGAAACCTGCTACCAAGACTGCCTAGGTGAAATGGACAGTCTTTTTTTGCGCCATGATAACCATGACCGATTTGCTAAAAAGCTTCTGGACTGTAAGAATGCTTTTCAACGCAAAGTCAAAAAAGCCTATCTAGGAATATGAGGAGATAGAAATGACTAGAGTAAGAGCACCAAATCACTAAAACTTGAACCAATTATTACTTAAATTGACCTAGACAAGTCATGAAAAGGTCTGAAAAACAAATGAATGAGGTAAAAATCAATGGAAATTACAAAAGTTTATGTTGACCAAAACACTGTCCTTGGAAATGAGGTCTTTGTATCAGGTATGGAAGAAATTCGTGCCAATGACTATAATCCTGCCTCTTATCGTGTCTTTGAAATTTCAAGCCGTAAAGAGCCATCCGCTTTCTTGATTGTAGAAGGCTTTAAAATGTCAGATGTCCCTGAAGGTCGTCAAAAAATTGTCTTCCCTCGTGGGATTGCAATTGAGCGCCGCAACTTCCGCTTTGGAGGAAAACGAAAACGTGAAAATGTCTTTGTAGCTGAAGAAATGCGGATTATTAAAACAAAATAAAAACCTAGAAAATAGCTAAATAAAGGAGAATAAATATGACTGTAAAATATGCGACTGATGTAATTGAAACATTTGATACTGAAAAAACACTAGGAACGCTAAACTTCCTAGAAACGATTCTTCACAAAAAATGGGAAGATTATGTAGATGAAGCAACAGGCGAAGAAAAACGTCGGGAAACAGATTTTGTGGAAGAAGTTGATGTCAAACTCTATTCTTCTGCCGTAAATGGGGATATTACAGTAACGGTTCCGCCTGAAGCAAAGGTAGCCCAAATGACCGCTGAAAAGAACTACAATGATGAAGTGGTGCTAGTTGCTCCTACTGCTCGTTTCTGGACAAATACGGAAACCATTAACGGCAACCGTGTTGTATCAAGCGGTGTAAAAATCCGTGCTAAAGATGTGTCCCTGCTCAATAAACCCGAAGCTAAAAAGGAAGGGTGATAAGCTATGAAGCTGTTCACCTATCGTGGTGTTCGTGTCAAAAAATACCATGAAAAGATTAGAAGAACCACCTTCTTTATTTTTTTACTACCATTCCTAATTGGTTTTGGCTTTTTTATTTACGCTCATCAGGTTCAGCTTCAACAGTCCCCTCTTCCTTATGGTATTAGCTTAGGAGTAAGTCTTTTAATAGTCATACTCCTTCTGCTTCTTCTTCAAGCAATTTGTTACCAGAAGTTACTCTTTTTTGGTCGATTAGATAGCTTGCGAATTATTTCCCACTTTTTGATAGAAAATAACTTAGTGCTGGTCAAGAAAATCAAAACAGAAAAAGGATTTATTGAACGAACAAGCTTGCCTAAAGTGTATCTCAAACGTGACCGCTTTAGTGTCACCGTGACCTTTCAGCTTCAAGGAAGCCGATTTCAAGAACGCTTTATATCCCTTGAAAAATCTCTAGAAATTATGTTTGACGGGGATTTTATGAATAAGCAATTTACCAACGGCTACGTCTCTTATACCATTGCGATTGACCAATTTTCAGGGCGCTTGTCTATCTTTGATGTGAAGATGACAGATAAGGGAATCCGCCTTATGAAAGGTGTCTATTGGGATTTTGATAAACACCCACACTTGCTAATCGGTGGTGGGACTGGTGGAGGTAAAACCATTCTTATTATGGTTTTAGTCTGGATTTTAGCTCAAATTGGTTATGTTGAAATCCTTGACCCCAAACGTTCGGATTTTGTCGGCTTAAAAAATATCCCTGTATTTAAAGGACGTGTTTTCTGGGAAAAAGAAGATATGCTGAATTGTCTTAAAGAAGCGGAACAGGAAATGGATAGACGCTTTGATTACATGACAAGTCAGTCTGATTATCAAGCAGGGAAAAAATATTTTGCCTACGGTTTGAAGCCTCGCTTTATCATCATTGATGAACTAGCTGCTTTAGCTGCTAAACTAGAGCGAGACTATGCTTCTGCTAGTGCCTTTATTGAGTATTTAACAGAGCTGATTCTCAAAGGTCGTCAATCAGGGGTTTATATGATTTCTGCCATGCAAAGACCTGACGGGGAATATCTAAAAACCTCTTTGCGTGACCAATTCATGAAGCGAATTTCAGTTGGTCACTTAGAAGACGTTGGCTATAAGATGATGTTCGGAGACGCCAACGTTAATAAACTTTTCAAGAAAATAGATGAGATTGACGGAGAAGAAATTTCTGGTCGTGGCTATATTGCCAATGGCGGGGAAATTGCTAGAGAATTTTATTCTCCTCTTGTACCACTTGATGATGGCTTTTCTTTCTTTGATGAGTTTAAAAAGTTGCCTCCCCTTGAAGACCCTTTGGCAATCACCCAACCTGCTAACCATCTATCTAACACAGTTGAAACAGAGGACAAATTGTTATCTCTCAATACATTTGCGAAAAACGCTGAAATATCCGTTTCAACGCTAAGAAATCTTGTTAAATATATAGAAGAACAGGACTATACATTTACAAGAGCAGACAATCGTATTATGCTAGATAAGGCGGATATTAGTTTATTGGAGGAATTATTAACGGAAAAGGAACAATCAGGCTTATCTTATAAGCAGGTCGTCTTAGAGCATTTTACAGCTACTGAGCCAGCGTAGGCACGAAGGTCAAGGTCAGGGCGTAGCCCGTCCGACCTGCCCGACCGAGCTGACAAGCATGGCGCTTTGGGGTGTGCCGTAGGCACGCCCCAAAAGGGCTTAACCACCCGATACTAATAGGGGGGTTAAAACTAACACAAGCCCTTAAAAGGCTGTTAGATTCCCTATTCTTCCCGTCACTAGAACAAACACAAAAAGGAGGTGGAAAAAGAATGATAAGCAATACCGATTTAAAACGTATCAGGCTTGAGTTAGGGTTTACCCAACGCAAAATGGCAACGATGATTGGTTATAGTTACTACAATTACCGAAACATTGAACAAGGTCAACGAAAGATGACCAAGGAATTTGAACAAACACTCTTTCACTTTCTGAATCGCAAATCAGAAACCAAACTAGAAAGCACGGTGGATTGGTTAAAAATTCGCTTCAAAACGCTTGATTTTAAAGCTGTCATCACACACGTTCTAAAATTAAAACCAGCAGATTTTTTTCACGAAGAAAACAGCCTATACAGCTATTCAGATATGGTAACTTATGGTTCGATTCGGGTACTTTATTCCCATTCTGAAAAGAAAGCGGAAGCTGGAACATTGATTGATTTAACAGGAGGGGGTTGTCGTGAGCTTGAATTGTTATTAAAGCAACAAGGACGGGATTGGTTTTCTTTTCTTCATGATGTCTTTCTCCTTGCGAAACAAGAACGAAAAGATAGACCTTTGGAAGATTTTTTAGCCTTCCCACGTTTTGATATTGCCCTTGATGAATTATACAAAAAGTCAGGGAATCTTGACTTATTTGATATTAAAAATCGGATTTTTGACAATAAAATCATCATGCGCAAGCTCCGCACCTTTACTGCTATTGAGGGCTTGAAAAAAGTTGAAAATCGCTTTGTTAATCAGGGATTGACCTTAAATTTTGGTAGCCGTCAATCCAGCCTCATGATTCGCTTTTATCAAAAGGATTATGAACAAGCCCTCTTAAAAGATGTATCTGTTGACTATATTCATGAAGCCTATAATTACAAAAACCGTTATGAGATTGAACTACACGACACCAAGGCATTTGATATTTTGAAAGAATGGTATACGCTGGAAACAGACTTGACCAAAATAGGCGCTCGGATTTTAAATAACTATTTTGAAGTGAAAGATTGGAACGGTAACTATGATAATGAATGGGATAACCTGCTTGGTACACAAGCGGGTTTTAAATTTGTCATACGTCCCCGTCAAATTAACTATGCAAGGACAAAACATTGGGTCACAAAACAAGTCTCTAGTGCTTTGAAATTGTTGAAAATCGTTGATATGGTCTATCAGACAGACGAGCTTTCAGAAATCATTTCTGAAGCCTATTTGAGTAACAATCATACGAAACTAGCAAAAGAAATTTGTGAACGAAACGGAGTTGATTTTGATGTTATTGTCGGACAGATATAAACCTATAAATATCCCTGATAAATTCAATCGCCCTCTTCAAACAAAGACCTTTCCAGTCGGTTATGAGGAACTCTACCTATCGTTTTACGATTTTGAATTGGTCAAAGATTTGATTGATTATTGGGGGCTCTTATATTATCAACCTAAGAAAGATTCTGAATTGAAATATGCAGAACAATTTAGAAAGCAAGCCTTTAAAGATGAAAACCACCAACAAAATGCGATTAAAAAGGCGACTAGGCAAGAAGCTAGACAACCTTTTTTTGAAGAGTTAAAAACAAAACCACTAAAAAAGATGAGCCAAAATGCTCACTGGGTGGCAGAGATGCTCCTACAGACGGGCTATGCTCAATTGGTATTATAAAAATGAAAGGAAAAATGGAATGGAATATAAAGTTGAATTGAATAGTCTGGATAATTTCAGGGCTTGGTCAGGTGCACGCAATACACTAGCAACTATCCGTGAACGGGGAGATATGGACAGACTAACCTCACTTGGTGAAGATATTTTTTCAGGAAGTATCCCCACAGAAACAGAAATCAATGATTGGCTTTGGTTTGATTCTGATGACATCTATCGATTCCTTGGCTATCATGATTTGGTAGAAGATGACGTATGAAGCTTGTAAAGAAAATTTACGAGGGAATCTCCTGTTTCCCTGATAAAAACGAATTCTGGAATCTCTACATTGTCCTAATGAAGGAAAAAGAGTTTTTCTTAGACGCTTTTGCACGGAAAACCCTTGACCTTGAATACCCCGCCCACTACCAACACGCTTATTTCACACTGGATGGTCAAGTGTTAGACTTCAATCAACACATGACGACACAACTTGTCACTCTTTTTAGACAGGTTATCTTAGAAAATCAAACAACATTTATGGAGGAACTGATAATGGCAACACAAAATACACTCGAAAAGAAAGTTAGAGCGGTCTCATTGGAGCTAGGAGAATTGATGAAAGCCCATGATGATAAAGAAGCTTGGAAAAAAGCAGGTGAATTGCACGGGCTTCTTAAAAAAGAAGAGGCAAAACAACTTCCTGAAGCGCTGGTTGAAAGTCTTCACGCTGAATTGCGGGGTTACTATTATGTTAATAGTGAACTTAATAAACTTCATAAACAACTTTACGCCAAAGGAAATAAATTGATTGAACTAGCCAATCAGTAAGGAGCACTTATGAATACAGTAAAACTTATCTATCATCACTTGAAAACTTATTTTGGAAACTTCACCAAACGCCCTAAAAAGAAAGGAAAACCCACATTAACCCTTGCCAATAAAAAAACAGTCAATCTTGCCGTTCTGTCAGGATTGGCTTTTATTTTGCTGGTGGGGCTACTAGGAGGCATTCGTGCGATGACAATGTCTAGTAAAGTCACCAATCTTGAAAAACTGATGGCTTCTAAGCAAGCTACTTCTTCTCCCTCTTCTGCTTCCCAAACAATAGATAATCGCCTGCAATATTATCTGAATGATTTTGTAGAGTGCTATTTCACTATTCCCGCGGATTCAGACGGTCAAACTAAACAAGCTAAGCAATTAAAGAGCTTCTACGGTTCAGAGCCTGATATTCAAGCACAAGGTCAAGTCAAAAATCCTAGCCAATTGAGCTGGTCACGCCTGCTAACGGTTACGGATAATGTGGCAACGTATGAAGTACATTATAAACAGACTGTAAAAAATGGGGACAAGACAGAAGAAAAAGAATTGGTGACGGGGTTTAATATCCCTTATGCCAAAACAAAAACAGGCTACTACGTTACGGGCTTACCTTGGTTTTCCAGTTTATCGACCAATCAGGCAGATAAGAAAAGTACCGATACAGAGGTCAAACTCAATCAGTCAGATAGAATTTCAGAGAAAACAAAGAAGAAACTGGATAAGTTTCTCAATGTTTTCTTTACCAACTATACTACTGACCAAGACAACTTGGACTTAGTGGCTCACAATGTAACGGTTGTAAAAAATGCTACGTTTAAAACCTTAGATTTTAGTTACTACAAAGCCACCGATAAAGCAGTTATGGCCTATGTTCAAGTAACATTTGAAGTTGCAGGATCGACACATGCTGAAAACTTTACCTTGATCTTATCAGAAAAAGGCAAGTCTTATTATGTGGAGAAAGTCAGCCATACAATCCCTGCTAATTACGCAGATACAAAAGAATAAAAGGAGATTTTAATCTATGAGTTCATCTAATTTACAAACATGGTTACAAGGAGATGGCTTCTGGTTCATTACCTTTGGAGCGATTATTCTTATCATTCTAGCTTGGAGAAACAGCTCTTGGGGAAAACTATTTACCACGCTTGTTTTCTACGCAGTGATTGCCTCTTTAACAGGAGGCGGACGACAATTACTTCATGTTGTCGGTTGGTTCCTCCGTCTCTTTGGAATTGAAACGGGGTTGTGACATGGAAGAAGAACGACTATATGATTACGCTAGAGGGATAAATGCTCCTTACTGGATTCAAGAAGTTAAAACACAAAAAGGAAAACGCATTTGGTATTTTGCAACGCCCATGCAACTTTCCTTTTTTGTGGTCTTTGCACTGGTCTTGATTTTGATGTTGACAGTGTTTAGCTCACTTCTTCTTCCGTTGAACAAATTAACGCATTCCATTTCATGTTATCTTTATTGGTATATCCCTTATAAACTCGCTAAGTTCTATACAGAGTATGAACCACAAGGGAAGAAAATGCACGTTTTCTTATGGGATTACATCTGCTATCTTATAGATTTTCGTCTCAATCATAAAGCGATTTATCATGAAGATAGAATGAAAATGATGGATGAAGAAGAAATTGTTTTTGAAAAAACAGATTTATAAAGGAGGTCTAATGGTTCTAAAACTAGTCTATCCTATCCTTAAAACACGGGATAATATAGCTTTAACAACAGATAAAACAGTGATGAGTTTTTATCGTATTCCCAATACTCCCATCACCATTACTGATAAAGCTAAGAAACAAAAACACAAGCTGACAACTGCTCAGCTAATAAAAAAACTGGTTAAAAACAAGTCCTTTGAAATCTCCTTGATTCCAAAGGACTATTTGCTAGAAGAAAAGATGAAAGACTTTTCTCATGCCTTGTCCCCCGATAGTCAAGCATTGGGGGAAGAACTGTTGCAGTACTCGACAGACAAATTGACACAAGAAATGGAAATTCCCTATCAATTTGACTGGTTGATTGGTGTCAATCTTTTAAAAGATGACCAGAACACCACCGTTCAGGATATGGCGGTTGAGCGCTTCTCTGAAGTCTTTGAAATGATTGCTAATAGCGTGGGCTTTCAATATGAGATTCCTGAAGATTGGGCGCAAGAGTATCTGGTGAGTGAAACGACTATCTATCAAACCCTTTCTGCTCTTCGGGCACAACGTTTGACCAATGAAGAGCTCTTTTACTATCAACGCATGCAATACTTGCGCTATATCCCTCATCTAAAGCAAGAAGTCACCGCCAATCGGGCGCTCTTTAATGTGACAGATACCGTCTTAAGACCAATGGCAGGGGGCTTTATGAAGTTAGACAGCCCCTATGGCTCTTCTTTTCTCACCATATTTCCGATTGCTAAAACACCCATTATTTTTAATGGCTTTCATCTGGGAGAATTTACCCAACGCTTTAATTTCCCTGTAGAACTACGGATTAAAGCAGAATTTATCGAAAAGAACTCTTTAAAAGGGCGAATGGCACGTTCTAACATTCGTTACCGCAACATTATGAATGAAGCAGAAAGTACTGATACCGTCCAACAAGATGAAATTATTCTGGGGGCAATGTCCCTCAAAGACTTGATGAAAAAGGTTGGTGGGAAAGAAGAAGTCATTGAATATGGAGCTTATCTCATTATTGCTGCTTCTAGCC
>NZ_KQ968979.1:81540-87304 GCF_001578725.1 Streptococcus sp. DD04
ACGACGTCGCCGTCAGGTAGTCTTAAGTTACTTTGAGGATATGCACGTAGAAGTGAGTGAAGCTAGTCATGATACGCCGTATCTCTTCCAGTCTCTCCTTTATGGTCAACCGCTTGAAAATAAGACCAGAACGTGGACACACTATGTCACTCCAAGAGGCTTTGCGGAGCTAATGCCGTTTACCAATACAGCTTCAGGAAACCATATTGGCTGGCATATTGGACGGGTGGATAATTGGACAGGTCGGTGGGAAAGTATTGAAAAGGCACAAGAAGCGTCTAAAAATATGGTGCTCTTTAATGCGACCGTTGGAAATAAAGAAGGGATTGCAGGAAAACTCACAAAGAATCCACATATCCTGATTACTGGCGCAACGGGTGAAGGAAAATCTTTTTGGCAGAACTTATCTTTCTTCTAACCTCTCTTCAAGATGTGAAATGCTTGTATGTTGACCCGAAACGCTCTATCCGGAAACACTTTGAAGCAATTGCTCATCACCCAGACTTTGAAAAACGATTCCCACTTTTTGCTGAACATATCAAACAGATAAACTTTGTCACTTTGGATAGTAAGGTGAAATCCAATCATGGAGCTCTTGACCCAATTGTCATGTTGGATAAAGATGACGCTGTTTCGGTTTCAAAAAATATGCTCAATTATCTTATTTTCTCTAACAAGCGAATTAAGGTCACAATGAAGCAAATGACCGCTATTTCGAGAGCGATTAACAAAGTGGTAGCTCAAAGACAAGCGGGAGAAACCGTTGGGTTAAAACACGTCCTCAAAGAGCTCACCAATAATCCAGATGGCACTATCTTTGAAGTAGGAGACTATCTAACATCTATTGTAGAAAATTCCATTTTGGAATTGGCTTTTTCAGACGGTAACGTAGAAGGATTGTCTTATGATAAACGGGTGACTGTTTTAGAAGTAGCGGATTTATCCCTACCAGATAAAGACAATCAACAAGATGTCACCCCAGAAGATAAAGAAATCAATTCTACAGCTCTGATGTTTGCTTTAGGAGCTTTCTGTACACGCTTTGGAGAACTCAATCGTTATGAAGATACGATTGAATTTTTTGATGAAGCGTGGGTTCTAATGAAGTCGGCAGAAGGACGAGCTGTTATCCAATCCATGCGCCGTGTTGGACGCTTCTTTAACAATGTCCTTTGTCTGATTACCCAATCCGTCCATGACGCTGAAGGAGATGATGATACCACAGGTTTTGGGACACTCTTTGCCTTTAGAGAAGACAATGAACTTTCTGATATTTTAGAACACGTTGGACTAACGGACAATGAAGAAAATCTGGAATGGATTAAAAATATGATTTCAGGTCAATGCCTCTATAAAGATGTTTACGGCAATCTCAATATGATTTCCATTTATAACATTTTTGATAGTATTGACCCACTTCTAAAACCAATGAAAGCTACTGTTTCTTCCAATCTTGAAAATAAATACGCATCTTAAGGAGGTGAGCTTGTGCAAGAAGCATTTGAAAAATTAAAAGGCATGGATATTTTTTCTTTAAAATCTTATACAGTACAAACTGGATTTTTGGATATTAGCGGAATCTGGGTGATGTTCAACGAAATCTTTGTCAACTTTCCCTTTTTCCTCCTTAACCTCATTGTTGGTTTCTTCTCCTTGATGATTCGGATTTTAGAAAATGTCCGTCTTTACGACACTTACAAGCAATACGTCTTCAATGGGGCTCAATCCATTTGGCGTGGCTTTACAGGAGCTACTTCTGGTGTGGCTCAGTCATCATTAGTCTTTCTGATTCTCCTTTGCCTAGCTTTTTATCTTTTTTATCAGTTCCTCATTTCTAAAGGCAATTTCTCTCGAAAATTGCTTCATGTCCTTCTGGTTCTCTTTTTAGGCTTTGGTTGGTTTGGGACAGTTGCTGGAACTTCTGGTGGATTGTATCTGCTCAATACAGTAGACAATGTCGCTAGTACTACGATTCATCACATTTCTAATGTCTCTGTCTCCTACGGAGAAAATCAATCTTTAAAGATAGGGGCTTCTATCGCTGATTCTTATATCGCAGAAACTTCTTATAAAGCCTATCTTTTTGTCAATACAGGACAAGAAAACGGGAAATACAAAAACCGTCAAACAGGAAAAGAAGAACTGTTTGATGATTCAAAAGTCCTAGGCAGCTTGGATAAATCAGGCAAATTTAAAGCCATTTCTACCGCAGATAGAAATGATTACTTAAAAATGGGAGATGGAGCTAACGATGATAAAGAGAAAAACCGTTGGGTATCAGCTATTCCTGACTATATTCCTGTCAAGTTCTTCTATATCCTTTTTAAAATGGTAGAAGCGATTGTCATTGCCATTCCTATTGTCTTAATTCAGTTGCTCAATGTCCTTGCACAAGCCCTTGTCCTTATCATGATTCTTCTTTTCCCTATTGCCCTTTTGGTTTCCTTTATTCCCAAAATGCAAGATATTCTCTTTGGAGTTTTTAAGGTCATGTTTGGAGGTCTTGCCTTTCCAGCCATTACAAGCCTTTTAACCTTAGCTTTACTTTACCTTGAAAAAATCATTGAAGACTTAGTAAGCAGTCGTTTTGATAAGGTTATTGGAGATTTTTCTTCCTTGTCTACTTTTAGCGCTCTCTTTAAACTAATCGTTTCTGTTTGTGCTAAAGGTGTGATTTATTGGCTGCTTTGGAAATACAAAGGAGAATTGATTGAATTGTTACTCGGTTCACGAGCAAAGATTACGTTTGATGAGATAGATACCAAAGTCAAAGAAACCGTGACAAATGGACAGGAAACTGTGAAGCAGCTGCCGGCAAAAGCTACTAACGCCTTTGAAATGGCTCAAACATCCGGAAACTTTTTCCTTGCTGGAGCGGGATTTGGAGCGGGACTCTTCATGAATGCTGGTAAACAGATGAAAACTCTTTTTTCAAATCCCCATCCGACTTCAGAAAAAACAGAAAGTTCAACACCTTCAGAAAATGACGAGGAGGAAACACCCGCTACTTCTTCCTTTGAAGAAACAGGCGTTCCCGACGAGGTAACAACACCATTTCAAGAGCCAGATATGCCAATGGAGACTTTTGAATCTGCTATTCAGGAAGAAGACACAAGCGTTCAACCTTTTGACACAGAACCTTCTCCGCTAATGGATACAAAGCAAAGCAGAGAACAGAAAGAGTTTGAAGAGCGCCGTCAAAATCGCCTCTCTTGGAGACAAAAACATCACATCAATAAACTTGAAAAGGAATTAGAACCTTATAAAGATGATGAAGCATTATACCAAGCGCAAGGTTCAAATGCCTTTATCAGGAACTATCGTAAAACCTTGCCAAAAGACGATAAATTAAAAGTCAATATCAACCGTAAACATCAGATAATAGAGGAATTAGCACGATTGAGAGGAGGAAAGGAATAATGAATACACGCATTTATTCTAAAAGAGGTTTTGAACAGACGGTGAACAATGCGGTTGCCCTTGCCTATGAAAGGAGAAAGCCTTCTATTGACTTTCTCCTTTTATTTTCAGTAAAAGAGGCTGAGAAAGAGCAATTGTTGGCAACTATCAAAGAAAATCCTCTTATTTTGACGGCTCAATGGCGATTTGAAACAGTGATGATGACAGTCTATGTGAAAACTTAGGAGTGAAGATGAAGAAAAAACTAGTAATTGTTAGTGCTTTAAGTGCTCTGTTTTTACCTTTGTTTTTAGTCGTCATTATCATGGGAGCTTTTGCGGGTAGTGCGTCTTCTAATGGACAAGCCAAAGGACTACAAACGAAACTAACCGCTAAAGAGGTGGCTCAAAAAGCTAATATTTCAGAAGAACGGGCAAGTGATGTCATCAAAATTCTTAATCATGAACTCTCACAAGAACAGTTTACTATCGCAGGAGCTTCAGGAAGTTTAGCCGTTGCGGAACGTGAAAGTGGCTTTAACCCTAAAGCAGTCAATGCAGGTGGCGGGGTGGCTGGTTATTTCCAATGGTCAGGCTGGTCTTCTACTATTAATGGCAATCGCTGGTCAAAGGCAAAACAAAAGAAATTAGATTCTGATATTGAACTAGACCTCTTATCTACAGAGCTAAACGGCTCTTATAGCAAAGTCAAAACAGAAATGCAAAAAGCGACTGACCCTGAAGAGGCAGCGCTTTATTGGTCAGAACATTATGAAGGGGTCGCTTTATCAGACGGTCAAACCAAAACTAGTGACCTGAAAAAGAATGCGAGAAAATGGTATAACCTCTTCAAAGACACTTTAACAGGTGATACAGCCAATGCCAAAACACAAGATGGTGGAGGCGTAACTTCTGATGGAGTACCTGCTGGATATAGCCTTACAAAAGCAATCAACACCTCTAACTACACTTCTGCGACTTATCCTTGGGGACAATGTACGTGGTTTGTCTATAATCGAGCCAAAGAGGTAGGCGTTAACTTTGACCCTTATATGGGCAATGGTGGGGATTGGAAGCAGAAAGCAGGCTACCAAACCACACATACACCAACAGAGCATAGTGCGATATCTTTCTCTCCTGGTCAGGCTGGTTCTGACCCAACCTATGGTCACGTAGTTTTCGTGGAGCAGGTCAAATCAGACGGGTCTATTCTCATTTCAGAAGCAAACGCTAAAGGACTTGGAGTTGTTTCTTACCGCACATTTGATAAAGCAACAGCTAACCAATTTACATACGTGATTGGGAAGTAAAAATTTGACAAAAAACTACATTTGTCGTACAATTGAAGTACAAAAGAGGTGATTGTATGACTAAAAAAATGTTTCAAAAGCGAGTAGATTCAGAATTACTAGATGAAGTATCGGTACTATACAAATCCTTAGGAACTTCTGTAGGTGACGCTTTCGTGATGTTCTTACAAAAATCAAAGGAGGTGAATGGATTGCCATTTGATTTAAGAAAACAAGTCCATGCTATTTCTGATAATCCTTTAGAAAGACTAGCTTTGGCAAACTCAAATGTTATCAAAGTGACTGCTTCTAATCCAGAAGCAATCGCAGATTTCTTTGATGAAGACTATCCAGAATACGAGGAAAGACATGGACAACTATAACCCATATGATATTCTGGTAGCAACTATCGCTTTTAGTGATGGGACAGGAGCTAAAAGACGTCCTGCTCTAGTCATTGCAAATAATGAAGAAGTTATCAGAACCTACCGTATCACTAGTCAGTATTCCCGTAAATCATCTTATATCCGTTCAAAATACTTTGAAATAAAAGAATGGGAAGAGGCAGGATTAGTGAAACCATCTTGGATTGATACCGTTCAACTTTATGATTTAGACGTAGAACTTGTTCAAGTTCGCTTAATCGGAAAGTTAACAGAAAATGACCAACAGAGATTTGAAAAATTTTTAAGAGAAAATTAAGATTATACGATTATATTATAAATAATCCTAAAACTTTTCTTTTTCATAATCTCCTTAAGGTAAGGGCTTTATAGCTCTTGCTTTTTTTTTATTGCCTAAAAAGGGGGAAAACTATGCAAGTTATTTTACCAGAAGAACAAACAAAAGAAATTCAACTGTTTGTTGCAAATCTTATTAAAAATGAGATTGAAACCGTTAAAGAAGATTCAGGACAAATTAGTCCTTTTTTAAATAAAAAGCAGACCTGTCAGTATCTGGGAATTTCAAATAACACGCTGGATATCTGGATAAGAAAGGGAATGCCACATATTCGGATTGGAAAAACAATTCGATTTGATAAAGATAGTATCCGTAGATGGATGATACAACTGGAAA
>NZ_KQ968979.1:88213-95483 GCF_001578725.1 Streptococcus sp. DD04
CTCAGTAAAAAGGAGATTACTATGACAATTACAAAAACTTCAAATGGTTCTTATCGTTTAAAACTCTATGTTCCAACAGAAGCTAGACCTTCTTTGGGAATTTCAGGACATTACTACGATAAGCGTTTTAAAACAAAAAAGGAGGCTAAAGAAGCTGAATTACAAATTTTAATAGATATTAACACTATCCAAAAAGGGGGTGCATTACCACATCAAGCAATCAATGGCGATATTCTCTTCAAAGATTTTTATCATAATGTCTGGTGGGAAGCCTATAAAGCAGGTCAAACGACTTCAACAAATAAACCACCCACTCTTCCAACAGTTAACAATACAGAAACTGTTTTTAGATTACATATTTTACCAATATTTGGAAATTATTCCATTAAATTTTTAAATCAGAATAAAACGGTTGTTTTAAATTTGATGACTGCTAAAGCAAATGAATATGCCAATTTCAAGGTCATACGTAGTTATGTTAATTCTATTTTTGACTGGGCAGAGGAATTAGAATATATTGAAATGAATCGCCTATCTAAAACAATCAGTCGTATTAAGGCTACTAAAAAAATCAAATTACAAGAAGCTAAGCGTGATGAAGATTTATACCTTACTTTAAGTGAGTTACGGGAATGGTTTGAAATGTTCCAAGAGGACCTAGAAAACAAAAAATTGTCGCTTAAAGACTATGTTTTATTTTTTACAACTTTTATCTTAAACGACCGTAAATCGGAAAGCTATGCTTTACAGTGGAAACATATCTCCTTAGATATATCTGAAATTGGTTTAATTCAAGCCTTGGATAAATATAAGAAGCCTAAGTCTACTAAAGGAGAAAAGAAAACAATTTTTACTATTCCTCAAGAGTTAACTGTTCTCTTATATCAATGGAAAATTCAACAAAAAGCAGAATTAGCAAAATTTGGTATCATTCAAACTCCAGAACAATATGTCTTTACTTATATTGACACTAAAGGCAATGTGAATAGCCCTCTGCATGCAGATTACCTTAATAACAAGATGAAATCTGTAGAACGTCGCCATAAAAATCTTAGACATGCCACTCCTCACATGTTAAGGCATACTGGTGCTACTTTAGCTAAGAAGGCAGGAATGTCTCTGGAATCCATTTCAGAAGCTTTGACACATAGTGATTTGAGTACAACAAAGATTTATGTTAATACTTCAAATGTTGTTCCACTTAGTGCTGGCGAAACTGCTTACAGAGAGCTCAAAAATAAATAAGGTAAAAATAAGGTGAATTTTGAGGTGAGTTTTTCAAAAAGTACACGAAAAAACACCCAATGAGGTAAACATTGAGTGTCTGTAATCGTTGCTGTAAAGCTGTTCTTAACGTTTTGAGAATTGTGATGCTTTACGAGCTTTCTTAAGACCTGGTTTCTTACGTTCTACCATACGAGCATCACGAGTAAGAAGGCCTGCGCGTTTCAATGAATCGCGGAAGTCTGGGTCTACTTGAAGAAGGGCACGAGCGATACCGTGACGGATAGCGCCTGATTGACCAGCGTAGCCACCACCATTAACGTTTACGAAAACGTCATATTGACCAACAGTTGAAGTAACTGCGAATGGTTGGTTGATAACCAAACGAAGGTCAGCGTGTGGGATGTACTCTTCAACATCTTTTTTGTTTACAGTGATTTTACCAGTTCCTGGAACAAGGCGAACGCGTGCAACAGCGTTTTTACGACGTCCAGTACCTGCATATTGTGCTTGTGACATACTTTATTGTTCCTTTCCTTAGATAAGTCCTGAAATATCAAGAACTTCTGGTTGTTGTGCAGCGTGAGTGTGCTCAGCGCCTACAAATACTTTCAACTTCATACCTTGAGCACGGCCAAGAGTATTGTGTGGAAGCATACCTTTAACTGATTTTTCGATCAAACGAACAGCGTTCTTAGAGCGAAGTTCACCAGCAGTGATAGACTTCAGACCACCTGGGTACATTGAGTGAGTGTAGTAAACTTTATCAGTTGCTTTTTTACCAGTCAATTTAACTTTTTCAGCGTTGATAACGATTACGAAGTCACCTGTATCAGTGTGTGGTGTGAATGTTGGTTTGTTTTTTCCACGAAGTACGCTTGCTACAACTGCAGAAAGGCGTCCAAGAGGTACATCAGTAGCGTCTACTACATACCATTTACGTTCAACTTCACCTGGCTTAGCCATGTATGTTGTTTTGTTCATGATTTCTCCTATATGAATATCGTTTTTGTTTACAGGGCGGATGTTCCGGTCCGCGGGTTATTTGAAAGGTTCCGGGGCCTTACAAATGGGGTAAACAATACCGCCTACTATCATACCAAATTTTCTAACCAAAAGTCAATATATTTGACGTAATTATTTGTAAAATAACGATTTTATATGAATTCTGAAAATTTAAGTTTGAGCTTCACTGCCAATGCTAAAGAGTCCTAGGGTACCTGGGCCTGTATGCGTCGAGATGACTGGGCCGAGAGGCATGATGAGGACTTCTGTGACCTGTCCAGAAGCCAACAGCTGCTCCTTGATATTTTCAGCAACTTCTTTTTCTCCCGCATAAGCGATCACTACCCGCGGATCAGCAATATCTTCCAGCGTCATGCGAACGACTTCAGCCTGCGCCTTCTTCTTACCACGAACCTTAGCAACAGAATCCAGAGTCCCATCTCCTTTAACGGCGATAATCGGCTTGATGTTGACCAAGCTCCCCATAAGCGCAGCAGTTTTGGAAATCCGACCGCCTCGCATGAGGTGATTGAGGTCATCAACCAGAAAATATGTCTTGACCTTAGGCACCAAGCTCTCAATCAAGTCTGCTGTCTGCTCCAAGGTCTGGCCAGCCGCTCTAGCCTCTGCTGCCTTCATGACTAAAAGTCCTTCACCCATAGAAGCCGCCTTGGTATCAATGATGCGAATCAGTGCATCTGGAAAATCTTCCAAGACTATCTCCCGCGCCATGACAGCACTCTGATAAGTACCTGATAGAGCCGAAGCAAAGGCTACATAGAGAACTGGTGTCCCTTCCTTGGCATAGCTACGAAAAACATCCTCAAACTGACCAACATTAATCTGGCTGGTCGTTGGCTTACTGCCGGTCTCCATCTTAGCTAAAAGCTGGTCACTGGTCAGCTTGTCTGGTCCGACTGTCTCATAGGTCTGACCGTCCAGCTGAATGGTCAGGCCCAAAACCTGCACATTATTTTCTTGAGCCCAGCTTTCCAACAAATCTGCCGTTGAATCGGTTAAAATTTTAAAGGTCATCTTTTTTCTCCATCATTTTTTGTAAATCGCGCAAAGATTGGCTGTCTAAAGGTCGCAAGGGCGGTGTTTGCAAGTTAATTTGCCCGCTCAGCTGATTGAGGTCTGACTTGGTAACAGCTACCCGCTTTTCTAATTCTCTAGCAGATACTCTCAAAGCCCCTTGGGCAAAGACAGTCCACTGCTCATTGAGATCGTTGGTCGCCACCGACACCTGATTTTTTGGTGTATTGAGCTCAGCTGCCAAGCGCTCGATATAGTCATCCGCCGTTTCCTCCTCCTCAGTGAAAACGACCGTCACATTAAACTCCTCGTAGGTCTGCCGAACTCCCGGCATATACTGGGCATCAAAGACGCAGATAACTTCCAGTCCTTCAAAGCTGGCATAATTGCTGAGTTTCTGAAGCAGAATCGTTCGTGCAGCATCTAACTCTCCGCGGTTAAAGTAAGGACGAGTCTCCCGCCAAAAGGCCGTCATATTGTAGCCGTCCACCAGTAAGATTTTTCTTTTCATAGGCGATTGCGAAAGACTTCATACATGAGAATAGCCGCTGCGACACTGGCATTGAGGCTCTGGACATGCCCATTCATAGGAATGGAAATCATCTCGTCCACCTGCTTTTTGATATTGCTTGAGATCCCCTTACCTTCGTTGCCGATGATGAGGGCCAGCTTGCCTGCTGTATTCCACTTATGAGAAGGCGTCCCCTGCATATCCGTCCCGAAAATCCAGAAACCAGCTTTCTTGAGCTTGTCCAGGGTCTGGCTGAGATTGGTCACACGGGCAATGGGAATATGCTCAATGGCACCCGTTGAAGTCTTAGCAACAACTGGTGTCACTCCAACCGCTCGATGCTTGGGAATGATGACTCCTGCCACATTGGTCGCATCAGCCGTTCGCAAGATAGAACCTAGATTGTGCGGGTCAGTCAGCCCGTCCAAAATCAGCAAGAGAGGATTGTCTTCCTGCTCTGCTTTTTTCAAAAGTACCTCGAAGTAAGTATAGGTGAACTCCGCCACCCGCAGAACAAAGCCCTGGTGAACAGCTCCATCAGTCATTTCCTGCAAGGTCTTCTTAGGCGTCCATGAGATGGAGACCTTTTTTTCCGCTGCTAAATCCTTAATTTTATCGACCTTTTTACCACGAAGGTCATCCTGAATATAGAGTTTATTTCCAGTGTTAGCTGCGAGAGCCTCTGTCACCGCATGCACACCGTAGACAATATCATTTTTTTCCATAGGTCTAGTATAACACAAAGGCGCAAAAAATGGCGGCCGGATTTATTCGGGCGAGACAGATTTCTGCTCTGATAAAACGCAATCAGCCAACTCCAACTTTCACCACCAGTCATGCTATAATAGAAAGAACTCTAAAAAAGGAATCTCGCACTTATGTCTCTCCTCCAACGCACCATCAAATTGACATTGGCTACCTGCCTCGCTGCTTGGCTGGCTGACTTTTTAGGTCTTACCTACTCAACTTCAGCTGGGATCATTGCCATCCTCAGCGTCTCTGATACCCGCCGCAGTACAGCAAGGCTGGCTGGAAACCGCTTTTTGTCCACCCTGCTGGCTCTGGCTATCGGAAGTCTGGCCTTTCACTTTCTAGGTTTTCATCTCGGAGCATTGGCCATCTATATCGCGATCTATGTGCCTCTGGCCTTTCGGCTTGGCTGGGAAATCGGCATCACACCCAGCACCGTCCTTGTCACCCATCTGCTCTTAGAAAAATCCACCTCTTGGTCTCTGCTTGGCAATGAACTAGCTCTATTTCTTATTGGAACTGGTTTTGCACTCCTTGCCAATCTCTATATGCCCTCGCGTCAGCAAGAGATTGACAGTTACCATGAGCAAGTAAAGGAACAGCTGAAAAAGATTCTCCTGCGTTTTGAATATTTCTTAAAATCTGGAGACGGCCGAAATGATGCGACTCTAATCAAGGAATTAGATGACATCCTGCAAGAAGCCTTACAACTGGTCTATCTGGACCATTCCAATCACCTCTTTCATCAGACCAACTACCATATTCATTATTTTGAAATGCGGCAGGCGCAAAACCGCATCCTGGAAGACATGGCCGGTAACATCAACAACTGCCAGCTGGCAGCCAGTGAAAGCTTGATTTTGGCTCGCCTCTTCTCCAAGACAGCCCAACAGCTCAGCCAAGAAAATCCCGCTCGAGATCTCTTGGACGAGATTGAAACCTATCTGACTGTTTTTCGCAAACGCCCGCTCCCTAAGACCCGTCAGGAATTTGAAACCCGCGCCATGCTCCTGCAGCTCCTGCGAGACTTGGAGACCTTTATTAGAATTAAGGTGGAATTTTATCAAAATTACCAAAAGGTGCAAGCAAGTTAGCTCTACGCTATTTCCAATAAATAATAAAAGGAGTTGAAAAATCTTCAACTCTTTTTCTTATTAATCAAAGGCGATCGCTCATTCTTTTAAGTGATAAGAATAACTTGCAACCACGACATCCTCATACCATTTCAGATAGTATTTCAATTTCAAGCTCATCTGGTTATGCAGGACATTTTGCCATCTCTTTTTAGGTATAAACTGAGGTACTAGGACTGTCACTGTTCGTCCTTCTTTTTTAGCTCGCTTGGCCACCTTAATCACATACTGAACTGTCGGACTAATGATATTGCGATAGCTAGTCGTGACTGTCTCAAATCGAATATCAGGAAAGTAGTCAGCAAACTCCTCGGCGACTTCGGCATCCTTTTCAGCAGTCTCCGCTGTTGAAACGTGCATTGCTACGACTTCATCCCCGATACTGCGAGCATAGCTCATCGCACCAACACTGACTCGGGTGACATTCCCGACTAGGACAATTACTGTATTGCCAGTGTAGTTCTGACGCTCGATGTGATCCTGCAATCTCAGCTGTTTTGCAACTCTATTATAGTGCTGTTTGATAGATAAGAACAGCCAAGTCAAGACGATGATAATAGGGAAGAAGGGCCAGATATCTCTGAGACGAAATAAGAGCAAAATAAGGACAATCCCGTAACAAATGATCGCTCCAAGGATATTCGCAATCGAATGCTTCAAGAAATTATTTCCATATTTTTTCTTCCAATGGACAACCATACCAGTCTGTGAGAGAGCAAAGGGTACGAATACACCAATGGTGTACAGGGGAATCAAGCGCTCTGTATTTCCCTCAAAGATACACAAAAGAGCAATCGCTCCAAACGCCAAAGTGAAAATGCCATTAGAATAGCTCAGACGATCTCCTTTTTCCATGTACATATGAGGCATGTATTTGTTCTTAGCCATATTGTAGGAGAGCATCGGAAAAGCTGAAAAGCCTGTATTGGCTGCCACTGCTAAGATCAAAGCTGTTGACAATTGGAAAACATAGAACAAGATACGACCAAGAGGAGAAGTCCCCAAAATTGCTTGCGCCATCTGAGCCAGGGTCGTTACACCTTTGACAGGCACGATACCAATCCAATAATTCAAGAAGGTAATGCCCGCAAACATGATGCCTAGGATTAAAGCCATAATCGAGAGGGTAGCTGCGGCATTATGGGCTTTTGGTTTCTTGAAAAAGGGAACCGAATTGGAAATAGCTTCCACTCCTGTCAAGGAAGCAGAGCCGCTGGTGAAAGCACGAAGCAGTAAGATCAAACTTACTCCAGCAATCGGACTACCAATCCGCGCGGTTGCGTGATAGTCTAAATTTCCTGTCAGGATTTGCACAAAACCAAAACCAATCAACAATAAGGTGCTGACAATAAAAAGATAGACAGGAATCATCAAGGAAGTGGCCGATTCTTTTAATCCTCGGAGATTCATTAGCATCAACAAGAGAACTAGGAAAATGGAAATATGTAAATTGTAAGGATGTAAGATAGGAATTGCAGAGGTAATTGCGTCCGCTCCAGAAGCGACTGAAACGGCTACTGTCAACATGTAATCTACCAGCAAGCTTCCGCCAGCGATCAAACCTGCTGTTGGAGATAGATTTTCTGTCGTCACCATATAAGCTCCTCCTCCT
>NZ_KQ968979.1:95503-104993 GCF_001578725.1 Streptococcus sp. DD04
GGAAGCGACCACCAAATGGCACCAATAGAAATAGACGTCAAGACTAAAACAACCTGCTCTGGTCCATAAGCAATCGAAGATAAAGCGTCACTGGAGAGCATGGCTAAAGCTTGCATCTTAGTCAGTAAATGGCCATCATCGCCCTCTTTCCCAGATTTTAATGGGCGTCCAATAAAAAAGCCTTTTAACTTGGAAAACATAAGTTCCTCCTTTAAAAACATGAGCCATTCTACTCCTTTTCAGAAAACATGTCAATACTTTTCTGAAAATAAATTTTCATAAATTTAAACTTCTTGCTTTTTATCCAAATGCTTGATGAAAACCATCTCAGTAGATATCAACACCATTCTCCAATCTTACTAGCAAAAATGAAGCTGAAGAGGACAGGAATCTCAAGCGGGGGAGTTAGAAAGTACTCGAACAATCTATTTAAAGTTTCAAACACACTCTCCTACAAAATCTTCCATTTTTTCTGGAAACAGCATGCTTGTTTATAAAAAAAACGAGCTTTATGCCAAGCTCGTTTTTGATATTTAAATTTCTTAAATTTTAGTGATTGTTAATAAAAGAGTTCTATCTCAGAATAAACAAGATGACAATGAATCAGAACGAGGCCTCAATCTTCCGAATACACCAACCAATCAGCTCTTCCAGTCGCTCAATAGATTCGGTCATATGCAGGTAGCCCATGACAGCTTCAAAGCCGGTAGACATCCGGTAGGTGACGATGTCCGTATTCTTAGCCTTGGTGTGGCTGTTGGCATTGCGGCCACGCTTGTAGATATCCTCTTCCTTTTCCGTCA
Organism: Streptococcus sp. DD04; assembly: GCF_001578725.1. Taxonomy (NCBI): domain Bacteria; kingdom Bacillati; phylum Bacillota; class Bacilli; order Lactobacillales; family Streptococcaceae; genus Streptococcus; species Streptococcus sp. DD04. The sequence continues at coordinate 96,307 of NZ_KQ968979.1, forward strand.
GAATCCCTTCTTCTAGCATGAGAGAGATGAGATTGGCCTGAGCCTTGGCAGAAACGTACTTGGTCGCTTCCCTGTGCAGCTGATTTGGCTTGGTCAGCCCTTGAAAAATCAGGTGTCGCCGAATATACATGGAGTAGACAGCATCTCCCTCAAAGGCGAGAGCGATACCGTTAATCAGGTTGACATCAGTCACGTGTCCACCTCACTCCGTCCTTAGTATCCAAGAGCTTGATGCCCTGAGCAGCCAATTCATCCCGAATACGGTCTGCAGTCGCAAAATCCCGATTAGCACGCGCTGCTTGGCGTTCCTCAATCAAGCGCTCAATATCCGCATCCAAGACTTCTTCTACAAAGACGATACCAAAAACTTCTAAGAGCTTGGCCAAGGCTGCCTTAACTTCAGCGGTGTAATTGCCAGAGTTGATCCACTTGGCTAGCTCGAAGACAACCGTGATACCATTGGCCGCATTAAAATCTTCGTCCATTGCAGCGGTGAACTTGTCTAGAAAGACCTGAAGCTGAGCAGAGTCTGCCTGACCAGTGAAAGGCTGCTCATAGGTATTCTTCAAATACTTAAGATTGGTCGCAGCATCATGAACTGCTTTTTCCGTGAAATTAATCGGCTTGCGATAATGCTGGGTAGCAAAGAAGAAACGCAGCACCTGACCATCAATGGTCTTGAGGGCATCGTGAACAGTAATGAAATTGCCTAGAGATTTGGACATCTTGACATCGTCGATGTTGACAAAGCCATTGTGCATCCAGTAGTTGGCAAAAGTCTGACCAGTCTTGGCCTCTGATTGGGCGATTTCATTGGTATGGTGAGGAAACTCTAAGTCTGCTCCTCCACCGTGGATATCAATGGTATCACCCAAAATCTCCGTCGACATGACCGAACACTCGATGTGCCAGCCTGGACGACCTGCTCCCCAAGGGCTGTCCCAAGAAATCTCACCTGGCTTAGCTGCCTTCCAGAGAGCAAAGTCCACTGGATTTTCCTTTCGGGCGGTCTCCTCGTCTGTCCGACCAGAAGCCCCCAATTCCAAGTCTGCCAAGGTTTTGTTGGCTAATTTGGCATAATCGTGAGACTTTTCGACGCGGAAGTAGACATCGCCCTCTGACTCATAGGCAAAACCTTTTTCAATCAAGTCTTCCACAAAACGGATGATGTCAGCCATAAAGTCAACCACACGCGGATGCTGAGTAGCCGGCTTGACCCCCAAAGCGGTCACATCTTCGCGAAATGCGGCGATATACTTGTCCGCCACTTCTTTGGGAGTGATGCCTTCTTCCTTTGCCCGATTGATAATCTTATCATCTACATCCGTGAAATTGGAAATATAGTTGACTTCAAAGCCCCGATACTCAAAATAGCGGCGAACCGTGTCAAAAGCTACTGTTGAGCGGGCATTGCCGACATGGATGTAGTTATAAACCGTCGGACCGCAAACATACATGCGAACCTTGCCCTCCTCAATGGGCACAAATTCACGCAGGCTGCGGGTCATAGTATCATAGATTTTGATCATATTTACGATGCTGAGAGTCCTTAGAAAGCAGATAAGATCAACTACAGAAGCAGTCCTCTATTTTCAAACTTTCTGTCCCTACTCAGTTCCTTTCTAGTTCCTTTGCTATTGTCAAGGCGATGGTGAAAAAAGTCATGGCATCAGCCGTCCGCTCTTCATGGCGGGCATCCCAGGTTCGGTTATGATGATCCACATAGTCGGCTGTGTAGAAAAACTGATAGACCTTGGTCTGGCGGAATTGACTCCAAGCCATGATAGCCGAAGCTTCCATGTCCACCACTTGAGCTCCAGCAGCTAAGCGACGCTTGACCTTATCAGGCGTTTCCCGATAAAAGGCATCAGTCGTCCAAGACTTGGTGCGGATATGCTCGATATCGTGCTTATCAAAGATGGCTTCCAGCTCAACTAACAGGGAGTCATCATAGGTAATTTCATCACTCTGTGGGGCATAATGATAGCTAGTGCCTTCATCTCGCAATGCAGCAGCCGGCAGGATAATCTTGTCCGCCTCAATCGAGCGGTCCAAAACGCCACAAGAACCTAAAATGACGAAATTCTTGAAACCTCTGGCTGCCAACTCCTCCAGCTGACCGACTACCATCGGAGCTCCAATAAGTGCTGTCATGACTGCCACTCGATTTCCATCACATTTATATATATACCAAGGAAATTGACCGTTAAGATTTTTTAAATAGCCTCCTTGATAGACTTTTTCTGACTCAATCAAACGTTGCAGAATTTCTCCGTTAAAGGACAGGATGATAGTTTCACAAACCTCACCCTTGTCCATAATCTACCTATCTGTTGGTTCGATAACCCCAGCTACATCTTCAAATTCTTCTAATAGCATAGCCCCTCTTTCTTTAAGGCTTCAGCAAAGCCACCTTCATCTTTTCTATGCGGCGCAGCTTGGTCTCATCTTTCTTAGCTTCACTGATATAGCAAGCCCATTCTTGCTGATGGCTGGAAGGTAGTTTGGTAAAATGCTCCTTGGCAGGACCATCCAACATTCCTTGCAGCTCAAGGACTGCTTGATTCAAAATAGAATCTGACATAGCCATCTCCTCCAGCTTTCATTTTTTGCTTTGAACATACTTGTAAACAAGTGCTTCACGTTTCCCCTAAAGTTCTGACGAGTGATGGCTGCTATCACGGGCATGCTCCAGCTTATCCAGATAGTATTCCCGCTTCTCCTCTACCTCGTGGATGGTCGGCTCATCTTTCTGACCGTGAACACGAACAATCTTAGCTGGGATACCAACTACTGTCACGTCACTAGGCACATCAGCCACGACTACAGCACCAGCACCGACCTTGGCATTTTCACCAATTTCAACTGGGCCAATGACTTGAGCGTGAGCGGAGACTAAGGCACCCCGACGCACTGTCGGATGGCGTTTGCCTGTATCCTTGCCTGTTCCTCCTAAGGTCACACCGTGGTAAAGCATGGCTCCCTTCTCTACAATGGCCGTCTCTCCAATCACCAGACCGCTACCATGGTCGATAAACACACCCGACTCAATCTGGGCGCCCGGATGAATCTCAATCTGGGTCCAGAAACGCCAGAACTGGCTGTGCATGCGAGCCAGCAGCTTGAAGCCATGCCTCCATAGAAAATGCGAAAAACGATGGGCCGCCAAGGCTTTGAGACCCGGATAGGTTAATAAAACTTCCAGCGATGTTCGCGCTGCTGGATCATTTTCTTTTACAATATCAATGGATTCTTTCCACCAACCCATGCTAACCCCTTCCTTTCTCTTAAATAAGGAAAGACGAGAGCTCAGCTCGTCTCTACTAATGTTCATCTTACTCTAGGAAAAGTAAGCGGTTCAGAAACTCTGGCATAGAACCTGCCAGCTTCAAACTAGTTAGACAGTTACCTGCAAACACGCCCGACTCCTAGCCGCCTAGACTCCCATAGGTCAAAGCAAACCTTTTGAAAGAGAGGGTGCCCCAAACGGACTAGTTTCTCTATCCTTCTGTTTGCTCGACTTTGACTTCCTTTCGTTCCTTGTGAACTTTTGGATGATGATGTTTACCATGGTCTTTCTTTGGCTTATCAGACTTAGGCGGACGCGGCAAGAGAGCCTTCATAGAGGCATCTACGCGGCCTTTTTCGTCAATCTTAATGACTTTAACATCAACAAAGTCACCAATTTGCACCAGATCTTCGACATTGTTGGTCCGAGTCCAAGCCATTTCCGAAATGTGAACCAGTGCATCCGTCTTGTCAAAGAGGTTGACAAAGGCACCGAATTTCTCAATTCGAACAACCTTGGCATGATAAACTTCGTCCACTTTTGCTTCGCGGACCAAGCCAGCAATGATTTCCTTGGCACGATTAATGGCATCTTGGTCGCTGGAGTAGATGGATACATTACCCTCTTCATCGATATCAATCTTAACACCTGTTTCAGCGATGATCTTGTCGATGGTTTCTCCGCCTTTTCCGATGACAATCTTAATCTTATCCACATCAATCTTGATGGTGTCGATTTTCGGAGCAGTCGGAGCCAACTCAGGACGCGGAGCTGGGATAGTCGCTTCAATCAAGTCTAGGATTTCAAAGCGGGCTTTCTTAGCCTGGGCCAGAGCTTCTGTCAGGATTTCCGCTGTAATTCCTTCAATCTTGATATCCATCTGCAGGGCGGTAATCCCTTCGCGGGTACCAGCTACCTTAAAGTCCATATCGCCAAAGTGGTCTTCCAAACCTTGAATGTCCGTCAGAACTGTATAGTTGTTGCCATCTGAAATCAATCCCATGGCAATTCCGGCAACCGGTGCCTTAATCGGCACACCACCAGCCATCAAGGCCAGAGTGCCCGCACAGATAGAGGCCTGTGAGGACGAACCGTTTGATTCCAAGACTTCCGCTACCAGACGGATAGCATACGGGAAGTCTTCCAAGCTAGGCAAGACTTGCTCCAAGGCACGTTCCCCAAGAGCACCGTGTCCGATTTCACGACGGCCAGGAGCCCCATAACGACCTGTCTCACCGACAGAATATTGCGGGAAGTTATAGTGGTGCATGAAGCGTTTCTTGTATTCTGGATCCAAACCATCAACGATTTGCGTCTCGCCCATTGGTGCCAGAGTCAGAACAGACAAGGCCTGTGTTTGCCCACGGGTAAAGAGACCTGAACCGTGTACACGAGGAAGGAAGTCAACAACCGCATCCAAAGGACGGATTTCATCGACTTTACGACCATCAGGACGGACCTTATCTTCGGTAATCAAACGGCGAACTTCAGCATGCTCCATTTGCTCCAAGATTTCAGCCACATCACGCATGATACGGTCGAATTCTTCGTGGTCTGCATATTTTTCTTCGTAGACTGCTGTGACTTGGTCTTTGACAGCCTGAGTTGCGGCTTCGCGCGCCAGCTTTTCTTCTACCTGAACAGCCTTTTGCAAGTCGCTGTTGTAGGCTGCGACAATCTCTGCCTGCAACTCTTCATCAACATGTAGCAATTCTACTTCTGCTTTTTCCTTGCCAACTGCTGCTACGATTTCTTCTTGGAAAGCAATCAATTCTTTGACTGCTTCGTGCCCTTTGAGAAGAGCTTCCAGCATAACATCTTCAGACAGCTCCTTGGCTCCAGACTCTACCATGTTGATAGCTTCTTTGGTACCAGCCACTGTCAGTTCCAAAAGCGAAACTTCTTTTTGTTCCTTGCTAGGGTTGATGATGAATTCACCATCTACATAGCCAACCTGAACTCCTGCGATAGGGCCATTAAAAGGAATATCTGAGATAGAAAGAGCCAGAGAGCTACCGAACATCGCTGCCATTTGAGGCGAAGCATCTTCGTCATAAGAAAGAACAGTATTGATAACCTGAACTTCATTGCGGAAGCCTTCCGCAAACATAGGACGAATTGGGCGGTCAATCAAGCGGGCAGTCAAAGTCGCATCTGTTGACGGACGGCCTTCGCGCTTGTTAAAGCCACCAGGATATTTTCCAGCCGCATACATTTTTTCCTCATAGTTGACCTGCAATGGGAAAAAGTCACCAGTAGCCATCTTTTTGGACATGGTTGCCGCAGTTAAAACGGTACTTTCTCCATATCGAACAACGGCGCTGCCATTTGCCTGCTTTGCAACCTGACCGGTTTCAACTACCAGCTCACGACCTGCAAAAACGGTTTTAAAAACTTGTTTTGTCATAAAGACTCCTTGCCGAGCACATGCTCAAATTTTTTCATACGCCTTGGCTACAAAGATCAAGATATTAAGACCATCAAAAGCAAAGTAAAAATAGGAAACTGGTGAAGTCTTCGATGAAGAAAAGACCGTTTATCTTTTTACACAGCTTTTAGGTCGTATTCAGTTCATCAAGATACACTTAAAGTGCTAAGGAGCGGTTCGACTAGCTCTTTTAATTTGATTTGATGGTCTTAGTAGCTTATTATATCCTCATCTTTGTATCAAGCACGTACAGACCCTATTTTACCACAATTTCAGTCAAAAGAAAAAGACCGGAAATGGCTTTTTTCTATAAAAATACTGAAAATCTATTTTTCTTTTTTCTAAGCAGACAGCTGAAGTCATATTTCCCTAATTTTTTCCTATGAGCAAGGCATTCTGAAGGATTTTTTGCTATACTGAATATAGCTATTTAATCAAAAGGAGTAAACTATGGAACAAAAACATCGTTCTGAATTTCCAGAAAATGAACTCTGGGACCTAACGGCCCTTTACCAAGACCAAGAGGACTTCCTGCGGGCCATCGAAAAGGCCAGAGAGGACATCCAGAAATTCGTCCGTGATTACCAAGGCAAGCTTAGCACTTTCGAAGATTTTGAACGGGCATTTGCTGAGTTGGAGCAGATTTATATCCAGATTAGCCACATTGGCAACTACGGCTTTATGCCACAGACCACTGACTTTGGTGACGAGAGCTTTGCGCAGATTGCCCAAGCAGCTATGGAGTTTGAGACGGAGGCCAATGTCGCACTCAGCTTCTTTGACGACGCCCTGGTCGGTGCAGATGAGTCTGTCTTAGAGAGACTAGGCCAAGAAGCCCATCTGACTTCAGCCATTCGCCAGGCTAAAATCAAAAAAGCCCACTATCTGGGAGCGGATGTCGAAAAAGCCTTGACCAATCTGGGCGAGGTCTTTTACAGTCCACAGGATATCTACACCAAGATGCGGGCTGGCGACTTTGCTATGACCGACTTCGAAGTAGACGGCAAAGTTTACAAAAACAGCTTTGTCACCTATGAGAATTTCTACCAAAACCATGAAAATGCAGAAATCCGCGAAAAAGCTTTTCGCTCTTTCTCAGAAGGACTTCGTCAACACCAAAACGCCGCTGCTGCTGCCTATCTGGCTCAGGTCAAGTCTGAAAAACTGCTGGCTGACATGAAGGGCTATGACTCTGTCTTTGACTATTTGCTAGATGAGCAAGAAGTTGATCGCTCTATGTTTGACCGGCAGATTGACTTGATTATGAGTGAATTTGCCCCAGTAGCTCAGAAATACCTCAAGCATGTCGCTAAGGTAAACGGACTTGAAAAAATGACCTTTGCCGATTGGAAGCTGGACTTGGACAGCGAGCTTAATCCTGAAGTCAGCATTGACGATGCCTATGACCTGGTCATGAAGTCAGTCGAGCCACTCGGACACGAATACTGCCAAGAAATCGCCCGCTATAAAGAAGAACGCTGGGTAGACTTTGCGGCCAATGCCGGAAAAGACTCTGGAGGCTATGCCGCTGACCCTTATCGGGTCCACCCTTATGTCCTCATGAGCTGGACCGGTCGCATGAGCGATGTCTATACTTTGATTCATGAGATTGGCCACTCTGGTCAGTTTATCTTCTCTGACAATCACCAAAGCTACTTTAACGCCCACATGTCCACCTACTACGTGGAAGCACCGTCTACCTTTAATGAGCTCCTGCTCAGTGATTACCTGGAACGCCAGTTTGATAACCCACGCCAGAAACGCTTTGCCCTTGCTCACCGTCTGACGGATACTTACTTCCACAACTTCATTACTCACTTGCTGGAAGCTGCCTTCCAACGCAAGGTCTATACTTTGATTGAAGAAGGCGGAACCTTCGGTGCAAGCAAACTCAACGCTATCATGAAAGAAGTTTTGACAGAATTCTGGGGCGATGCCGTTGAGATTGACGACGACGCTGCCCTGACTTGGATGCGCCAAGCCCACTACTACATGGGACTTTACAGCTACACTTACTCCGCAGGTCTGGTCATCTCTACTGCCGGTTACCTCCACCTGAAGAATGACGAAAATGGTGCCCGTGACTGGCTTGAGCTACTCAAATCCGGCGGCAGCAAGACTCCGCTTGAGTCTGCTATGATTATCGGAGCAGATATTTCGACAGACAAACCACTACGCGACACCATTCAATTCCTATCTGATACTGTTGAGCAGATTATTGCTTACAGTGAGGAGTTGGGGGAATAATGAATAGACAAAATCAGCTTGAACCTTTCGTTCAAGCTGATTTTTTAGCCTTTATAATAATTTTAAAAAAGTCTGAACAAATACAAATAAAGTAAAATGTAAGCACTGAAACAGGTGATAAAGATAAGCCACCTTGTCCAGAACTGGGACTTGATATAATTTTCAGGTCGCAATAGCCCTATGAAAAACCAGATGAGACTCCAAAAAATCAATCCCAATAGCTGAGCGGCAAAATATGAAATGAAAAGCAAAACAGGAATCAATAAGGCCAGTACTATTATAATCCTTTTTTGTGTTATCTGTTCCCGCTGGATCATACACCCCACAAAGAAACAGAAGACCGCTGGAGCGATGAATGGTGTCAAAATCATAAAAGCAAAGAAGAAATTCGCTAATAACTTAATAATAACCAGCACCTCGTTTCCATCATGTTTTAAATAGTCCCTCCCTCTAGCGTGGCCTATTAACAACTTTACCCGATAATTTTCTTTTTTCTTATTATACCTTAAATATTGTCTTTTTTAACAAAAAATTTAAAATTAATCTATTTGCTTATCTTCTTCAATCATTTATTAGTGAAAACAAAATAGACCACTCCCAAAAAAGAGCAGTCTCATTTTAAAACAGGTCTATTTTAGTCTTGCACTCACTGACTATCCTAACTCCGCCACAATGGCTTTAATCTGCTGGGCAGTATGGACACCCGCTACCTGCTTGACGACT
>NZ_KQ968979.1:105294-110428 GCF_001578725.1 Streptococcus sp. DD04
ATGATGCCAAAGGTGCGTGCTGTCGCTGGATTTTCATCCACATCCATCTTGACAATCTTGAGCTCATCTTCAGAAAGTTCCTCTGATAGTTTATCGAGGATTGGCCCCTGCATGCGGCAAGGCCCGCACCAAGTCGCCCAAAAGTCAATGAGCACTAATCCTTCCCTGGTTTCTTGTTCAAAACTTGCATCTGTGATTGCTTTTACCATTATTTTTCTCCTTTATTTTTAGTCAAAATTTGCCAAATCCTGCTTCATCAGGAAAAAGAACACATCTCCATAAGTGCCCTGATAGTTCAAATCATAGCCTTTATAAGTCAGCTTTTTAACCGGATAATAATCTGCTACCCCAATCAAGCAGGCTTGCTGGGACTGTTCAAACTCCTGATAAGACTCAAAGGTCATCTTCCACTCCTGCATAACAGCATCCAAATAGGTAATTTCAATCATAAAACCTCCTTTCGATTACAATTGTAACCAACATGTTTTATAACTATATTGTAACCTATGATATTACATCAGTCAAATAAAACGACTTGGGGAAATCAATCCACTTTTCAAGTAAGCCGCCGATTGCCTGACAAACAAAAAAGCCTCCCATCGGAAGACTTTCCCATGTAAATAAGAAAAAACAGGTTCAATGCCCCTTGTGCTTTTTCAACCGTTTTTGCTGTTTGAGTTTGAATTTCCTTTGCTTAGCCAGTTCTTTCTGCTGCTTGCGCTTGACTCGAGCGATTTTCTTTTGCTCTTCAAATTGCAGCTTCAGCGCTTCCTGAGACTTTGAAGAACGTGAAGCCATCTGCTCCTTTTTAGCCTGTCTCTGCAGGCGTTTAGGACTGACCGACTTAGTCATCTCCTTAACTCTGATGCTAGGACTAAACTTCAACCGATGATAATAACGGTTTAGAAAATTCAACAATTCCTGCGTACTAGGCTCTGCACCAAAGGTGACTCGGCAAACTCTATAAGATTGAGCATGTTCCTGCTCGAAAAGACCGTGCCAAAATCCCTCTTCAAAATAAACTGTCAGCGTCATTGAAATCTTATCCATGACAGCCCCTCCTTTAAAAATTCCTAAGAATGGACAACCAAGGAGGAAGGTTACTGACAAAAAATGGATTTTTGCGTCTGGACTACCAACCAGAACTGTGTTTTTATCTTAGTAGCTACAGTTTAGCAAGATTTTCTAAAAAACTCAAGGTTATCGGAATCTCGCTTAGATGACTGAATTGGATTTTCTTGTATGAGATCCAGAAAAATCAAAAACAAGAAATCTCTCTTCTTGTAAAATACATTCATTTCCGCTATAATACTACAAATACTGAAAGGAGAGAAAGATGAAATACATTTGGACCTTCTTAGTAACCTTGGTCTTGGCTGGACTGACTGTTTTCTTCTGGTATTCCCAGACTAAATCTAATCCCACCCCTCCTAAGCCAGAAACCACACAGACAGCCTCTAACGAGAAGAGCGACAAGCAACCGACTCCGACAGAAGACATCGTATCCGAAGAGTACAGTATTTCATACGATGACAAGCAACTCTACGGAAAGATTACTGCTCCTCGTGACTACAAGAGTAAAAAATTGCCGACTATTGTTATCGCACATGGATTCAACAACACCCTTGAGCAATATGAAATGTACAGCCAGCTGCTGGCAAAGCAAGGTTATCTGGTTTACAGCTTTGATTTCTACGGTGGCAGCCGCCAATCGAAAAGCGGTGGACAAGATATGCTGAATATGTCGGTCAAGACCGAACTGACAGACTTGACTCAAGTCATGGAAAAGCTTCGTTCTGAGACCTTTGTAGATAAGAGCAAAATGAGTTTATTCGGTGCCAGCCAAGGCGGTGTTGTTGCCAGTCTCTATGCTGCAGCTTATCCTGACCGTGTGCACAAACTCATGCTTATCTTTCCGGCCTTCGTTCTTTTCGATGATGCCAAGGAGACCTACCGTGAGCTGGGAAGCCCAGACCTCGATCAACTTCCTGATAGCCTGACACACCGCAATGCTACTCTGGGCAATATTTATCTGATTGATGCCTTAGACATTGACATTCAAGCAGAGCAGGCCAAAATCACCGCTCCGACCCTCATTATCCACGGTACTGACGACGCTGTCGTTCCCTACCAGTATGCGGTTGACGCCAGTCAGACCATTCCAAATGCAGAGCTGGTCACTGTAGAAGGCGGGAAACATCGCATTGACCAACGCTTCGCTATCACTGCCGCTCCTGCAATCCAAAAATTCTTGAAAGAGTAAAACTCACTGATAGAAAAAGTTCTTCTAAAGAAATAGAAGAGCTTTTTAGTTGAAGCATTAGAAGAATTAGTCTAAGACAGAAGATGTCAATGATACTTGAGTATCTCAAGACGGGCTAGATTTTAGAGGTAAGATAGTCAAAAAGCCCTCTGAAATCAGAGAGCTAATTTGAACTCGGGGTAAAATCCTAGTGAAAATTAAAAATCTCCCCGAAGGGAGAAGATCTGGTTTATTTTACCTTACAGTGCTAGGAACCGTAACTGAAGATAATACTTGAGTATATCGAGGTAAAGTGACAAGGCAATGTAAGTGGAAAATCAAGCAGATTAGCGACGAAGTCCTAGAGAGTTGATTAACTCACGGTAACGGTTAACGTCATTCTTACGAAGGTAAGCCAATAGGTTACGACGGCGACCGATTTTCTTCATCAAACCACGGTAAGTAGCGTGGTCTTTTTTGTGTTGCTTGATGTGGTCGTTGAGGTGGTTGATTTCCCAAGTAAGGACAGCAACTTGTACCTCTACTGAACCAGTGTCACCTTCGTGACGTGCGTATTGTGCAATGATTTCATTTTTTTTCTCTTTTGAGATTGCCATGATATACTCCTTTTCTTTACGCTTCATCCGAGTGGCAGGTTTGGCATGGCCTGCAACCAAGAAGAAGTTATTTGTCTTTTAGACATTCTTATTTTATCAGGAAGGAAAGGTTTTGTCAAATGTTCTAGTTTTCATACACGATAAATCTGTGTAGATAGTCCCCAAGCATCACTCAAGAATTTTTGCAAAAGGATTTGAATGACCAGCTGTGAAAAACTGACCTAGTCGCTTCATCAAAAATCGAGGACTTCTTACACTTTTATCGAGCCCCCACGTCTAAGCAGCCACTTTTTGACATTGGAGCAGGATTAGCTTATACTGAATTTAAGTTCATACAAAGAGAACGTCCTATGAAATATATCGAGTTTAGGGGAGCGCAAGCGAGAATTTTCTAAACTGCCCCAAACAGAAGATGTGTATAAAAACTATAATTTTTCAGCTAAAATCCTCTCCTGAGTAGAGCCGAGACGTGATTAGAGCCTGCTGAAGAATGCCTCGTTAATAGGAACTCCAGAATCACAGGGGCAAATTTGTCGTATTTAAAGACTGGAAAAGGATACTCAGCAAAGAAATCCAAGATTTCCAACTAACAGATAAAAACCACTCTCCATGAAAGGAAAAGATACATGAACCATTTCGACACAATCGTCATCGGCGGAGGACCGGCTGGCATGATGGCTGCCATTTCCAGTTCTTTCTATGGACAGAAGACCTTACTCCTTGAGAAAAATAAACGATTGGGCAAGAAACTAGCCGGAACGGGCGGCGGGCGCTGCAATGTGACCAATAACGGAAGCCTAGATGACCTCATGGCCGGTATTCCAGGCAACGGGCGCTTTCTTTACAGCGTCTTTTCCCAGTTTAACAACCATGATATCATTAACTTTTTTACCGAGAATGGTGTCAAACTCAAGGTCGAAGACCACGGTCGTGTTTTCCCAGCGACAGACAAGTCCCGCACCATTATCGAAGCTTTGGAAAAGAAAATTGCAGAGCTAGGTGGTACTGTCATCACCAATACCGAAATCGTCTCCGTTAAAAAATCTGATGAGCTTTTCACTGTCAAATCCAGCGACCAGGCTTGGACCTGTCAGAAATTAATTGTGACGACTGGCGGCAAGTCCTACCCTTCAACTGGCTCGACAGGCTTCGGACACGATATCGCCCGACACTTCAAGCACACAGTAACTGACCTGGAAGCCGCTGAAAGTCCTCTTCTGACTGACTTCCCTCACAAAGCGCTTCAGGGGATTTCGCTGGACGATGTGACCCTCAGCTATGGCAAGCATGTCATTACCCACGACCTGCTCTTTACCCACTTTGGCCTATCCGGTCCGGCTGCTCTGCGCTTGTCTAGCTTTGTCAAGGGCGGCGAAACCATCTATCTGGATGTCCTGCCACAGATGAGTCAGCAGGATTTGGCAGACTTTTTAGAAGAACATCGGGAGAAATCGCTGAAGAACTGCCTGAAAATCCTCCTACCCGAGCGAATGGTAGAATTTTTTGCCCAGCCCTTTCCCGAGAAAGTCAAACAACTCAATCTCAGTGAAAAAGAAGCTCTCATCAAGCAAATTAAAGAACTGCCCATCCCTGTCACTGGCAAAATGTCCCTGGCCAAGTCCTTTGTCACCAAGGGTGGCGTTAGTCTCAAGGAAATCAATCCTAAAACTCTGGAAAGCAAGCTCGTTCCCGGTCTCCACTTTGCCGGCGAAGTCCTAGACATCAATGCCCATACGGGCGGCTTCAATATCACTTCTGCCCTCTGCACCGGCTGGGTGGCAGGAAGTTTGCATTATGATTAAAAATTAAAGGGAGAACAAGATGAACAGATGCGAAACAGTTGAATTCGTCAACATGTGCATGATTTATGACGGAGAAAAAGTTCTTGTCCAGGACCGAGTTAGTCCTGACTGGCCCGGCATCACTTTTCCTGGCGGGCATGTAGAGCGCGGGGAATCTTTTACCGAGGCAGTTATCAGAGAAGTCAAAGAAGAAACGGGACTTACCATCTCCAAACCTCAACTTTGCGGCATCAAGGATTGGTATGATGACAAAGATTTTCGCTATGTTGTGCTGCTCTATAAGACAAAGCACTATTCCGGTGTGCTGCAATCCTCAGACGAAGGAAAGGTCCGGTGGGAAGAGTTGCAAAATCTGTCTCATCTGAAACTTGCAACTAAGGATATGTCAGACATGCTTCGTGTTTTTCTAGAAGACGATTTAAGTGAATTCTTTTACTATAAAGACGGTGACGACTGGCTTTATGACTTGAAGT
>NZ_KQ968979.1:111685-140869 GCF_001578725.1 Streptococcus sp. DD04
CATTTATTCTGCATTTGTCCGCACATAAGCAGCAATCACATCTGCTGTATACTGGGCAGTGCCTAGACCGAATTTGTCAATGTTTTCCTTAAACTCTGGGTTATAGACGTAGCCTTTACCGATATGACCGAAGACTTCAATAGAGCAGTCAAAGCCGTAAGTACGAATAGCTTGCAAGAGCTGGGCTGCCTGCTCTTGATTTTCTGCTGCCTCAACTGGCAAGCCTTGCTGCATATTCTCTGCCAGACTTTGAAAAACTTGATTGAAGGCTGCGGCAGATTCTTCTTCCCGTCCATTTTGACGAGCCAGTGCCTCCGACATGACTTCTTGACCGTATTCTTCTACAGCTTCTTGGTGGTATTTTTGATTGTCTTCGTAGGTAAAGCCTGCGAATTTTTCTTTCATTGTCATCTTTCTTTCTCCTTTTTCTTCTTGGATGGTTTTTTGCAAGGTGGAAATCAAGGTATCCAAGCGGTCTCTTTCCTGCTGCAAATACTCCAACTGCCTCAGCAGATGCGGCAATAAGTCCTGATCATCCTGGCTCAGCAGCTCTGCTATTTTCTCCAAAGAAAAGCCCAGATACTTATAGTAAAGGATGACCTGTAACCGCTCCAAATCAGCTTGGCTGTATGTCCGATAGCCATTTTCTGATTTTGCGGGCACCAAAAGCCCAATTTTGTCGTAATGGTACAGGGTTTTGGCAGAGACACCCGAAAGCTGCGCAGCTTCTTTGATATGATACATGATAGACCTCCTTGCCCTTATAGTATAAGCCCTGACCAAAGGTCAGAGTCAAGCTTTTTTTATAAAAATTTTAAAACTACTTTAGATTTTCCCAAGCGACTAGAATTTATTTACGAAAACCATGGTGATAAAGCTTAGTTTTTCTTGATTTTTTGGGAACATTTTCATAACTTAGGCGTAGTTTCAATTTTTGAGTGCATTGAAGCAGATTTTCAGAGTGCCGCCTAGGGCATCATCCACCCCATCGAAAGCTTTTCCCCTATTGTAGCAGAATTTCTGATATTTCCAGATAACTTCTACAAAAACAAAGACACCTCCTCCAAGAAGGTGCATTGATTAAAAAATGAGACGTGAGAGTGCTGCCAATACAACGCCAAAAATAACAGTTGCAATCAGATTTTTGTATCTAAAGGATACATAGGTTGTCGGAAAAACAACTAACAAATCCAGCCATCTGAAACTAGGAAAGTGTCCTGGCTGAGCATTGGTAATGCTAGATAAGATCAAAGCAAAAATAATGGATACAGGCAAGTATTTAAGGAAACGCTCCACCATGGGCGGAAGCCCCTTGTATTTAACCAAAATAAAAGGCAAGACTCGCGGAATCCAAGTGACGACGGCCGAAAAAAGAATAGCCAGCAAAATATACTTACTTATCATCCAAGATCACCCCCACCGTACAACCCAACAAAGTAGCAAAGAGCACCGCCAATGAATTTTGAACCACCATGGTCAAAAGCAGATAGGTGATACCCACCACGCTCAAAACCAGAAAAAGCTTGTTCATCTTAATCCGACGCAACATAATGGCAAACTGAGAAGAGAAAATACCAACAAACATAGCCACCAAGGCAAAATCCAAGCCGAATCGTTCAGGATTGGGCAGGAGCCCGCCTAAGGCTGCCCCTAAAATAGTTCCCAAGGCCCAAAAAGTATAACTCATGAAATTATTGCCCATCATCCAGTAAGCAGAAATTTCCCCTGTATGTACCTGCTCTCCCATCAGGACACCGTAGGACTCATCCGTCAAGAAAGAACCAATAATCATATTCTGCGCCAGACTAGATTTACGAAAAAAAGCTGATGCATGCAGACAAAGCAAGAGATGGCGGATATTAATGAGAAAGACCGTTAGAGCAATGGCCAAAACCGGCGCCTGCTGGGCAAATAGACCAATCATAGCAAACTGGGCACTGCCTGCATAAATCAGAATGCTCATTAGAGCCATCTCAAACGGATTCATATAAGGCGCTGCCATGATACCGCAGGCCAGACCGATTCCAATATAGCCCAAAGCCGTTGGCACCGCTGCCTGAACCCCTTGTTTAAAAGTCTGTCCTCTCATAAATCCTTCTCTTCTTCCATCGTTTCAAAGGCCAGACTTGGCTTAGCATTCAGGTCTAGACTGGCAAAATTTCCCTTGTTCCACTCACTGACACTGGCATAGGCAATCATACCAGCATTGTCACCGCAAAGGCGCAGAGGCGGAATGTTCACCTTAACATCCTGAATCTCAGCTGCCAAGTGTTCCCTTAGACCTTGATTAGCCGCAACACCGCCCGCCACGACCAGAGTCTTGACTGGATATTTTTCCAGCGCTTTCTTAGTCTTAGCCATGAGAATATCCATGACCGCTGCCTGAAAGCTTGCTGACAGGTCTTGGTTAGACAAGGCTTCTCCCTTTTGCTGGGCATTGTGGTGCAGATTGATAAAAGCCGACTTGAGACCGGAAAAAGAAAATTCCAGATTGTCTTCCTTAATCATGGCCCGCGGAAAATCGTAGATATCCTGTCCTTGATGAGCCAGCTGGTCAATCTCTCGGCCTGCTGGATAGGTCAGCCCCATAACGCGACCGACCTTATCATAGGCTTCACCGACCGCATCATCGCGGGTCTCCCCAACAATCTTATAATCACCAGCCTGACTGACATAGACCAGCTCAGTATGGCCGCCACTGACCAAAAGAGCCAGCAAGGGAAATTCCAAGGGCTCCACGCTCTGGGCTGCCATCAGGTGCCCAGCCATATGATTGACTGGAATCAAGGGAATCCCATGAGCCCAGGCAAAGGACTTGGCTGCCGCCAAACCGACCAAAAGAGCCCCAACCAAGCCAGGGCCATAGGTAACGGCCACTGCTGTGACCTGCTCCTCGCTAATCCCTGCTTCTGCCAAGGCCTCCTCAATGCAAACCGTAATGACCTCCACATGGTGACGGCTGGCCACTTCCGGTACCACTCCGCCAAAACGCTTGTGGCTCTCAATCTGGCTGGCAATGACATTGCTCAAAAGCTCAGTCTCATTCTTCAGAACCGCCACACTGGTCTCGTCACAAGACGTCTCAAAAGCTAAAATATATCTATCTTTCATGGTTCTCTCTTTTCATAACAATCGCATCTTCCACCGGCGCATGATAGTAGGCCTTCCGCCGCGCGATTTCTTCAAATTTTTCTTTTTTGTAAAATAGCAGAGCTGGCCTGTTCGACTCCCTCACTTCGAGAAAAATTTCTTTATCTGCTGGCAAAAAGTCAAACAAGCCTGTTGCGATTTTCTGCCCCTGATAACTAGGCAATACAGCAATCTGCAGGATTTCTGCTTCAAAGTCTGTCTCCTGCCAGACTAAAAAACCGACAAGCTGACTTTCATCTTCTGCTAGCGCACAGCTATTCACATTCGAGAGCAGGACCTCTTCCACTTGACCCACAGTCCAAGGACTGCCTTCATAGACCGCAAGTAAGAGCAGTTCCAGCTCTTTTGCCAAAACTGCCATATCCACATCCGAGCTGTCGCTCCATTTTCTCATCTCAATCATAGGCGCTGAATGTAAGAATCGCTGGATTCCTGATGGGTCTTGAGCCAATTTTCCTCGGCTTCTACCCGCTTGAGATAATTAGGGACAAAGTCATGAATAGACTGGGCTGGCAGTTCTAAACCGAGACGACCAATAGCTGCCGCATCTGGCAAGGTCGGCTGAATAGCAGCCTGAGGAAGAGCAGCTTTGATCTGCTCCACAAAAGCTGCCGTTTCTCCGACAAAAGTGACTGGCTGGTTAGCAGCGCCAGCTATTTCCAAAACCTCTGTCAAAGGCAAATGAGCTTCCGGTCGCACAGCCTGACCAGACTGGTAAAAACCAGCATAGACATTATTGCGGCGGGCATCCATGATGGGAATGACCAAGCCCTCCACCTGCCCTGGAACCAGAGCCAACAGACTAGATACTCCAACTAGCTCAATCTTGAGGGTATGCGCCAGAGTCTTGGCTATCGCCACCGCAATTCTCAGACCTGTGTAGCTGCCCGGCCCCTGCGCCACCGCGATCCGATCCAAATCGGTCGGTTTCAAATCCAGACTATTCATCAGAAAATCAATAGCCGGCATAAGGGTAATGCTATGATTTTTCTTGATATTGAGCGTCACCTGCCCCAAGAGTTCCGTATCCTCTAAAACAGCCAGCGACAAAGCCCTATTTGATGTATCAAATGCTAAAATTTTCATACTAAGTTATTCCTTACTCGAATGTCTGCCTACTATTATACTACAAAAAGCCTAATCGCGGATAGAGAAACCTTTCAAAGATTTATTTAGCTAAGAGCGACTTCTCCTAAAATGAAATTGTCCTCGCAATGCAAAACGCTTCTCCCTCTGTTTTCTCAATTCTGCCTTTTACTAATACGTTATTTTATGTTATAATTGGTTAGAATTATAACGAATCAAGGTCAATCTACTACCCAGAAAATTGAATAAAACAAAGCAGCTGACCAGCTGTCGTTTTCTGTAGCTTGATCATGAAAATGGAAGGAAATATAATGATTTACAAAGTTTTTTATCAGGAAACAAAAGATCGTAGCCCACGCCGTGAAAAGACACGTGCCCTTTATTTAGATGTCGAAGCAGCTAATGAATTGGAAGGCCGCATCAAAGCCCGCAAATTGGTCGAAGAAAAGACTCCATACAATATCGAATTTATCGAGCTCTTGTCTGACAAACATTTGGAGTACGAAAAAGAGTCAGGCGCCTTCGAATTGACGGAGTTATAACCTATGGCATATAACTTAAAGAAAGAAGAAGTTGGTGTTTTCGCCATCGGTGGTCTAGGCGAAATCGGTAAAAACACCTACGGGATTGAATACCAAAATGAAATTATCATCGTGGATGCCGGTATCAAGTTCCCAGAAGACGACCTGCTAGGAATTGACTATGTCATTCCCGACTACTCTTATATCGTAGACAATATTGACCGTGTAAAAGCTGTCCTCATCACCCACGGGCATGAGGACCATATCGGCGGTATCCCTTTCCTGCTCAAGCAAGCCAATGTTCCTATCTATGCTGGCCCTTTGGCGCTGGCCCTCATTCGGGGCAAGCTAGAAGAGCATGGACTTTTACGTGATGCCAAGCTCTATGAAATCAATCAAAACACAGAACTGCAGTTCAAGCATCTGAAAGCTACTTTCTTCCGGACAACCCACTCTATTCCAGAACCCTTGGGAATTGTCATCCATACGCCGCAGGGTAAGATTGTCTGTACAGGTGACTTCAAGTTTGACTTTACACCAGTCGGTGAGCCGGCAGACTTGCACCGCATGGCTGCTCTGGGCGAAGAAGGCGTGCTCTGCCTCCTATCTGACTCGACCAATGCTGAAGTTCCGACCTTTACCAATTCCGAAAAAGTGGTCGGACAGTCTATTATGAAGATTATTGAAGGCATCCACGGACGGATTATTTTCGCCTCTTTTGCTTCAAACATCTTCCGGCTCCAGCAGGCAGCAGATGCAGCTGTCAAGACTGGACGTAAGATTGCAGTCTTTGGCCGCTCCATGGAAAAGGCCATTGTAAACGGGATTGAGCTGGGCTATATCAAGGTTCCCAAAGATACCTTTATCGAGCCAAATGAACTCAAGGATTATCCAGCTGGCGAAGTGCTGATTATGTGTACAGGAAGTCAGGGTGAGCCCATGGCGGCACTGTCTCGGATTGCCAATGGCACCCACCGCCAGGTTCAGCTGCAGCCTGGAGATACAGTCATCTTCTCATCCAGTCCTATCCCTGGTAATACGACCAGCGTGAACAAGCTGATTAATATCATTTCCGAAGCTGGTGTAGAAGTCATTCACGGCAAGATTAACAATATCCACACCTCTGGACACGGTGGCCAGCAAGAGCAGAAACTCATGCTCCGCTTGATCAAACCTAAATATTTCATGCCAGTCCATGGTGAATACCGTATGCAGAAAGTCCATGCAGGCCTAGCCGTTGATACTGGAGTACCAAAAGACAATATCTTCATCATGAGTAATGGTGATGTACTGGCTCTGACAGCTGACTCAGCCCGTATTGCCGGCAGCTTCAACGCTCAGGATATCTATGTCGATGGGAACCGCATTGGTGAAATCGGAGCTGCAGTCCTGCGCGACCGGAAAGACCTGTCAGAGGACGGCGTTGTCCTGGCTGTTGCGACGGTTGACTTTGAGTCCAAGATGATTTTAGCCGGTCCAGATATTCTCAGCCGTGGCTTTATATACATGCGCGAATCAGGTGACCTCATTCGCCAAAGCCAGCGCATCCTCTTCAATGCCATTCGCATTGCCCTCAAGAATAAAGATGCCAGCGTCCAATCTGTCAGCGGCGCTATCGTCAACGCCTTGCGTCCTTTCCTCTACGAAAGTACCGAGCGCGAACCTATTATTATTCCGATGGTGCTTACACCAGACGAAGATAACTAAAAACAAGCTTTGCTAGATCAGCAAAGCTTATTTTTCTGCCTTATTTTTTGTTCGCGAAGCATGCTTGATAATCCAAGCGCAACTCAGACTAAGTTTTTCCTCTTGCCAAGTCCCAATCACCCTCTCGAATTTTTCAGGATCTTCTTTATATAAATCATTCAGGTTATTAGCGACGCTTTTTTGGATTGATTTATCCCTATCATCCTTTAGATTTGTCAAAATAGCGGTAAATTCATCAAAATAATCTAAAACCACAGTCTGCTTCTTAGCCCAGGGCAGACGAATCCGCATACACTCGCTGGCTAATCTGCGGACGCGCATATTCTCATCTCGGCTCCACTCTAGCAGTAAATCCATCGTAGCTCTAGGATAATTAGCCAGCAAGGGCCGCATGGAAAATTCTCCAGTAAATCGCTTGGTTAATTCCTTGCTGAAGGCTGCACTCAGCTCAAATTCTTGACTTCCGTAAAGTTCTACGTATTTGCCAATCGGCCACAACCAGTACCCTTCTGAGAACATACCCAAGCCGCCCTCTAACTCCGGACCAAGTATCTGCTCAAAAACCTTCAGAGAATCCGCATAAGAAAACGGCAAGCATGCTTTGATACTCTTTGCCAGCAGCTCTTGACGCTGAGTAAATTCCAAAGCCTCTAAGTCGCTTTCAACTAGAGACATAAAATGCTGAGCGTCAAATTTATCTGTGACTTCTTGCAAGCAACGGCTCAAATCCTCCGCATAAACCAAATCATAATAATCTTTAACCTTTTTCGCCATAATTTCTAAATCCCCTTAACAGACTTCTCACTGCTCCTCTGACTTCTGCTTCTTCCTCTTTCTCAGCCAGAAAAAGAGACAACTCGTTCAAGGCGCCTGAAATCATATGAGCTGCCATATCCAAATCAATAGAGATAAGTCTTCCTTCTTTAGATAAAATGTCTAATTGTTCTCTCAAATGAAAGAAAGAGTTAGCCTCGTCCTGACGACGCCACTCTTTCCACTCAACGACATTGGGACCATCAAGCAGGAGAATACGTTTATTTTCTGTCAAGGTCGCAAAACGAACAAAAGCAACACAGCCTTCTACCAACTGCTCCCAAGAATCGTGTGCTTCCATGGCGCTTTTTTCTACATAAGACCCCAGTTCGGACTGAATTTGTGCCAGTACGGCGGTAAATAAAGTTTTCTTATTCCCGAAATGATGATAAAGTGCGCCTCTTGTCATTCCCAATTCATCTACAATTTCTTCCAAGGAAGTTTCTGCATAACCCTTTAAAGAAAAATGTTTCCGGGCGATAGCTAATATTTTCTTGCTTGTCTCTAGAGAAGCCTGCTGTTTTTTATTCATCTTCACTCTCCAAATAATTT
Source organism: Streptococcus sp. DD04 (assembly GCF_001578725.1). Taxonomy (NCBI): domain Bacteria; kingdom Bacillati; phylum Bacillota; class Bacilli; order Lactobacillales; family Streptococcaceae; genus Streptococcus; species Streptococcus sp. DD04. Next base: position 119,515 of record NZ_KQ968979.1, read on the forward strand.
TCCGCAAACTCAGCGCTAGGCGGAATGACTTGAATGACATCAACCAAAACAGAACCCGGCGCTTCCACAATGAAATGGCGCTGACCAAAATCTTCACTTTTAATAGGAAGAAGGATCTCCATTTCTTCTTGCTGACGCAATTCTTCATAAAAACAATCCACATTGTCAACTTCGATATTGATGATTAGCCCACTCGCCTTAGACTGGTAGGCTTGTGGCACTGTCCCATGCTTACTATCAATAAAAGCAAGCTCAAAACCACTCTCAATATTCTTTAAACTAATATACCAATCTGAACGGAAGGTTTCCTGAAATTGGAAATGCTCAATGAAAAATTGTGCTGCTTGATGGACATCTTCGCTCATTAAAACGGGATATAAACTGGTAATCATTTGTTCTCCTTTTCTTAAGTTTAATTTTAACATACATACTGAATGTATGTAAATAAATATTGAAAAACAGAAGCCAAATTGGCTTCCATCTATTTGAGACTGGCTTCGTTTAATCGCTTGATAAAATGATACTTGACAACACCCTTCTTCGGTACATCTTCTAGACTGGCGTAGATTTCATAGCCTTGCTTGATGTAAAAATCCCTAGCCTGATAAGATTTAGTGGACAAGGTAATGCTAGTTACTCCAGCTTCTACAGCCTTTTCTTCTAATTCTGCCAGCAGACTGGCTCCCAAACCTTTTTTCTGATGTTCTTTATCCACCACCAAAGCCTTGATATGAATATTTTCCAACACCTGTTGGGCATGGAGCAAGGCAATTAACTGGCCATCTTCCTCCCGCCTTAAATAATAATCCTGAGGCTCAAGTTTTTCAAGCATAGCTGGTCCAAAAGAAGCCTCATATTGCTCATAGAAAACCCGCTTGATAAAATCATGAAAATCTGTCATCGTTCTCCCCCTCTACGAAAAAGCAGGGGATATTCAAATCCTCCTGCCCTAAGATTAGTATAAATCTAAATAGTTATCGACTTCCCACTGGGAAACAAAGGTTGCATAGCTAGCCCATTCAATCCGTTTAGCTTCAACAAAGCTGGTATAAATATGATTGCCCAAGGCTGCTTTGACAACCTCATCCTCTGTTAAAGCCTTAACAGCATTATGAAGAGTAGACGGAAGATCAGTAATGCCTGCCTCTTTACGCTCCTCTGGAGTCATGATATAGATATTTTCTTCAATCGGTGCAGGTGCTTCAATCTTATTTTCAATACCGTGCAGACCTACTTCTAGCAGAACAGCCATAGCGATATAAGGATTGGCCATCGGATCCACCGAGCGTAATTCCAAGCGAGTTCCCAAGCCACGTGATGCTGGCACCCGAACTAAAGGCGAGCGATTGCGACCAGCCCAAGCGATATACACAGGCGCTTCATAACCTGGAACCAAACGCTTATAAGAGTTAACTGTCGGGTTCATGATAGCTGTATAGTTGTAAGCATGCTTAATCAAGCCACCCAGGAAATGGTAGGCTGTCTCCGACAACTGCATACCTTTTGGATCCTCTGGGTCAAAGAAAGCATTGTTGCCATCTTGATCAAAAAGGGACATATTACAGTGCATACCAGAACCGGCGATACCAAATTTCGGCTTAGCCATAAATGTCGCGTAAAGCCCGTGCTTGCGGGCAATGGTCTTAACAACCAGTTTGAAAATCTGAATCTTGTCACAAGCCCGTAGAACTTCATCATATTTAAAGTCAATCTCGTGCTGGCCGACTGCCACTTCGTGGTGGCTAGCTTCTACCTCAAAGCCCATCTTGGTCAAAACATTTACGATTTCCCGACGAGTATTGTCAGCCAAGTCTGTCGGTGCCAAATCAAAGTAACCGCCTTTGTCATTCACTTCCAGCGTTGGATCGCCATTTTCATCCAATTTAAACAGGAAGAATTCTGGCTCAGGACCCAAATTAAAAGATTTAAATCCTAGTGCTTCCATATGCTTTAGCGCACGTCTTAAGTTACTGCGCGGATCTCCTTGGAAGGGCTTGAGTTCTGTTGTATAAACATCACAGATTAAACCTGCCACGCTGCCATTTTCATCTCCCCAAGGAAAGACTGTCCAAGTATCTAAGTCTGGATAAAGATACATATCTGACTCATTAATACGAACAAAACCCTCAATTGAAGAGCCATCAAACATTGCTTTGTTGGACAAAACTTTATTAAGCTGTTCGTCGGTTGCAGGAATTTCAACATTTTTCATTGTTCCCAAAATATCTGAAAACATCAAACGAATAAATGTTACATTTTTTTCTTTAACTTCACGACGAATATCAGCTGCAGTGATTGACATGAGATTTCTCCTTGTAAATAAAAAACAAAATAATTTATGGTCGACGCATGTGACCAAAGGTTGGAAGCGAAGCGCCAAAGCGCCCTTGCTGAAGAATATCATTATGGAGAGCCCGACGAACATCATCTTCGCTAATGGTTTTATTCAACTTAGCTTCTCGTTCAGCATATTTCTTCTTGATAGCAGCGATATTACAACCTTCTGAAATATAATCTTTAATTTCCAAAAGCCGATCCATATCATTAAGGGAATACATGCGACGATTCCCTTCATTCCGAATCGGAGTAATCAAATTTTGATCCTCATAATAACGAATCTGACGAGCTGTTAAATCCGTCAGTTTCATAACACTACCGATAGGAAAGACTGCCATATTTCGGCGAAACTCTTTTTCCTTCATCATTTTCTCCTCTATGCACTATTATATCCCAAATATTTTTTATGTCAAGAACTAATGTAAGATTTTCTTACACGGATTTTATTTTTTTTCGTTGAACCAGATCCGAATACGGTCAATATCCGTATTCACAATTATCGCAACAAATACTCCCATAAACGTTTCAAAGATTCTGGCAAATACATATAAAATTGTCTCACCCGCAGGGATTGATAAGGTGATAATGAGCATAGCAGAAACCCCGCCAATTACTCCGGCCTTATTATTCATTGCGACATTGGTCATAATGGTCAGCATGGTACAAATAGGGACAATCAGTAAGGTCACCAAAAATTGATTGTGAAAGAAACTATTGATTAAGAAAAAAATCAACGCATAAAAACCACCGATACTATTTCCCAAAATACGAGACGTGCCAAAATGAACACTTTTATCAAAATCTTCCCGCAAGCTAAAAACAGCTGTCAAGGCCCCAATCTGAAGCCCCTTCCAACCAAACAAACCAAAAATTAACAAAATAATGAACACTGCGATTCCTGTTTTGAAGGTTCGCATACCAATTCGAAACTGTGATTTATCCAGTTTATATTTGTTAAAGTAACCCATCCGATTTCCTTTTTAAAAGTCTGCTACCCTTATTTTAACATATTTTAGCCTAAAAAAACTCTTTCTGCTTGGAAGTTTCTCTCATAACAAAAAGCCAGTTCGACAGTCTGGCAGACTGTTGAACTGATGGCTGAAAAAATCAAAATTTTTGTCAAAAGAGCTTTTTGAATCTAAAAGACGAACAAAAAACAATTAGTTAGCACGTCAAGAGCTCTCTGTTATAACAAAAGGAGGCTGAGACAAAAAATGTCTCAGCCTTGTTTTCACAATCTTTAGTTTGGATAAATGTAGGTGACGCCGCCCATAAATTCATTGGGGTTAAAGTAACCACGATAGTTGTCAATCTGCTTTTGGCGATTATAGTTAGCTTCCAAGACTTGAACAGAGCCGTCACTTTGAACATCTGTCACATAAGCAACATGTCCGTATTCACCACTATCCCAAACTGCAATAGCACCTGCTACTGGAACATTTCCTGTTGCGTAGCCTTGGGCACTAGCATTGAAAGCCCAAGTGTTGGCATTCCCCCACCAGTTGCTCGCCCAAGGAGCCATTTCTTTCACTCCCCAAGTACACTGGCCAATTGGATAGGAATTACCATAATCAGTCGGAGTATTCAAGACAACATCTTCTACATCAGATACCAAATCAGCATTGCTTGTCGCTTCATAAACCGAACTGCTGTAAGGATTGTAAGCCTGAACCTGAGTGGTACCGCTCACTTCTAGCACATCCCCTGGGTTAATCCTATCAAAAATTGATTTTCCATTATTGGCAGCAAGGTCATAAGGATTCATCCCAGTAGCGCTGGCGATGGCAAAAAAAGAGTCCCCCTGTTGAACAACATAAGAATCTGCACTAACAGCTTGAGTCCCAATTGTCGCCAAAAAAGCTGTGGAAGTCAAACCAAGAGTTGCTTTCGCAAATACTTTTTTCATAACTATGTTTCTCCGCATAAATTGATAATAGAAAAATTATATCTTATTTACATGTCAGGTATTTTAGGCTTATATTTTAGTCATGTTACAAATAATTGCTACTTTTACTACAGCGTTTTTTAGGAGGATTTTTAGTTAAAAACCGAAGATAACAAGAACTGAACAAAGCACAATGGTCAATCAATCTACTCCCCATACTACAAAAAATCCTATTGGAGTATCTCTAAGTACTGCGTTAAGCTTTTTTATAAAACAATCATTTTACAAAAAAACTGTCCTGAGCCGATGCGGATAATTCCAATATTTCAGCAAACTATCAGAAGTTGAGGATACAGAAAGTAAACCTTTTATCTGATAGGATGTCCTAAATTGCAACTAGAGCAAACAAGGCACTAGAAAAGAGTTGGTTTCCCAACTCTTTCCGTTACAAATATTATTTCTCTGTCAATGCTGCAAGACCTGGTAATACTTTACCTTCAAGGAGTTCCATTGACGCTCCACCACCAGTAGAGATCCATGAGAACTTATCTGCACGGCCAAGGTTGATAGCTGCAGCAGCTGAATCACCACCACCGATGATTGATTTCACGCCTGGTTGTTTCACGATAGCGTCCATCACACCGATTGTACCAGCTTGGAAGTCAGGGTTTTCAAAGACACCCATAGGTCCATTCCATACAACAGTCTTCGCACCAGTCAAAGCTTCATCAAATTTAGCGATAGATTTAGGACCGATATCTAAACCAAGGAAACCTGGATCTACTGCTTCGCCTTCAGTGTCTTTCACTTCAGTGTAGTCCGCAAAAGCATTTGCTTCTTTAGAGTCAACTGGCAAGATCAATTTACCGTTTGCTTTTTCAAGAAGAGCTTTTGCAATGTCCAATTTATCTTCTTCTACAAGTGAGTTACCGATTTCGATACCTTGTGCTTTGTAGAATGTGTAAGTCATACCACCACCGATAAGGACTTTATCAGCCTTTTCAAGCAAGTTTTCGATAACACCGATCTTGTCTGAAACTTTTGAACCACCAAGAATCGCTACGAATGGACGTTCTGGAGCTTCAACCGCTTCTTGGATGTAAGCAATTTCGTTTTCAAGAAGGAAACCAGCAACCGCTTTTTCAACGTTTGCTGAGATACCAACGTTAGATGCGTGTGCACGGTGAGCTGTACCGAATGCATCGTTTACAAAGATACCATCTCCAAGTGATGCCCAGTATTTACCAAGTTCAGGATCATTTTTAGATTCTTTCTTGCCGTCAACATCTTCATAACGAGTGTTTTCAACCAAGAGAACTTGTCCATCTTCAAGAGCATTGATTGCCGCTTCCAATTCAGTACCACGAGTGACACCTGGAAGGAAAGCAACATCTTGGCCTAATTTAGCAGCCAAGTCAGCAGCTACAGGAGCAAGTGATTTACCAGCTTTGTCTGCTTCTTCTTTTACACGTCCAAGGTGAGAGAAGAGGATCGCACGTCCGCCTTGTTCAAGGATATACTTGATTGTTGGAAGAGCAGCAGTAATACGGTTATCGTTAGTGATTACACCGTCTTTTACAGGAACGTTGAAGTCAACACGAACGAGAACTTTCTTCCCTTTCAAGTCAACATCTTTAACAGTCAATTTTGCCATTGGATATGACTCCTTCTATTTTTAATACATGATAATTATATCACAAAAGCTGTAAAAGCGATAGCAAAATTAAACGCTTTTGCCCTCTTCTTGACACAGCATCATTCAGAAGATACAATAAGGATAATAAAGGAGGACCCCTTGATGACAGAACTATCTCCCCTTCAAAAGAAAGCCGACCAAGATTTAAATAGCATCGCTATCTTGACAATCCTTCCCCTTATCAGTTATCTCTTTTTCCGAGAGCAACTATTAGACTTTACTCGTCAATTATCGGTCTACATCTGGCTCCGCCTTCTTGTCCTCGCAGCCTGCCAATTTTGTGTAGCAGGATTAGGCACAAGCGTGGTAATGATTCGTCGCAAAGAAAGCTGGAAGGAGTATGGATTGCTTGCTCAGCATTTCCTCTCATCTCTCATTCAGACTGCAGTTACCTGTATTCCCTTGCTTCTTTTCCTCATCATTACAGGACAAGTTCACACCTACCTCCCATTTCAATCAATCTCCTTAACGAAAGAAATTCTTGCCAGTTCTTTTCCGACAAACATCTTGGGTTACTTGCTCATTGCTCTTATCTGGGGATTCTGGGAAGGCTTTAATTATGTTATAATTGCTCAGAAAATCAATCTCCGCTATCCACACCAAACGAAGGGAATCGATCTTGGTGCTCTCATTTGCGCTCTAATCTGCCTGCTCATACATGGAATGATTGGCTTAGATCCAACTTCTCTATTTGAAGCCGTCGCCGTATTCATTCTCATTTACGGCATGCTTGTCATTCAAAGAAAATCCGGAAATGCATGGAGTTGTATTCTCATCTTTTGCCTTCTATGGAATGCATTTTAATACTAAGCAAAAATCTAATTCCCCCAAGCTCTTTTCCCAAAATAATTTTCTTCAAAACTGCTGTTTTTCAACCCAGAATTACTGTTTCCAACTCTATCATGGTAACATTTCAGGCTTTGAAAAATTTTTCTAAAATTTTTTTGTTGAATTTCCACCCAATTTTGTATTCCAATGTCCACTTTAAGAGACAATCTCAAAGTTGTACACGCAAACTTTCCCAGTCCCCTTGGCTATTTGTAAAAGTGGATTCGAAAAAGTCGCATAGAGCAGATAAAGCAAAATAAAATCCTATTTTCCTTGTCCAATCTAATGCTGGGCAAAAGCTATCCAATTCTCATTTCTATCCTAGTTGCCAATGAAGCCGCATTAGTACTCGTCATTGTCTATAGCATATCGACTTGATTCCCAATAACTATCCATTCCAGCGGCTCAAATATACTTGTCTCAAAACTGAAAAAGAGATCCACAGCGGATCTCTTTTTTCATACACTTGAATTATTTAGCGATTTTCGCAAAGTATTCAAGAGTACGTACAAGTTGTGCAGTGTAAGACATTTCATTGTCATACCATGAAACAACTTTAACCAATTGTTTACCGTCAACGTCAAGAACTTTAGTTTGAGTTGCGTCAAACAATGATCCGTAAGACATACCTACAACGTCTGAAGAAACGATTGGATCTTCAGTGTAACCGTATGATTCGTTAGCAACAGCTTTCATAGCTGCATTTACTTCATCAACAGTAACGTTCTTTTCAAGAACAACTACCAATTCAGTTACTGATCCAGTTGGAGTAGGAACGCGTTGTGCAGCTCCGTCCAATTTACCGTTCAATTCAGGGATAACCAAACCGATTGCTTTAGCAGCACCAGTTGAGTTAGGAACGATGTTAGCAGCACCAGCGCGTGCACGACGAAGGTCACCTTTACGGTGTGGACCGTCAAGGATCATTTGGTCACCAGTGTAAGCGTGGATAGTAGTCATCAATCCTTCAACAACACCGAAGTTATCTTGAAGAGCTTTAGCCATTGGAGCCAAGCAGTTTGTAGTACATGAAGCACCTGAGATAACTGTTTCAGTACCATCAAGAATATCGTGGTTAGTGTTAAATACGACTGTTTTAACATCTGATCCACCAGGAGCAGTGATAACAACTTTCTTAGCACCACCAGCATGCAAGTGTTTTTCAGCAGCTGCTTTAGTAGCAAAGAAACCAGTTGCTTCAAGAACGATTTCTACACCGTCGTTAGCCCAGTCAATGTTTTCTGGGTCACGTTCAGCAGAAACTTTAACGAATTTACCGTTAACTTCGAATCCACCTTCTTTAACTTCCACAGTTCCGTCGAAACGACCTTGAGTTGTGTCGTATTTCAACAGGTGTGCAAGCATTACTGGATCTGTCAGGTCGTTGATGCGAGTAACTTCAACACCTTCTACGTTTTGGATACGACGGAAAGCAAGACGACCGATACGACCGAAACCGTTAATACCAACTTTAACTACCATTCGTGATTTCCTCCTTATGAAAATCAAAAAATTTTTATGTGAAAAGAGTAACTTGAGTTGCTACAAATCACCTTTCAACATATCTATTATATAACTTATCGAATGAAATTGCAACTGATTTCATTAGGATTAACAAAGGACATCATTTATTTCAGAAGTTTCCAATCCTTTTCAGAAAACAAAAGATTTCTCTACCACTTTACCACAACGAACACTTGAGTGTAGCTTCTAAATTTGTCCCAATAGCCCCAATAAATATCTGCTTATTGAAAATATTATACTTAGATAGATTTTTGCTTTTTCGACCATTCTGGATTTACAATGAAAAGTTGCAGACTATCGCCTGTGAATCCAGTAATATCCTATGAATTTGTACCCTTTTCATATTTTTCTGTTAAAACTGAACAATTTTTAGTTTGGTTAAAAGCATAAAAAGCTCCTCTTCCTATGAAAGGAAAGAAGAGCTTTTAGTGCGAGGGGTAAGCTAATTAAGCTTCACCTTTGTTTTTCTTGATGATTTCTTCTTGTACTGACTTAGGTACATCTTCGTAGTGGTCAAATACCATCATGAAGGTACCGCGTCCTTGTGATGCTGAACGAAGAACTGTTGCATAACCGAACATTTCAGCAAGTGGCACATAGGCACGAACGATTTGGCTGTTACCATGCGCTTCCATGCCGTCAACACGTCCACGACGAGCTGTTACGTGACCCATAACGTCACCAAGATTTTCTTCAGGAACAGTGATTGTTACCAACATCATTGGCTCAAGGATAGCTGGTTGTGCAGTCTTAGCAGCTTCTTTCAATGCAAGTGAAGCCGCAACCTTGAAGGCTGTTTCAGATGAGTCGACATCGTGGTATGAACCATCGTAAAGTTTAGCTTTCACGTCAACGATTGGGTAGCCAGCAAGGACACCATTTGCCATTGACTCAACCAAACCTTTTTCTACCGCAGGGATGAATTCACGTGGAACCACACCACCGACGATAGCATTTTCAAACTCGAAGCCTTTTCCTTCTTCGTTTGGTGTAAATTCAATCCAAACATCACCGAATTGACCTTTACCACCAGATTGGCGTTTGAAGAATCCACGAGCTTGAGTAGAAGCACGGAAAGTTTCACGATAAGATACTTGAGGAGCACCTACGTTTGCTTCAACCTTGAACTCACGACGCATACGGTCAACAAGGACATCCAAGTGAAGCTCACCCATACCAGAGATAACTGTTTCACCAGTTTCAACGTTTGTTTCAACGCGGAAAGTTGGATCTTCTTCAGCCAGTTTTTGCAGAGCAACACCCATCTTGTCTTGGTCAGCCTTAGACTTAGGCTCAACCATCAATTGGATAACTGGTTCTGGAACGTTGATAGACTCAAGGATAATCTTAGCTTTTTCATCTGTCAATGAGTCACCAGTAGTTGTATCTTTCAAACCTACGGCAGCAGCGATATCACCAGCGTATACTGTTTCGATTTCTTGACGGCTATTTGCGTGCATTTGCAGGATACGACCAATACGCTCACGTTTGCCTTTAGAAGTGTTCAATACGTATGAACCACTGTTCAAAACACCTGAGTAAACACGGAAGAACGTCAAACGACCTACGAATGGGTCAGTCATAATCTTGAAGGCAAGAGCTGCAAATGGCTCTTCATCAGATGCAGGACGAGTTTCTTCTTCTTCAGTGTCTGGGTTGATACCTTTGATTGCTGGGATGTCAAGTGGGCTTGGCAAGTAATCAATAACTGCATCAAGCATCAATTGAACACCCTTGTTCTTGAAGGCAGAACCACACAATACTGGGAAGAATTCAACGTTGATAGTCGCTTTACGGATACCAGCCTTCAATTCTTCGTTAGTGATTTCTTCACCTTCAAGGTATTTCATCATCAATTCTTCATCAGTTTCAGCAACTGCTTCTACCAATTTTTCACGGTATTCTTGCGCTTGCTCAAGGTATTCAGCTGGGATATCTTCTTCCAAAATATCTGTACCAAGGTCGTTAGTATAGATTTCAGCCTTCATCTTGATCAAGTCGATAATTCCGCGGAAGTCATCTTCTGAACCAATTGGCAATTGGATTGGATGAGCGTTTGCTTGAAGACGATCATGCAGAGTGCTTACTGAGTAAAGGAAGTCCGCACCGACTTTATCCATCTTGTTAGCAAATACGATACGTGGAACTCCGTATTCAGTTGCTTGACGCCAAACTGTTTCAGTTTGAGGCTCAACACCTGATTGTGAGTCAAGAACAGTTACTGCACCGTCCAATACACGAAGTGAACGTTGTACTTCGATGGTGAAGTCCACGTGTCCTGGGGTGTCGATAATATTTACGCGGTGGTTATCCCATTGAGCAGTTGTCGCAGCAGATGTGATCGTGATACCACGCTCTTGCTCTTGCTCCATCCAGTCCATTTGTGACGCACCTTCGTGAGTTTCGCCGAGTTTATGGATTTTACCAGTATAGTAAAGGATACGCTCAGTTGTAGTTGTTTTACCAGCATCGACGTGGGCCATGATACCGATATTACGTGTTTTTTCAAGTGAAAATTCGCGTGCCATGAGGTTGTTTTCTCCTATTAATTTATTTTACAATTTATTATAACATTATTTAGAAAAAACGGATAGGCAGGACCTACCCGTTCTTAATATTTATCTTGTTTTTGTTGGTTTCAACTTGTAGATAAGTTGAATTGAACTCGGGCTAAAAGCTCGGAAAATAGATAAGCTTTCCTAGAATCTTTGATTCTGCGTCAAGCTTCCTAATTTTCAGTCGCTTTTTTAACGCCCTTAGTATCTTATTCTTACCAACGGAAGTGTGCGAAGGCACGGTTAGCTTCTGCCATACGGTGAGTGTCTTCACGTTTCTTAACTGCTGCACCAGTGTTGTTAGCAGCATCCATGATTTCTTTTGCAAGACGATCTTGCATAGTGTGTTCACCACGACCACGTGAAATTGTTACCAACCAACGAAGGCCAAGTGTAGTACGGCGTTCTGGACGAACTTCAACCGGTACTTGGTAGTTTGAACCACCGACACGGCGAGCACGTACTTCAAGAACAGGCATGATGTTTTCCATCGCTGTTTCAAATACTTCAAGTGCATCATTTCCAGTAGCTTCTTTGATTTGCTCAAAAGCTCCGTAAACGATAGAAGCTGCTGTACCACGCTTACCATCAAGCATAACGCGGTTGATAAGACGAGTAACTAATTGTGAATTGTAAAGCGGATCTGGCAATACTTCGCGCTTAGGCGCACGGTTTTTACGACTCATTTATCTTTCTCCCCTTTCCTTATGCTTTTGGACGCTTAGTACCGTATTTAGAACGGCCTTGCTTACGGTCAGTAACACCTGCTGTATCAAGTGCACCACGAACGATATGGTAACGTACCCCTGGAAGGTCTTTTACACGTCCACCACGAAGAAGCACCACGCTGTGCTCTTGCAGGTTGTGTCCGATACCTGGGATGTAAGCTGTAACTTCGATCAAGTTGCTCAAACGTACACGGGCAAATTTACGAAGGGCTGAGTTAGGCTTCTTAGGTGTCATAGTTCCAACACGAGTTGCAACACCACGTTTTTGTGGTGAAGATACGTTTGTTTGAACTTTTTTGTGGCTGTTGTAACCAACGTTCAAAGCTGGTGATTTAGATTTTTCTACTTTTGATTTACGCGGTTTGCGAACCAATTGGTTAATTGTAGGCATCTACATTCTCCTGTATTTTTTTAATTTTGGTGATGATACACTTGGTGACAGCTACCATCTGCGTGTACTTTTGCAACATTTGTCAGCACGTCTCTGTACACTTTTGAGAGACCAAAAGTAAAAAGTACCGTTCATTATTGTAACATAGAAGCATTGCTTAGTCAATACCTTTTGTTTATTTTTTACTCCGATTCAGCTTTTTAGTCTCTTGGTAAATATAGCTTTCTCCCCTTGATGACAAAAAATGAAAAAACTCTCAAAAAGTTGCTTTTAAAGCACTGTTGAGAGTTTCTTAGTTTCTGAAATATGATGCAAACCATCAGAATATTTTACAGAGGTCCTTTTATCACAAAACAATGCCAGTGCCTCAAAGCATTCTATAATCCTGTTATTCTCCGCTTGAAGGCTGAGGGGCTGAGCCAGCATCTGTGGAAGGATTCGGTGTGGCAGAAGATGGACTTGGAGTAGGTTCTGGATTTGAAGACGGAGCAGGACTTGGATTTTCTTGTGGCTGAGATGGCGTCTCAGTTGAGACAGCAGGAGCCCGGTAAACTGGCGCCGCCGGTGAAGCCGATTGCTGCTGTTCTGAAACAGGTTCAGAAGAATCCGTCGGTGCTTGGTTCGAAGACATCGCATCTCTCACCGCTTGAATTCTACTTTGCAGTTTCTCCTTAACCGCCTCATCTTTTACCTTGTCAACTGCTTCTTGAGCTCGAGAAAGATTCTCAGCAGTCTGCTCCTCTTCTAGCTTTTTAACGGCAGACTCTGCCTCTTGCACCGTACTGTCTGATGAAGCGTTACTGCTGGATCCGGCTTTGCTAGAACTTGAACGTCTGCTGTAGCTAACTATTTTAGTAGATTGCCCGGTTTTCTGTGTTGGTTTGACAAATATAAAACCCGAAATTAAAACAACCACTAAAAACAATACTATTCCTAAACGCACAAAGATTGAACTCTGCTCCAATTTATCAAATAAATTTTTCATCTTGCTTTCCTAATTTTTATCAAATATATTGCCAACTTCAACATCAATCGTATTCGATTTAACATTAATATTGGTTACCTTCAGAAGCGATTTATAATCCAGATGATCACGGGTGGTTTGGGCATTATCTGCAAAGACAGCCACACCCGCCAACTCTGAATCAAACTCAGACAAAAGGCTAACCATCCCATTAATCGTTCCGCCACCCTTGAGGAAGTCATCGACGATGAGGACCCGACTTCCGGCCTTAAGACTGCGTTTTGAGAGGAACATTTTTTCAATCCGATCCCCGCTAGAACCAGAAACATAGTTGACACTGACCGTTGAACCCTCAGTGATTTTCAGGTCGCGCCGCACAATGACAAAGGGAACATTCAAGACATTAGCGACAGCATTGGCAAGTGGAACCCCCTTGGTCGCAACCGTCATGACAGCATCAATCTTTTGACCTTTAAAGGCTTTGGCAATGATGCGACCGATATTATTGAGGATAGACGGCGTACTGAGCAAATCTGACAAATAGATATAGCCACCAGGAAGAATCCGATTACTTTCAGATAATTGAGCACACAAATCTTGAACAATAATTCTTGCATCTTTCTCTGAGATTGAAGGGGTAAAGATAACACCTCCACCAGCTCCCGTAATGGTTTCAATCGTTCCAATTTCAATTTCCTCAAAGGCGCGCTTGATGATTACAATATCTTCTGAGATGGAGGACTTAGCAGACTCATATTTTTCTGCAAATGTGTTTAAACTTGTTAATTCATAAGGGTGGTTAATCAAATAATTGGAAATAACCACCATCCGCTCACTTCTTCTTAATTTCATTTTTTCACCAATTTGACTTAATAAAAATCCTCCACAAACTGATATGAGAAAGCCTAAAGGATCTCCAGGCATTTCCAGCATAAACCAACTACTCAGACTGTTGAAGATAATAAAGTTTGAAGAGATTTTCTAAGAGTATTTATTTTATTTTTTTCATTATATCATACTCTAGCAAAAAAACGAACATTATGCTAAATATAATGCCCATTTTTCGTATTTCACTTGTCTAATTTAGGTTTATAGAAGGAACGGTTTTCCAGTGCGAATATTTTATTGGTCATTTCTCCTGGAGCAACGAGAGACAGAGCCGCGGTCATCATCATCATCTCAGCGTCCAGATTGTCAATCATGTGCAGGATTTCGGCCTCCATAATCTTTGGACGAACGGGGCTGCCATATTCAAGAAGGCCGTGATGACTGAGGAGGACATGTCGCAAAACGATGACATCTTCTTTTGTATCGTCGATTTTCAGCTCCGCCAAGGTTTTGGTCAATTCCTCATCAATCAGTGCAATATGCCCAATCAGATTGCCTCGCACGGTGTATTCCGTATTTTCTGGGCCACTCAGCTCAATGACTTTGGCCAAGTCGTGCAGCATGATCCCTGCAAAAAGGAGGCTTTTATTGAGCTGAGGATAGATGTCACAAATCGCATCCGCTAGTTTGACCATAGTAGCTGTGTGAAAAGCGAGCCCTGACTCAAAAGCATGGTGATTGGCTTTCGCTGCTGGATAGGAATAAAATTCCTTATCGTATTTGCCATAAAGCGAGCGGACCACACGTTGCCAGACCTGATTTTCAATCCGAAAAATCATCTGAGCCAAGTATTCCCGCAGTTCTTTTTGATCAACAGGTGGTTTTTCTTTGAAATCCGAAGGATTGTTGGGCTCACCAGCTTTTGGCAGGCGCAGGGTCAACTGATTAACCTGCGGGGTGTTATTGTAGACTTCGCGACGGCCTTGCATGTGGACGACTTTCCCCGCTGTAAACTCTGCCACATTATGGGGCTGGGCATCCCACAATTTCCCCTCAATCACCCCAGTATCATCTTGGAAAGTGAAGGCGAGGTAATTTTTGCCAGCTCTGGTCTGTCGGACTTCGGCTGACTTAATCAGATAAAATCCTTCAAACAATTCATCCTTTTTCATTTGATTAATTTTCATAGTCTTCCCTTTCATCTGGAATATCTAGCAAGTGTAACTGAAGGTCTTGGTCAGACAATTCAATATGCCGCAGCGTTCTTTCAATAGCATTGGTTCGGCGAGTCAGTAGCTCGTCAATGCTACCAGAAGCGTTCTTCAGGTGCTTCTGAGCCTTGGCTAGAATGCCGCCAAATTTGCTGAATTCCAGCTTGACACTGCCCAGAACCTTGCTGATGTCATCTGCGCTACGCTGGATGTTCAGGGTTTTAAAGCCAACTGAGAGAGAGTTGAGCAGAGCTGACAAGGTAGATGGACCCGCCACGACAATCTGCTCATCTCGCCGCAGACCGTCGAAAAACTCTGGATTGCGAACCACTTCGGAATAGAGACCTTCCGTTGGCAAAAACATAATCCCAAAATTAGTCGTAGCCGGCGGAGCCAGATATTTACTCTTAATATCCTTGGCAAAGCGCTTGACGCTAGCCAACAGCGACTTACGGTAAAGTTCAATTTCTTCCTTATTGCCAGACTCGTAAGCCTCTTCCAAGCGGTAGTAATCCGCCAGAGGAAACTTGGAGTCAATAGGCAGGTAGATATAGTCCTGCTCCGTCTGCCCCGGCAATTTGATAGCATACTCCACGCGCTCACTAGAACCTGTTACTGTGGCAAATTCCCGCTCATACTGGCTAGGTGTCATGATGTCTTCGATGATTTGTCCCAGCTGGAGTTCGCCCATGATGCCGCGGGTCTTGGTATTGGAAAGAACCTTATTGAGACTGCCGACATCCCGAGCCACCGTCTGCATCTCTCCTAAACCACGATTGACAGACTCTAGCTGCTTGGACACCGTCTCAAAGGAGGTCTGCAGGCGACTCTGCAAAGTCTTCTCCAATTTTTCCTCAACGGTCTGGCGCATCTGCTCCAGCCGCAAGTCATTAGACTCCTGAATTTGGCGCATCCGCTCATCAGTCTTGTCTCGATTTTTGCTGAAACTATCCGCCATTTCTGTTCGTAAATCCGTCAAATGTCGATGCAAATCTGTTCGAACTTCTGCTAGCCGATCTCCCAGAACAATTTCCAGATCTTTTTGCCGAAGAGCCTCCTGCTGTCTTTCCTGCTCAAAGCGGTAATCCAGCTGGTCGGACAGATGATCTTCCTGCTCTTCTAACAAGACTTTGATTGCCTGCTCCTGCTGCCCCTGTCTCTGCCAGAAGAAATAGAGAAAGACCAGATTGATGATAAGCAGGATGATGATGATATATTCCATATCAACTCCTATCTTTACTGTAAATAACAACCGTATAACCCTTGTCAAAGGATAAAAATACAGGTCTATCTATAAATTCGTTAGAAGCATAGACTTTTTTAAAGAAAAAATTCCTTTCATTTAAAGGATATTTAGCTCCTTCAATGGTCAGGGCTACATCCTCTGTCGGCAGAAAGGCCAGGTAGTCCATCCCTTCCACTGGCTTAATTTCATGACGACCAGAGGGCACATAGCGGATGCAATTCTGGGCATCAACTAAGATCAGCTGCTCCATATAGGGGGCGATTTTATCGTTGCTGGGTAAGAAAATGTTGGCCAGAGCATGGTCTAGACGACCGCCAAAGGCACCGAAAATAGTCAGATAAGCATCTGGATACCGCTCAAAGCAAGCCAAAACAGCCAATTCCAAGTCCGTATCATCCTTTTCAGGCTGAGCCTGAATGACCTCCTTGGCCTTGCCTTTAATGCGCAGCAATTCTTCATCGGAGACAGAATCAAAATCGCCAATTGCCAAGTCAGGACAGACTCCCTGATCCAACAGAAAGAGTGAGCCGCGATCAACCCCAACAAAAAAATCAAAATCCCGACTGAACTCAGTCAAATCACCACCGGCAAAAAGGGCAATTCTAGGCATCTAAAGCATCTCTCAAAGTCTGAACTTGATGGCTGACATCACCTTTGAAGACATAGCTGCCTGCTACGAAAACATTGGCTCCAGCCTCTCGGGCAATCTGAATCGTCTTATCGTCAATACCGCCGTCAACCTCAATATCAAAGTTCAGCTCATTGACTTCACGCAGAACGACCAGTTCACGAATCTTATCCATGGTTTCTGGCAGAAAAGCCTGACCGCCAAAGCCTGGATTCACTGTCATGACTAGGACCTGATCCACTAGATTCAAGACATTTTTAATCGCTTCGACTGGCGTTCCAGGATTGATAACAACGCTAGGCTTAACACCTGCCGCACGAATCTTCTGCAAAGCTCCATGAATATGCGGTGTGGCTTCGACATGGATGCTTATAATATCCGCACCCGCCCGAGCAAATTCCTCAATATGGTGCTCAGGATTGGATACCATGAGATGGCAGTCAAAAACCATCTTGCTGTGGGGACGCATACTTGCTACAACACCGGCACCAAAGCTAATATTAGGCACAAAATGTCCATCCATTACATCCAGATGGGCATACTCTGCTCCACTGGCTTCTAGCTTTTTCAATTCCGTCTCAAAATTAGCATAATCCGCACTCAAAACAGAGGGAGCAATTTTAAATGTTTTCATGATAGTTCCTTTCTCTATTTAGGAAGTTTTTTAGCTGTCTTTTTATAGGTTTCACGGCGATTCTCGATTTCACTGAGAAACTGCAGGTAGTTTTCGAAACGAAAAGCAGCAATTTGCCGGGCTTCTACGGCTGGTTTGACGGCACAAGCCGGTTCATGCGTATGGGTACAAGTGCGGAACTTGCAGTCCCGGCTGATTTCGGTAATTTCTGGAAAGGCAGCGTTCAGATCTTCTGCCTTGTCCACCTCATAGTCCAGAGAAGAAAAGCCCGGAGTGTCCGCAATCTTTCCCCCGTTAAGATTATAAAAGCTGACCGCCCGTGTCGTATGGCGGCCGCGCCCCAGACTTTCAGAAATCTCTCCTGTTTCTAATTGCAAATCTGGGGCAATTTTATTGAGCAGGGTGGACTTTCCAACACCCGTCTGGCCCATGAAAACAGTGATTTTCCCCGTCAGAAGTGGCAGTAAATCCTCAACAGACTGAACCACCTGATAGCCAATCTGCTGATAAACCCGAACATAAGTATCCAAGCTCCCTTCATCCTCCAGCAGATCCAACTTACTCAGATAGATGAGGGGGTAGATGCCCTTGTGCTCCAAAAGCACCAGAAAACGATCCAAGAGATTGGCATTGAAATCTGGCTCCTTGGCACTCATGATGACAACTGCCTGATCAATGTTGACAATGGGTGGCCGCACCAAACTATTTTTTCGCTCGGCGATTTTTAAAATGTAGCCTTCGGAATCCTTGTCCGCTGAAAATTCGACATGATCGCCAACATAAGGCGTTTGTCCTTTTTTGCGGAAATTCCCACGCGCTCTGGTCTGATACACCTGCCCGTCTGACTCTACATAATAAAAGCCAGCCAAGGCTTTGATAATTATTCCTTGCAAGACTGCTCCTTTAAAGTTAATACAATTATTATATCAAAAAAAGACAGATATTTGGCTTTTACTATTGGCATTTTCAAAAAAAATGGTATAATAGAGTTCGAGCGGAGGTGGTGGAACGGCAGACACGCATGCTTCAGGCGCATGTGCCCGTACGGGTGTGAGGGTTCAAATCCCTTCCTCCGCATTGAACAGGAACTCTTGTCTAAATAGACAAGAGCTTTTCTTTTGAAAAATCATGAGATTCCCATGAAACATCTTTCAGAAAAACCAGCCCTTTTCAGACAGGGCTGGTTTTCAATATCTTATAGATCTTGCGCCTTCAAAGCATCTGCTAGACGGGCAAAATCTGCTAAAGCCAAAGCCTCTCCTCGAACACTTGGAGATAACTCAGCTTGCTCTAAAGCGGCTGTTAACTTGGCTTTGGTCTCCTCTGCTTTGCCAAAATGACTAGTCAGGTTGTTCCAGAGAGTTTTCCGACGGTGAACAAAACTAGCCTTGGAAACCTTGAAAAAGAATTTCTCGTCCTGGACCGCAACTGCTGGCTGGTCTCTGCGCACCATCTTGAGAATAGCCGAATCTACATTGGGCGCTGGCACAAAGACTGTCCGCGGAACGATAAAGGCAACCTTGGCCGTCATGTAATACTGGACCGCAATCGACAAACTGCCGTAGGCCTTGGTATTCGGCTGAGCCGAAATCCGGTCCGCCACTTCCCTCTGCATCATAACGACAAACTCACTAAAAGGAATCCCGCTCTCAATCAAATGCATGAGAATCGGTGTCGTGATGTAGTAGGGCAAGTTTGCCACTACCTTGATAGGCAAGTTAGGATTTTTAAACTCTGCCATGTACTGGGCCAGATCAACCTTGAGAATATCCTGATTAACCACCGTCACATTGTCAAAATTGCGCAGAGTATCCGCCAAAATGGGCACCAGCCGATCATCAATCTCAAAGGCCATGACCTCGGCGGCACTTTCTGCCAGAAACTCCGTCAATGCCCCAATACCAGGACCAATTTCGATAACATTGACTTGCTTATCAATCTCGGCGGTATCCACAATCTTCTGGAGGATGTTGGTATCAGTCAGGAAATTCTGACCAAAAGATTTTTTAAAAGTGAAACCGTGTCGCTCCAGAATGGCACGGGTCACACTATAATCTGCAATTCTCATTTTATTACGAATACAGTCAAGCTGCGTTCTTCCTTTCTCTCATCTGCTTCTATTCTAGCATATTTCAGAGGGCTTGGAAATGCTCCAACTCCAGTTTGTGTATTGAATCCTTATATGATATGTAGCTCATAGAACCCTTTATCTAAATTTTATCGTAGATTTTTTAAACGCAATATCTTTATCCAAAAGCTTCAACAGGGGAGTTATGTATTCAGGATTTGGAAACTTAGGACCGAAAATGACTTCCCCGATTTGAATTGGATTTTCACGTTCTACATAAAGTTTACCTATCCCAGAAGACTTATCGATCTTGATTTCCTCATTGCTAGGGTCTAAATTGGCATAGCGTAAGATACGCAACTCGTCCTCATATTTGTAATCTACAGATTTAAACAAGTAACGAATTTCCTCTATACAGTCAGAAATCGCTTTTTGATAAAAATCATCTCCTTTGTTCAAATCCTTATCTAGTTTTTCCTTTAAAGCTTTCAACAATGTTTCTAAATTTTTGATTTCATAGTCGTTAAAGAGCTCCGTTTTTTCTATGCTAAACTCACCACCTGAATCATTAACATAGGCTATTCGGTAGAGATAATCTACATTTCCTTTTGAAATACTATCTTTTTCTTCAGAATTCGATTCAGCTCCTTCATCATTAACAGCATTGACTGAATTCTCACTCTCACTCCGAAAGACAGATTTTTCAAAACCACTATGTAATTCAGATTTCATTAGATACATCTTATCAGAAAATTCTAAAGAGATTTTTTCTTGACGCCAAGAAACATCATTGAAGGATGAAAATCTAGAAAAGTCATCCTCCCGAAGCACAATACAAACACCTTTGGCATCATCACCATACTGGGACCACATGGCTAAATCATCCGTTTTAATCGTAAAGCTCATTAAAAACCATGAACTTGGCTCCAAAGCATCTCGTCTATCTAAGCCCAAGATCTTTTCTATGATGATACCTTCTTCAGGATCATTCATATAATTAGCGTTATTCAAACGAGTTTTTCCAACTATAGAAAAGCTTGATTCCTCCCTCTGATCCTGATCCAACAAAATTTGAAGTACGCTTCCTTTAGTGTAATGACCAAACTTTATATTTTTCTTTTTATCTTCGTCTTTCAATCCCAGTTGATACTTAATTTTTTGAACATATTGATAAATCGACAGCAGATTCTTTAGTTCATCCGAGTCTTCTTTATAATGCTCTGCCCATGTTTGTAAAATAGCATATTTAGTATTCTTTAAAAGACCTTCTCTTAGGATAAAGTTGAATAGCTTGTACTCCTCACTGTCACAAACATTATCATTACTAAAAAATCGATCATCAAAATTTTGTAACATAAATGTGGAGAATTGTTCATAGAGTTTTTTGATTGTTTCTATTGTTTGAAGACGTTCATCTATCTCTGTTTGTTGTTCAAATAAGCTCGCTAAGAACATAACATATATAAAAGCAATTTCTTCAGATTCTTGGAAGCATTCATGTTTATGCAATCCCTTTAATTTCTTAGCAGTAGTTGCCAGTTCATTCAACTCAGGCTGCTTGGTTGATAAATTGAACAAAGTCATAGCATACATTTCTGCTATATCAGGCGAGTCAGGGAATTGTTGATGCAAGACCTGTAATTTCTCAGCAGTAGCCTCCCGCTCTTTCAACTCAGGCTGCTTGTCTGATAAATTAGCCAAAGTTATAGCATAAACTTCTGCTATATCAGGCGAGTCAGGGAATTGTTGATGCAAGACCTGTAATTTCGCAACACTAGCCTCCCGCTCTTTCAGCTCAGGCTGCTTGGTTGATAAATTGAACAAAACCTTAG
>NZ_KQ968979.1:141387-168382 GCF_001578725.1 Streptococcus sp. DD04
GGTCTGTAATTTCTCAACACTAGTCTCGAGTTCATTCAGCTCAGGCTGCTGGGTTGATAAATTGAACAAAACCTTAGCATAACGTAAAGCAATATCTTTAGAATCTGGGTAGCGTTCCTGTAGGGTTTGCAGCTTCTCTACAGTAACCTCCAGTTCCGCTATTTCTGTTTGCTTAGCTGATAATTTGACTAAAACTATAGCATACCGTAATGCTATATCAGCTGAATCTGGAAAATGTTCGTGCAAGGTCTGTAATTTCTCAACACTAGTCTCGAGTTCATTCAGCTCAGTCTGCTGGGTTGATAAATTGAACAAAACCTTAGCATAACGTAAAGCAATATCTTCAGAATCTGGGTAGCGTTCCTGTAGGCTTTTCAGCTTCTCTACAGTAACCTCCAGTTCCGCTATTTCTGTTTGCTTAGCTGATAATTTGACCAAAATCTTAGCATAACGTAAAGCAATATCAGCTGAATCTGGAAAATGTTCGTGCAAGGTCTGTAATTTCTCAACACTAGTCTCGAGTTCATTCAGCTCAGGCTGCTTGGTTGATAAATTGAACAAAACCATAGCATAATATAAAGCAATATCTTCAGAATCTGGGTAGCGTTCCTGTAGGCTTTTCAGCTTCTCTACAGTAACCTCCTGTTCCGCTATTTCTGTTTGCTTAGCTGATAATTTGACTAAAACTATAGCATACCGTAATGCTATATCAGCTGAATCTGGAAAATGTTCGTGCAAGGTCTGTAATTTCTCAACACTAGTCTCGAGTTCATTCAGCTCAGGCTGTTCGATTGATAAATTAAACAAAATCATAGCATACGCTAGAGCAAGCTCTTCTAAGCCAGAGTATTTTTCATAAACAGATTCCGCCTTCTCTGCTATAGCTTTCCAAGATACTTCATCTGTTTGTTGGGCAGATAAAGAGATTAGTTCCTTTAATTCTTTTAAATTTTGCTCTAAATTAAATTCTTTTTTGTCCATTTCTAATACCTATCCATCACCTTTTCCACTTCCGCCAAAGTTACTCCAAACAGTTCTAATCGCTTGAGCATCTGTTTGCCGTTAGAATAGCCGATGCGGAGCTGTTCGCCCAGGTACTCACGGCGTTGATGGCTGTCACTTCCTAGGAGCAGTCCCAGTCGCACAAGGTCATTCTTTGTCACATCAAAACCACTGTTTGACTCAAAATGGCTGGTTACCCCAGCGAGGGCTGTCTTTAAGTCTTCAAAACTCGCGTGCTCAATGCCTAATGAGCGCCCTTTGCTCTTAGACTTGGGAGCTGCTTCGTCACGCTTGAGAAAGGCATGTTGGACAGCGGGAATTTCCGTCATGATCAAACGCCGAATCCGCTCGCCATTGAAATCAGGGTCTGTAAAGACAATGACACCATGTAAGTCCTGCAAGCGACGAATCCGTTCAATATCCGCATCGCTGATAGCAGAACCTCTAGTTTCATAGGTCTCAACATCAAAATAGCGCTTGAGATTGGCTGTGTCATCACGCCCTTCCACAACGACTACTTGCGGGATTTTTATCTTTTCAGTCAAGCCCAAACACCTTCTTTGCATTGGCATAAGTCGCTTGCGCTACTTTTTCGACAGTTAGCCCACGCAGTTCAGCAATTTTCTCTACAACATAGCGAGTATAGGCTGTTTTGTTTTCTCGGCCGCGTTTGGGAACAGGTGCCAGATAGGGTGCATCTGTCTCGACGAGGATTTTGTCCAAAGGCAGGTTCTGCGCAGCCTCCTGAATATCCATCGCTTTTTTAAAAGTGACGACTCCAGAAAAGGAAATCATCATCCCTAGCTCGATAAAGCGCTCTGCCATTTCCAAAGAACCAGAATAAGAGTGCATAATACCACCCCGAGGGCCTACACCTTCACTTTTGATAATCTCGTAGGTATCTTCTAAAGCGTCGCGCGTGTGGACGACAAAGGGCAGGTCTAACTCTTTCGACAACTGGATTTGGCGGCGAAATACTCGCTCTTGCACTTCCTTTGGCGCTGTCATCCAGTGATAATCCAAACCAATCTCGCCCAGAGCCACCACTTTTGGATGATCAAGCTTACCCAGCAGATAGGCTTCCACCGCCTCATCATAAGTCCCCGCCTCGGTCGGATGCCAGCCAATCGTCGCATAAAGCTGCTCATAGCTGTCTGCTAGCTCCAAGGCGCGCTCAATGGTCGGCCGGTCAAAACCGACAACATTTATATTGCTGACGCCCATTTCTGCAGCTAGCTGGAGCTCCTCTTCTTCTCTACCGGCAAATTCTTCCACGTTTAAATGGGTGTGTGTGTCAAAAATTTTCATGCTTTACTTCCTTGTATTTCCTGCCTTTCATTATACCAAAAATGACCTAAAAATGCAGAAGCCACTCTATCCAAACCAGAAAAACGAGGAAATTGTTATTCATCAACTATCCGTATCCAAATCTCCCATCGGAATAATGAGCCAGAAAGACAATAACAGCATTAATACAAGTGGAAGGAGAATGTAGGAAATCCCCATACTACTAGCAAGGGCTATCAAGAGCATGGATAAAATACCTGGAACAGCCATGCTAAATAGGTTAATAGCTGACTGGATGGCTCCCATGGACTCTTCTGGTATCAGGCTGAAGACAGATTTCTGCAATCTAGGACTCAGCAAACCTACCGCAACGGCACAAGCAAAGGTCGCTATCAAGACAAGTAAAAAATCCTGCAAGAAAAAACCGCAAAGAATAAAGCCTTCAAACAATTGGCTAGCATACATAGCAAGCTTGGTCGACAGTTTTTTAAGTAAACTGCCACTCAAAATGTTCCCCAAAATCAATCCCGCAGAACTGAAAACAATCAGTAAGGCAAGAGACTGACCGACCTGCAGATTTCCAAAAGGTTTTTTGAGCAATAGCAGAGTCGCTACTGGCATCAGGATATTTAGAATAACTTGGCCTAAAGATGAAATCAAGAGTAGTCTCACAACATCTTTCAATCCCAGCAAGACTTTCAGAGAAGCCAATAGGTGTTTCCAATAATTTGCTTTAGTTAACTCCCTGTCATTGCTGAGGGTCGGCTCTAAGTCATGCAGATTCTTACTAATCTGTCTAAAGCCCAAGTAGGCCAGTACAAAAGTCAAAGTATTTAGGCCAGCCAAAGCTCCGATGCTCATCCAAGTAATAAGAAAACCGCCAGCTAGATTGCCCAAGATATGAACCAGACTCATACTAGCCTGCCGAAAGCCCATAGCAGATGTCATATCCTGCTCAATCACCTTGATATAGACAGGTGTCAGCATGGAACCTGAAAAATAACTCAGACTATCCGACAGAAAATTTATCAAGCAAATCATAAGCAGAATCAAGAAAGAGAAGTCTCGTCCAAACAGCAAAAGCGTCACCAAACTGTATAGTACGATCTTGCTGAACTGTATAAACAGGTATTTCTGGGTGCGGTTCTTTTGAAAATCTGCCACAACTCCAGTAAAAACTTGAATGAACTGAGGCAAAGTTTCAGAAGCCGAAATGATGAAAATCGCAAGCGGGGCAAAGGAATAGGCAGAAACATAGTTCATCAAAGCTAAATAAAATACAATGTCGCCAAAACCTGAAATCCATTGATTGATGAGCAACTGGCGGAAATTTCTGTTTTTTAGAAAAATATTCATAAAGCAGCCCCTTTATTTTTGTTAGATTTATATTTAACAAAAATAATAGCATTTTATCAAACGATCGTCAACTCTTGGTTAAATAATCACTTTACAAAAAACAAAAACCTAGAGTAAATCTAGGTTTTCTTCAGCTATTTCAAGTCCTGCTTGAACTTCTCTATAATTTTTTGAATCAATTTTTTATTGACCGTGTATTTCACAGAACCATCATCCATTACCAACTCCAGCAAGCCAGAGTTTAGCAGCTTCTGCGTATGGAAGGAGATGGAGGCTCTTGTGAGGCCTAGCTTTTTCGCAATATCTTTATTCTTAGCATGTGGCTGAATCAGCTCAATCAAGACTTTATAGCGGGTTTCATCTCCAAGAGTTTTTAAGGTCAGAGCGAGCGTTTCGTCATCAAGCTCCGATTCTGTCTGTGACAACTGAGAACTTCTCGTCGAAACAACCAAGAAATAAGAGCTAAAATCAGGAATTTTTTCAAAAAAGAAGTCTATAAACATGGGCGACAGGACAAAGACATATGTTTCATTTGCAAGCAACTTAGCTTTCAGCGCTTCATCATCAAACATATCAGCTAGGCTAAAGTCTTTTTCAAAAACCAAGACTTCCTGCTCAAACTGTTCATAAATCGGCTGATAAAGTTTGAAGACTTCTTCCAGTAAGGAAACTAGCCGATTCCGCAGCCGCTCTGGATGCTGAATGGCTTGATACCAGTACCATTTATTCTCCGGAGACTTGTCACTAGCCTCTAGAAAAGCCAACAAATCTTCCTGACTTCTGTTGGCAACCTTTCCAACAGAAAGCTTGAGTTCTAGACAATAGAGGATTTGATCTGTGTCTAAAGCTCTCAAACACTCCAATAATTCCTCTAAATTGCTTGGATCTTCTCCTTTTTCCAGTAAGTAGAGATAAAGGAGCGGTGCCAGCCCTACCGTAGCTTCTTCAAATAAACCGACCGCAATAAGCTCGGTTTTCAGAGGGAGTAAAGCCTGATAAAGCTGATCATAATAGGGCTGCACATCAAGCAGTAGCTCCTTTTGATCCTGTCGCAAATCCTTCCACATATACTTATCTTCCCTTGAAACGATAGCTGGCACCATGAGAAATTCATATATTTTACTACGGTAATGAAGATTTTTTAGACCCACGGACTCTTTCCTTTCTTGCATTATTCTCTCGACCTCCGACCAGCGAAGCCAGACTATTCCTGCCTTTCATTATACCAAAAAAGTCAGTTAAAGGGGCAAGAGCTTTACTTTCTCTCCATCTATTCCAGCGGGTATTTGTTATTTTTTCAGCGCTTATCAAAAATAATTTTACTGTTTTTTGATAATTTTTTATTATTTTTCGATATTTTGTTATTGATTATCGATATATTTTGTGATATAGTAAATAAAAATAGAAATTATTTGGAGGAATCCATGTCAAAGACAAGACAAAAAACAGCTGAAGATATAAGCATTGTGCTTACAAAAATCAGCCTCAGCATTTTATTTATTGCTTCCATTGTCCTGATAGCCATCGGACCTTGGGTAGTCAGCCTAGTCATCGAATTTCCCTCTCCTTTCTTTCAGGGAGAAAGTCGCTATTGGATATTGTTGCTCCTAGGCTATGTCTTGGGCTGCCTGGCTCTGACCTGTATCGTACATCTCTACCGGCTCCTCAGCCGCATCGGGAAAAATCAGGTCTTTATCAGACAGAATGTACAGTATATGCGCTATCTGGGCTGGGAAGTCGGAATGGTCGCCCTCATTTCTTTCTTTATGGGCTTGACAGTCTATATGCCCATGCTCCTCGTAGCCGTTTCTTGCTGCATTTTAACCTTGATTATTCGGGTTATCCGCAATGCTTTTGGCAAGGCAATTGAGCTGCAAGAAGAAGTAGACTACACGATTTAGGAGGGACTATGATTCAGATAAATTTAGACCTTGTCATGGCTCAAAAGCGTATCAGTGCTGGCCGTTTGGCAGAGTTGATTGATCTAACACCAGCCAATCTATCCATTTTAAAAAACAATCGAGCCAAGGCTGTCCGTTTTTCAACACTCAACGCTCTCTGCCGTGAATTAGACTGCCAGCCTGGCGATATTTTAGAGTATATCCCTGATGATGAGGAGGAGAAATAATTATGGAATATCCAGTGCAAGAACAGATGAATACCCAGCCTTATTTGCCTACAGATGAGGAACGACAGACCATCTTCACAGGCTTAGAGGACAAACAACTACGATTCTTTAAAATCAGCTATCCGCTTCTTTATCTTTTAACCTACTTTTATTCTGCTGTCTTCATTAATGATCAAACCCTAGCCTTTTTTCCTGTCACCATTGGCTTCGTACTATTGAGTGAAGCTCTTATCAAAAAATTAGACTATCCATCCTTGCAGATAAAAAATCTTGACAGCGGGTTAGAGGCTCGAATCTTTCTTATTATGACGCTAGCTCAGGCCCTAGCTTTAAGTATCTGGGGACTTCATCGCCAGCTAGAATTTTTTCAATTTCTAGCCATCCATATCTCATTCGCCTTTTATATCCTATCCCGCACAGGTTGGTTAAGTCAGGGGCGTTTGGGTATCCTGGTCTGGTTTGACACCATTCAAGCTTTCTGCATCCTACCCTTTAAAAATTTCATTGCTGCTATTTTAGTCTTTATACAAGGCAATCAGTCTGACACTTCCGACAGTTCTGATGGTCTGTTTTCAAAGAGACTCCAGCAGCTTGCTATTATAGCCAGCAGTTTCTTTGTCGCAGGAATCTTGGTCTACTTTGTCTGGTC
The DNA here is from genome assembly GCF_001578725.1 of Streptococcus sp. DD04. Classification (NCBI taxonomy): domain Bacteria; kingdom Bacillati; phylum Bacillota; class Bacilli; order Lactobacillales; family Streptococcaceae; genus Streptococcus; species Streptococcus sp. DD04. Next base: position 147,810 of record NZ_KQ968979.1, read on the forward strand.
CCAGCTGCGTCAGGTTTCAGATAGCTTTGCCTCTTTCTTCAGCAATACCGCTGATTTTATCGAGAATCTACTTGACTCACTCTTTTCAAGTATTGATAGCAGCGTGATTCTCTTCCAAGCCTGCCTAGCTGTCCCCATCAGTCTTTACTTGTATGGCCTCATAGCTGGCAGTCTGTTAGGTAAAAAAGACACTAAATTGACCTACAAAAAATTGCAAGCGAGCATTCGCCCCTTGCGAGTCGCTCCTGCTTTCGCAGCCTACATTATCATCGGTAGCCTCTGCCTGACCTATGCGCTCTTCTTCCTGACCGGTCTGAGTGAGCTTGGTCAGTTGCTGAGCGGTGGAACAGTAGCTCAAGCTATTTCTCCGCAGAATGCTTCGACTGTCGCCGTAGCTGGGTTCTGGCAGTTGGTTCGGGTATCCATTCTCAATTTTGCAGTTCTAGGCGTCTTCTATCTGATTGCTAAAATACCGCTCTGGGATCAGAAAGGAACTCGACTAGCAGCTACTATTCTCTTTATCTTTGCAGGCTTACTGGCCTTGCTTGCTGGTTGGAAATTATTTGGCATCTACATCTACCTCTACGGACCAACGCCACTGCGTCTGATTTCAGCTTGGTTCATCCTAGTGCTCTTAGTCTGGTGCCTACTAACTCTGATTCGTTTCTATAAACCTATCCAAGCTATTCGTATCGGTATCTTTTACGCCCTGATTAGCTTTACCTTGCTCTGCTATCTTTATCCAATGCTTTTACCAGCGGGATGATAAGCAATGGTTCTTGAATACATTCAAAAAACCAGAAAGAATATGATTTTCTTTCTGGTTTTTTTTGGTTGAAATTTCATTCTCAAGCGTCGCCGTGCAGCACTAACGTCACTTCCTCCTCAGTCTCACCCCATCTGTGTCTTGCAGACGGGATTCCCTAAGAGACATAGAAAAACCAGCGGTCTCGAGTCTCCGCTGGTTTCTTGATAAATCGTTTGGATTATGCAGCCAAAACTTTGCGTCCTTTACGACGGCGAGCTGCCAATACACGACGACCGTTTTTAGTTGACATACGGTTGCGGAAACCATGTTTACGCGCACGACGGATTTTACTTGGTTGATAAGTACGTTTCACGATGAATACCTCCTCTTAGATTCTTGTATTCGTTTAGCCGGCTAGTTGTGATCAGTTACTAAACATACCTTACTATTCTATCTGATTCTATTCCGTTTGTCAATAGCATTAGGATAAATGTTTGTTTTGAAAACGCAATCATTCAAATCGAGTCACTTCATAGAAGGGAACCAAGCTAGTCATAACCTGCTGGTGCTCGGACAAAACCTGCTGCTTGGTTGGAGCCTGAGACAGATTGACATCCCTCTTTAACCAAAACTTTACGAACCGAGCTGGCGATTTTTCTCTGTTCCTTCGAAATGCTGACTCACACCCTCTATCTGGGCAAAATAATAGGTCGGCATCTTGATTGGAACAGCCAAAACTCGGTTTTACTTAGCTAGACTCTGATCATTCTTTTTTAGATCGATAAAGCTGACCTCCAAGGAAACACCGAAATCTGCAGACTTCCCATACAGCCCCAGAACAAACACAGGCTCGGCCACGTCACCATGATCCTTCAGATAGTTCCAAAAATGCGGTCGTTAAATCTGAGCCTGTTTCATCAAATCACTGATCCTCTCCAGACTCAGCTTGGGATAGAGAACCTGAAAATCCCAAACCAAATCCGCAAACTCCTGACGAGCCGCCTGCCCTCTGGCTTTCAAATCTACCATCGTCTCTCGCAGGTCTCCTGCCTTGTCTGGCAAAATATACTTTCTGCCTTGCTCAGCCGGCAAAACTTCAATAGCTGGAAAAAGTGATATATCATCCCCTTCTGGGTATTCTTCTCTTTATGGATTTGAGGAATAGGAGGAAATCTCCTTCCAAGTCAACGAAGTCAGATCTAAGGGAGTTTTTGAGCCTAAGCCAAAAATAGAGTTCGCACTGCGTTCATCATCAGGCTTTACCCCAGCTACCTGAAATTCTCCTTCTTTTTCTATATCAAAGCCTGTATTATCACTCTTCAATTTATAGAGATAACCGTTAGCCTCAGAGTGCAGTGAATGCCAATGTGCGTAGAATACTGTCCCATCTGCATATATCCTAGCACTTTCCCTGCTTCCACCTGCCGAAGCAACCCTCGATTGCGCCAAATAAGTCGAAACTCCTTGATTCAAGTAATAAATAGCTGCTAAATAATAACCACTCGTCGTAGACAGATGCCCTGTCAGCAATTCCGCTGTCCTATTATCATCAATATCATAAAATGTATACACCTGAGCATGTCCTTTAGACTGATCAGACTTTAATTTTTCAAGGGTCGAAGCATATAAGAGTTCGTTCTGCTTAAACATATCAGTCATGCCTGAACGGGACTCTCTTGATGATTCTGCAGATGCTTCAGAAGGCTTAGATGATATTTCTTTACCTTCTGAAGTCTTTTCACCCTTCCCTGATGTCCTTATCTTTTCTGTAGTTGATGAAGAAAAATCCGACTGATTGTTCATATTTTCTTGGCCACAGCCAACGAGCATAAGGAAAGTAAGCACCACAAGAATAGCTTGTTTTTTCATAAATCATTCTCCTGTCCTTTACAGATATAGTACAAAACCAGCCTTTCAGCTGGTTAAGATTTATTCTGAATCAATATCCACCACAACATAGCGGTTAGGCTCGTCACCTTCTGAATAGCTGGTCACACCATCAATTCTTGAGATAATTCGGTGGATAATTTTGCGCTCATTATTGGACATAGGATCTGTATGCTGACTGCGACGGTCTTCCAGAGCCCGCTGAGCCAATTTTTGCGCATAGCTTTGTAAAACTTCCGCCCGATGTTCCACATAGTCATTCACATTGATAGAGATGTAAAAACTCTTGGAATATTGATTGTAAAGATAGTTTTGAGCCAAAAGCTGGAGGGCTTTCAAGACTTTGCCGTGGTAACCAATCACGCGCCCTGGTTCATTGGTATCAATCTGCATATTGATTGTCCGGCGATTGTAGTTACTAGAAAGGGTCGCCTCGACATCCATCTCATCGACAATCCTTTGAACATATTCTGTCACATTGGCTACGACTTCTTCAATATCATAATTTTCCTCAACCTGGATTCCCAAATCAAAGAAAGATGATTCTGCCGGCGCATCTGAGACAGGTGTCTCTTGACGAGGGACTGCTTTTTCAAACGAAACAACCTTATCTGTTTCTTTCTGGTTTGCCGTCTCATTGATGGCTTGGCTGGTTTTTAAAAGATCAATCGTACCTGTTTCTTCTAAAATGGTGTTGGCCTGTTTATCATTTTTCAAGATTTGAGCTTTGACTTCATCTGAAACCAGCTCGCCCTCTTCTTCAACTTTTTTGATGGCTGCAACCACACGTCCCAAGTCAACCGTTGCTTCACTAACGCTTTGTACTGGCTCATTTTGAGCATTAATTTCCTCAGGAACGCCTTTTACTGCCTTTTGGTTAGCCTTGACCACCGTCGTTTCCGCAATCGGCTCCACATCTACCTGTGCTGGCTTTTTGCCAAATAAACCGAGAAAACCTTTTTTTTCACGCGAAACAACTGTAATATGTGCTCTCATTCGGGGAATGTCCAGCGTTTTTAGTCCATTTTGAATTGCTTCTTCAACACTTTCTCCTGTAAATATAACCATCTGCAAGAGTCCTCCTTCTTACTTTTTCTTTTTCTGTGCTTTTTTCAGAGCACGTCTCTTCTTCATTTCCATCTGGCGTTCTGCCTTTTCCTTCGCTTTACGTTCAGCAATAATCTTAAACGGATTGCTTAAAAGCAAGGTCTGAACAACCTGATAAGCATTGGACACCGTCCAATAAAGGGCGACCCCGCTGGCTGCATAAACCGCAAAGAAGAAAATCAACACTGGCATAGCATACATCATAGCTGTCATCCCGCCATTTTTTTCTGGCAATGCCTTATTGGACAGCCAAGTACTGAAGAAAGTAAAGAGAGCAGCTAAGATCGGCAGGATAAAAGTCGGATCCGTCGCTCCCAGATTGAGCCACAGGAAATGCCCTGTTTTCAAAAATTCAACCCGTGTAAGGGCCTGGAAAAGCGCCAACAGCACCGGCATTTGGATAAATAGCGGAATAAAAGAAGCATAAGGATTTACACCCATTTCTTTATAAAGCTTGTTCGTCTCCTCCGCTAAAGCTGCCCTACTTTCCATATCCTTGCTTGGATATTTCTCCTGAAGCTTCTTGATATGAGGCTGAACTTCCTGCATCTTCCTTGAAGACGTCGTCTGAAACTGGAAGACTGGCAGCAAGACTGTCCGAATAATTAAAGTGAAGAGTATAATACCGATTCCTGTGCTTCCATTAAAAGACAAGAAACGAATCGTTTCTGCAAAGAAATAAACTAATTTTTCCCAAAAATCGCTTGAATTGGCTGTTACTTCACTGGTCCCGCAGGCCGTGAGAATGAGCAACGAGGCCACTAAAAGAATTCCTATTTTACTGTTCTTTTTCACAAACAAATCCTTCCTGATAAATTTTTGCAATCTTCAAGACATGCAATAAATTTTGTTCTACTTGGTGGTAGTCCAGAGTTTCAACTCCCTTGCGGGCAATGACGACAAAATCAGCTTTAGCCAAGTCCCCCCGATACTTGATCAAAACATGCCGAATTTTTCTTTTGATGCTATTGCGGACAACAGCATTCCCCAGTTTTTTACTGACGGAAATCCCCACTCGAAAATGCTTCTGATCTTTTTCTAATTTATAAACGACAAACTTTCGATTGGCAAAATTCTGCCCGTCTTTAAAAATCGCATTGAAATCTTTTTTGCTCTTGACGCGATAGTTTTTTCTCAAAACTCAACTCCATCCACCAAAATTAACTCTATTATACCATATTTTCCCAAAATGCCAATAAGGGTCGGCTATTTCGAGAACACTGCTATTGCTCGGGAAATTCCTAAGCAAAAAAGCTGTGAAATTTATAATATTCTAATCAAATTTAAGTGCAGACATAACAAAAACAGTACGATAGCCACAGGTTCAAAAAGCAGGAAACGAGCTTCCTCATTTCCTGTTTGTTTTATGATTTGAGTTCGTTTTTGGCTCTGACCAATTCCTTACGAATCTGGGCAAAGCCAGTACCTCCCAGAGAATTGCGGCGCTGTACGGCCGTCTGAGACTGCAAGGTCTGGTAGATATCCTGCTCAATTAGAGGTGACACTTGCTGATAACGCTCCAAGGAGATATCCTGCAGATAATAACCCGCCTTGCTGCATTCCAACACTAATTTCCCGACAATTTCATGGGCTTCTCGGAAAGGTAGGCCTTTTTTGGCTAGATAGTCAGCTAGCTCAGTCGCATTGGAGAAGTCCTGCTGGGTTGAGGACAGCATGCGCTCTTTATTGATCGTCATGCTGGACAGCATGCCCGCCATGATATCCAGAGACTTCTGGATGGTATCTACTGTATCAAACATACCTTCCTTGTCTTCCTGCAGGTCCTTATTATAAGCTAAGGGCAGGGATTTCATGACTGTCAAAAGACTGATTAAGTGACCATAAACTCGGCCGCTCTTGCCCCGAATCAGCTCTGCCATATCCGGATTTTTCTTTTGCGGCATGATGGAAGAGCCTGTGCTAAAGGTGTCTGATAGACTGACAAATCCGTATTCATAGCTACACCAGTTAATCAGCTCCTCGCAGAGACGAGACAGATGCATGATAAGAATGCTGCTATTTGCCAGAAATTCTAAGATGAAGTCTCGGTCACTAACCGCATCTAGGGAATTATGGTAGATGTCTGCAAATCCCATGAGCTCAGCTGTTCGCTCCCGGTCAATCGGAAAAGTGGTCCCAGCCAGGGCCGCTGCTCCCAAAGGAGATAGATCAGCGTGTTTGAGGTTGAAAGTGAATCGCTCACTGTCCCGGCTAAACATCTGATAGTAGGCCAGAAGGTGATGGGCAAAGCTGATGGGCTGAGCATGCTGGAGGTGAGTATAACCCGGCATAACTGTCTCGACATGCTCTTCTGCCAAGTCCAGTATAACCTGCCGCAGATGAAGGAGTTTGTCCCCAATCTGCTGGAGCTGGTCCTTGAGATAGAGGTGCATATCCGTTGCCACTTGATCATTCCGTGAACGAGCCGTATGGAGCTTACCAGCTACTGGACCAATTTTCTCGGTCAGCAGAGCTTCCATGTTCATGTGAATGTCTTCATTGGTCACATCAAACTCAATCAAGCCAGCTTCATAATCAGCCAAGAGCTCTTCTAGACCTTTCTGGATGGCCTTAGCCTCCTCTGGAGCAATAACCCCCGTTTCACCCAGCATCTGAACGTGAGCCAAACTCCCTCGCAGATCGTAAGGAGCCAAGCGATAGTCGAATCCAATGCTAGCGCCAAATTCTTCGACCCAAGCTTCTAAAGAGCCTTCAAAGCGACCGCCCCATAGTTTATGATTTGCCATAGCTGCCTCGCTTCCTATTCTTCAGCATGAGCCTGGACTTCCGCATGAACCTTGGACGGTAGGCCCCAAAGTTTGATAAAGCCAACAGCTGCATCCTGATCAAAGGTATCTGCGCTGGTATAAGTGGCTAGATTTTCATCATAGAGAGAATTATCTGACTTACGGGCAACAACCGTAGCCGAACCCTTATAAAGCTTGATCTTGGCCGTTCCGTTGACCACTTGCTGGGTTGACTTGAGATAGGCAATTAAAGCTTCTGTCGCTGGATTAAACCAAAGACCATTATAAATCAGATTAGACAACTCGTTTTCGATGATGGGCTTGAAATGAGCCAGTTCCCGTACCAAAGTCAAATCTTCAATTTCCTTGTGGGCTGCAAGCAAAGTCACAGCGCCTGGACATTCGTAAACCTCACGCGATTTAATCCCAACCAAACGATTTTCCACATGGTCAATCCGACCAACTCCGTGCTTCCCAGCCAAATCATTGAGCTCCAAAATCAAATCAGCCAACTTCATGGTCTGACCATTCAAAGCAATCGGCATACCAGCCTTGAAGTCGATTTCCACAAATTCTGGCTTGTCTGGTGCATCTTCTGGTGCTACCGTCAGATCATAGGCATCTTCTGGTGGTGTGTTCCACGGATTTTCTAGAACACCACATTCATTAGCCCGACCCCATAGATTTTGATCGACTGAGTAAGGACTGTCCAGATCCGCCGGAATCGGTACACCATTTGCCTTAGCATAATTAATTTCTTCTTCCCGAGACCATTTCCACTCCCGAACCGGAGCAATGACCTTGAGATTGGGATCCAAGGACGCTATGGCGACTTCAAAACGGACCTGATCGTTTCCTTTTCCGGTACAGCCGTGGGCAATGGTCGTCGCTCCACTTTTGTGGGCAATTTCTACCAATTTCTTGGAAATCAATGGTCGACTCAGAGCAGAAACCAGCGGATATTTTTGCTCGTAGAAGGTGTGCCCCTGTAAGGCTACCAAGACATAGTCTTCTGCAAATTCATCCTTGACATCAATGACATGGGATTCAATGGCTCCGACTTTCAAAGCCTTGTCGTGGATGAAATCTAGGTCATTTCCTTCTCCTACGTCCATACAGACCGCAATAACATCGTAATCTTTACTCAGCCAAGTAATAGCAACTGAAGTATCCAAACCACCCGAATAGGCTAAAATGACTTTTTCCTTTACCATGTGACTACCTCTTCCTTCTACTTAGTTTTTATTTTTATACATTCTACTGTATGAAAATACTTATGTCAAGAGGAAATTTAATATTTATCCAAATATAATTAAAATTTAAATTTTTATTCAAAATTACTATATTATATACTGAACTTAGAAATAGAAAAAAAGAGTCTGTTAAGACTCCTTATTTCACACGATAAAAAACGTCTGGATGCTCAGAGATACTTTGGGCAATGATGAAGCGATCTTGGCTGGTATCAGTCGGATCCGTTCCATCGGCCGTCTTATCTGCAGGTAAGCTCTTTCCTGCAGGAATGATGAGAAAAGCAGCACCTGTAAAATTATTCCAGCGAATCCCTACTAGGTAAAGGCCATTTTCATCAAGTTTAGCGTAATCTGTCTCTAGCTTTGCGACATCTGACACGATACCTCGTTCATCAAATGTATAGCTAACACCATTGGCATCTTGCCAAGTACCAATCATGCTAGAAAAATCCCCAGAAGCTATCGCCTGCATATCCAAACTGGAAGTGACCGCAGGCTCTTGGGTGCTGGAAACCGAACCTTCCTGACTTCCCACCTCCCCAGAGTTGGCTGTCGAGCCTGCACTTTTTTCAGACTTTTTGGAAGAAGCTGAGCTAGTCGAGCTAACTTTGGAACTGCTAGAAGGCGAAGTCGGCTGGTCTTTCTTTTGACTGCAGGCTACCAGCACGAGTGAAGCCGTCAGTGCTCCGGCCAAGATAAGCGTCCATTTTTTCATTTTTGCCTCCTCAACATATTTTGATATACTTTTAATCTAATTGTGACATAAAAGTGAAAATTTTGAAAGCAAAAACCAGCTCGAAAGCTGGTTTATCTTATTGAATTTTTTTCAACATATTGTCGATATGCTGGATAGATTTTTCGCGGCCTAATAGGTAAATGGTATCTGGCAACTCTGGACCATGCATTTCACCTGAAACAGCGATACGAATTGGCATGAAGAGGTTTTTGCCCTTGATACCTGTTTCTTTTTGGACTGCTTTGATTTGTGGGAAGATATTTTCTGTCACAAATTCATCGTCTGTCATAGCTTCCAGTTTTGCTTTGAAGGCTGTCAGCACAGTCGGTACCGTTTCACCGGCCATGACCTCGCGCTCTGCGTCTGTCAACTCTGGGAAATCTGAGAAGAAAAGATCCGTCAATGGAACAATTTCATCAACTGACTTCATTTGTGGTTTGTAGAGCTCTACCAATTTCTCAGCCTTATCTGTCAAGCGTCCTGCTTCTTCCAAGAACGGTTTTGCCATGGCAAAGATTGTCTCAAAATCAGCATTCTTGATGTATTCATTGCTCATCCAGTCCATCTTTTTCTGGTCAAAGGCCGCTGGAGACTTGCTGAGGCGGTTTTCATCAAAGAGCTCAATCAATTCTTGACGAGAGAAGATTTCATGCTCGCCACCAGGATTCCAACCGAGAAGAGCGATAAAGTTAAAGACTGCTTCTGGTAGGTAGCCTTTCTTGCGGTAATCCTCGATGAACTGGAGGGTATTGGTATCGCGTTTTGACAACTTTTTACCAGTTTCAGAGTTGATAATCAGGGTCATGTGACCAAACTCTGGTGCTTCCCAACCAAGTGCTTCATAAACCATGAGCTGCTTAGGTGTATTGGCAATGTGGTCATCCCCACGGATAACGTGAGAGATTTGCATATCGTGGTCATCGATTACAACGGCAAAGTTGTAAGTCGGATAGCCGTCTTTCTTTTGGATAACCCAGTCGCCACCGATATTGCCACCTTCAAACTCAATTTCGCCCTTGACCATGTCCTGCCACTTGTAGATACCAGCTTCATTGACAGCCAGACGAACCGTTGGAATGATGCCTGCTGCTTCGCGTTCTGCGATGTAAGCTGCTTTTTCCTCTTCGCTCATGCCAAGGTATTCATTGATGTAGCGCGGTGTTTCACCTGCTGCTTCTTGGCGTTCGCGCTCGGCAGCCAATTCTTCTTCTGTAACGTAAGATTTGTAGGCTTTTCCTTCTGCTAGCAATTGGTCAATGTATTTTTGATACAATTCCAAACGCTCTGATTGGCGATAGTTTTCATGTGTTTCTGGGCTTTCATCCCAGTCCATCCCCAACCAACGGAGGTTTTCAAGCTGTGAACGCTCACCGTCTTCGACATGACGTTTACGGTCTGTATCTTCGATACGGATGATAAAAGTTCCACCATGATGACGAGCATAGAGGTAGTTAAAGAGCGCGGTCCGCGCATTTCCGATGTGTAAAAGTCCCGTTGGACTTGGTGCATAACGCACTCGAATATCTTTTGTCAATTTTCGATCTCCTATTTGGGAATAGCAGGAATATCTTGCCCCTGCTTTCGTATTCAAACGTTATTATTATATCACATTCTCGACCCAGAATCCGCTGAATCGCATGATTTTTTAAGACAGTCTTTCTTCCAGGACAAAGTCAATTGGTAGCCAAGCTAAAACCTGCTCCATCTGCTTTTCCCAGTAGTACCATTCATGATTGCCAGGACTGTGGCTGTAAGTAATCTCCAAGCCTAAGTCTTGAAGATTTTTCACAGCCTCCTGATTTGCCTTGTAGAGAAAATCTTCTTCGCCACACCATGCCCAAAGCTTAGTCTTTTTATCAGATTGCTTGGCTATACTTTCCAGCGAATAGGGGCTGCTGGTCCAGTCTTTAAAGTCTCCAAAAACTCCTCGCCAATAGGCTGGTGTTGCCATTTCAGCATTATCTGGATGACTATCAAGAAAACTCAAAGCCCCAGAAAGACTAGCCGCGTATGAAAAACGGTTAGACTTGAGAGCCAGCTTAAAGGCTCCGTATCCGCCCATGGAAAGACCAGCGATAAAATTCTTCTCCCGCTTGTCAGACATATTGGGGAAAAAGCGCTTTAGCACCCGTGGCAGCTCTTCAGCGATAGCCTCGTAATAGTTAAAACCGTATTGAGTATCGGTGTACCAGCCATTGCTGGTATTCGGCATGACAACAATCAGGTTAGTCGAGCGAACCAGACGTTCAATATTCGAGCGCTTGAGCCAGCTATTGTGATTACCGTTCATACCATGAAGCAGATACAAAACAGGAATATCCTTATCATCGGGCTTGTCCACGCGCGACGCATCTGGATAGAGAACATTGACTCCCCACTCCATCTCCAAAGCTTCTGAATAATATTCTATCTGCATCACTGCCATCTTTTTTCTCCTCTTGTAAAAACTTCTGTTCTTGACTAGGCAGCACAGCCAGCCACACTCTGAAAGCAAAGCCTGTTCTGCGACCGCCAAAAGATAAGAAAAAGCCGATATTCGACTTTCTCTCTGCAAAATACTGGGAAAGTTGCTCCTCGAGTGACTCTAGCGAACTTCCATAACGACCGGTAAAATAGCTGGACGACGTTTGGTTTGCTCAAAGAGGAACTTAGCCAAACTATCACGAACCGCTCCCTTGAGTTCGCCCCAGTCAAAGCCATCCTGAGACAGATACTCTTCCACTGTCTTGTTGATCAGGTCAGTACTCTCCCGCAAGATATCTCGGCTCTTCTTGACATAGACAAATCCTCGAGTGTGGACCTTGGCTTTGGAAATGATTTTCTTCTCCTTGCGATTGACTGTAAGTGCCACGATGAAGATGCCGTCTTCAGACAGAACCTTGCGGTCACGCAGGACGATATTGCCCACATCGCCGATGGCATTTCCATCAATCATGACATCACCCGCTGGCACTGCTCCAGCTGGTACAAAGTCACCCTTTTCGTATGCCATAATGCTACCACGTTTAGGAATCAAGATGTTTTCTGGCAAAATTCCAACTTCCATGGCAGCCTTGGCATGAGCGTCCAGACCTCGATATTCGCCCTGAATTGGAAACAGGTACTTGGGTTGCAGCAAATTGATCATGAGCTGCAAGTCACGCGCATTGGCATGACCAGATACACGCAAGTTTTGAGTAATTAACTTGACCACTCCGCCAGCTTGGTAAATCATGTTTTCCACACGTGCTACGACTGCTTCCTTGGCAATAGATGGCGTTGTAACAATATAAACCAAATCCCCATCTTTGATTTCTACATAACGGTGACGGCCAATGGACATCTTGCGCAGCCCGTTGATGGGCTCACCCATCCGGCCTGTCTCCAAGATAATCAGCTCATGGTCTTCAAACTTGGACATTTCTTTGGGCTTGATCAAGAGACGCTCGTCAACTAGGGACAGTTTTTTGAGCCGAATAGCTGTGCGGACGATATTTTCAATATCAAAACCAGTCAAAACAACCCGCCGGCCTGTTTCTGCCGCTGCTTTAAAAACTTGCTGAATCCGAGATAGATTGCTGGCAACCGCAGCCACGATAACCCGACCGCCCCAGTCAGCAATAGTATCTTCAATCTCTCTCCCAACCTCGCTTTCGCTAGCAACCTGAATCTTACTGTCAGCATTGGCCGAATCGCTCAGTAAAGCCAGAACTCCCTCGCGGCCAATCTCAGCCAGACGGCCAAAATCTGTCGCATAGGACTCACTAGCAGATTGGTCAAATTTGAAGTCTCCTGTGTAGACGATGTCTCCTTCTGCTGTCTTAATCACAATCCCCAGACTCTCTGGGATAGAGTGGGTCGTCCGGAAGAAAGAGACCACAACCTTACCAAACTCAATCTCTGTATTTTCATCAATGACATGAAAATCATTGAATTTTTTGACGACATCATTATTTTTGACAAAAAGCTTTGCTAGTTCAATCGTCAGCTCTGAGCCGAAAACAGGCACTTTAGCATCTGCCAAAAGATAAGGCAGGGCTCCAATAGCATCCGCATGACCATGGGTCAGAAAAACACCTGCGATACGGTCCTTGTTTTCAAACAGATAATCCATGTTGGGAATGACAAGATCCACTCCCAGCTGCTCATTTTCTGGGTATTTTAACCCCACATCCAATACAAAAATGGAATCATCCACTTCGGCAACGTAGAGATTTTTCCCATTCTCACGCACACCGCCTAAAGCAATCAGTTTAATATTGCTCTTACTCATCTTTACTCCTATCAATTTTTATTCTGTCAGCATTCAGCTGAACAAATGATTGTTTATTACTAACGGTCCTTGGGAAACCAAGTCGAATTACAGTTTTGCAAACACAGTTCGCACATTTTACTCATTATAGCATTTTCCCGGCCTTTTTTCAAAACAAAGAAAGGATAAGTCACTCATGTGCGTGCCCCTCTTTATTTAGTCACTTACAACACCACCCCAATGGATAGTTTCAAAACTTGACAGTAAATCTTTTTTTCAGTACAATGAAAGTGAACAACGTTCATATTGAGGTGACCCAATGAATACAGTTGTAACGTCAAAAGAGAAAATATTAAAAACGAGCCGAGAGCTGATTCAAGAGCAGGGCTGGTCTGCGGTCAGCATTCGCTCGGTCGCGGCTGCCTGCGAGGTATCGGTAGGCTCTATCTACAATTATTTTGATTCTAAGACAGACTTAATCAGTTCTACGGTGGAAAGCGTCTGGTGCGAGATTTTTCACCGCCCCGAAGATGCTGCTGTGTTTCAGGATATTCAGGCCTGTGTGACATGGATTTACGAACGAATGGCCTACGGCTGTAAACAGTATCCTGGCTTTTTCACTCTGCATTCGCTCGGTTTCATGCGGGAAGACAAAGCTGACGGCAAGCAGAGGATGCAGCAGACTTGGCAGCATATTTTAGCTGGCTTGTGCTCTGTCTTGAAACAAGATGTCAACATTCGGGCAGATGCTTTCACGGAAGATTTTACCGCCGAAAAATTTGCAGATGTCTTGTTTTCCCTAATGATTTCGGCTCTACTGCGGCAAGACTATGACCCCTCAGCCGTGCTGGAGATTATCCGCCGAACGCTTTATTAAAATTCCTACTGAATTGTGGGAAATTTTTATCCAGTAAATTGAACGTTGTTCAGAAAGGAGTCAGATTATGAAGGTAAAACGAAATACCTTGCTACTTATCGCCTGTCTTGTATGGACCACAGCAGGTTTTAACATCCTTCGCATTGGACTTTTAGCCTATCCTGCCTATCGAGGAATAGTAAATTATCTGCTGACCGCACTGGTTTTCGCTGTGTTTCAAATCTTTATTTTCGGCAAACTGGTCAAAAAGCATACGAGCAGGATTCGTGCTTATCAAGAAGAACGCCACTTTTTTCTCAAATTCTTTGACGGAAAATCCTTTGCTATCATGGCGATGATGATGACCGTCGGTATCTGGTTACGGTCAAGCGGTTTTGCACCAGAGCGGTTTATCGCGTTTTTCTATACCGGTCTGGGAGCTTCTCTTTTACTGGCAGGGCTCTTGTTTGGCTTTAACTTTGGCAAAGCAATGTTTGCAACTGACAAAGAAAGATAGTGAATAATTTAAGAAAAGAGACGATTAATTGATGCAAGCAATCGTAGAAACACTTTTTGACGCTGTCTATCTGGTAGCCGTCATGACCATTGGCATCCTGATGATTCGTAAAAGCAAGAGAAATTCTCAATTCCGTTTATTCGGATGGATGGCGGTGGTACTGGGAGTAGTGATTCTTTCCATCTGATTCCCCGTGCGCTGGCACTATGCACCACTGGACTTGGACAGTTTACCGTTCCTCTAGGTCTTGGAAAGTGGATTACCTCCTTCACCATGACCATATTCTATGTGCTGCTTTACTATATATGGCGACATATGGCGACAGCGGTATCAGGTCAAGGAACAAAATGGTCTGACTGCTGTCGTGTACGCTTTAGCTGGTGTACGGATTCTGCTTTGCATGATGCCGCAGAATCAATGGTTAAGTTCCGACCCCCCTCTTTACTTTGGGCATCTATCGCAACATCCCCTTTGCGCTAATGGGTTTATTAATCATTGTGTTCTTCTATCAGAGTGCAAAGGAACACAGGGATCAAGCCTTCCGCTGGATGTGGCTGACTATTGTGCTCAGCTTTGCTTTTTATATCCCAGTAGTGCTATGGGCAGATACTCTTCCTCTGGTCGGGATGCTGATGATTCCCAAGACCTGTGCCTATGTTTGGACAGTGTTCATCGGATATTTTGCAATGAAAAAAGAATGTGAGTAAAGAAAAATGAACTTGAAACGATACATGAACGCCTCTATGCTCTATGCCATCCTTGCTATGGCGGGAGGTGTGTTTTACCGCCAAAACTTCCCTCGGAGTCGTGCATACACACTACTTCCTGCTGGGCATGGTCGTCTTCCTTTTGTTACTCCTGCTAGAAAAGAACTTTGCCTTTACTGGAGCAAAGACGAAGCGTCTGTTGCTGACTTATCATATCGGTCTGAACCTAACTGCTGTGATGCTTGTGGTGCGGGGTGTGACGCAAGTATTAGGGGTTGCTCTCTCCTCTAGTATGAGTGCGGTAATCTCCGGCATCGCTGGGATTGGACATATCCTGCTTGGAGTCAGTTTGCTGCTCTTGTTGCTACAAGTCAAGCGCAGTATGTCAGAGATGCGCTAGATTCTTCTAATATTATTCCTGATTATCGGACATTCTCACCGAAGCGGTAGACCGAGAATCATCATCACTTTATGTCATTAGGGAAACTTATTCCCTAGAAATGTCATCCTTGCAACCTATTGCTTCGAATATTTGTGATTAACTGAGCAGTCACCACAACAGTGGCTGCTTTTTTCTGCTCTGAGAATCTTTCATATTATAAGCACCGTCGTTATGGAGAATGAGTATCGCAACAATTTAGCTCTGGCACTATTTTAAAAATATAAACCAACATGTTCGAGAGAGAAAAATGAAAATTTTTCACTACCTTGAAAACTCTCCCATACATTTGAACCTATACTCACTCCCTAAAGTTAAAAGACCAACTGTCACATAACAGCTGGTCTTTTCTCGTTTAGAGAGTTTTGCGTTTCTTAGCGGCTTTGGAAAAAGCAATATCCTGAATCTGATCATAGCGCAGGAATTGCTGAATAAACTCCCTGTCGCTTACCTCAGGATCCAAATCAATGACATAGTCTAGCTTGATGGTCTTCTTTGCAGCTGACTGGATAGAGGTCAACTCAACCGACTTGCAGGCCGTTTCAAAGAGAGCTTCAAAAAGAACTTCATAGTCGAAATCAGCCGGAATCTGAATCTGAACATAGCGTCTGGTCTGACTGACAGAGCTAAAGCTCATCTTTTCAAAGAGCAACCAAACCAAGGAAATAAAGAGAGTAAAGACAATCCCCAGAGTTACAAAGCCCATGCCTGTCGTAATCCCAATCGCTGTCGCCATAAAGATAGCCAAGAGCTCCTTGGAGCCTCCTGCTGCCGATCGGAAGCGAATCAGACTGAAGGTCCCCGCTACGGCGACACTGGTACCCAGATTGCCATTAACCAAAAAGATGATCATAGAAACAATCGTCGGCAAAAGGGAAAGAGTGATGATAAACTCTTTGGTATAGATGGTCTGGTGCTTATAAACCTTAGCCAAAACGATTCCCAAAACTAAGCTGATTGCCAGAGAAAAAAGTAGAGCTAAGAGATTAATCTTGACCTCGGTCGAGGAATAAATACTGTTAAATAGCTGATCAAGCATAGGCTATCCCTCCTTAGGACTTGAACGTTTGAGCCATTCTTTCCTTCATTTTTAGATAGGCTCTGCCATACTTTGAGAAGGACTGCTCCTCAATGCCGTACATGTTTAAGATATCGGCCAACCACTGAGGATATTGACCGGAAATTTTGATTTCCATAATCACCTGACCCTCTTCCAACAAAGGTAAGCCATAGCGACCTGATGTTAAATCTACATCATAATCTCGATAACGGATATTGGAATCGACCGTCACACGAACTTTTTTATCTTCTAAGCCCTTCATCGAGTAGCGCTCATAGCTAATTACCATTTTTGGCTTCAAGTCCACATAGCGCTCCTGTAGCTCTTCCACTTCTGCCTTAACACGTTCGTCAGAAATAGTCTGATCTGCTAGACCGTTCTCAATATAGTTGACAACAGAGGTTAGATTTGAAACTAGACGGTATTTAAAACCTACTTCATCACATTTTTTCTTGATTTCCAAAAATACCTGACTATTATCTGTTGGTTCTTCTACATAAGTCCGCATCCGCAACTTTTCACGCCCGCCTTTTTTGTCAATCGAATCCTGAATCATCTGGAAATCATCATTATCAAAATATACATTGGAAATTGTCGAAGTCGCATAATCGTCTGGGATAAGGTAAGCCTGCATCTCAGCCTCTAGCAGAGCAAGCGTTGCTCGGTCTAGAATATACTTGGTTTCGATACGTTGGAAGTTTGTTTGGATTTGCTTTTGTTTCATTTAAATTCTCCTTTTATTCTACAAATGTAGTTTATTCTTTTAAAAGAAAGAGAGCTTCCGCTCTACATCTCATAAGCATCTGGCTAAGCTTTGTCTGTCTTCTCCTTTCCAAGCATTATTTTTAAAAGACTTTCTACAAATGTAGTTTATAGTTACATTCTACACTTGTCGTTCGTAAAAGTCAAGAGCAAAATGAGTGATTTTTCTAAAAAAATGAACGAGTCTCCTCTAATAATTAAAGAAAAGCAAATTTTGGTTAGAAAACGGACTGAAAGATTGTTGGTGCGAACAGCTGAGGTTCGTTAAGGAGATCTAACATCAACTTTTCAAAGAACCTGAGAAGATAAAAAAATCTACTAGCCCAAGTTTTTAAGAAACTTAGACCAGCAGAATTCTTTTATCTAATCATCGTCATCATCGTCATCGTCTTGATCATCATCAGTATCTGGATCATCCTGAGAAACCGTATTCTGGGCAGGGGGCTGTACTGTTGTCGCGCCGGCACCAGTGCCCGTACTATAAGAGCTGGCTGTTCCCGTCTGTCCTGTGACTGGAGTTTCATTGTTGGCTGGATTGGCTCCAGTAGCCGATGAGGAAGGACTGACTTCTTTCTCGACTGTCACTGTCTTTTCGATAGTGGTGTGCTGCTTGGACTGGAGAAGCTTCCCATCCTTAGCATTGATAATAATCTCATGAACTGTCTGTTCGTGAGAAAAACGAATTTTATAAGTATCTTTTTCACGCACAACCTGCAGGTCTTTAACATCCTTTTCAGCAAGAGACAGTTCTTTTAGGGCCGCAGTTAGAGCTTGACTCTGGCTGAGCCCTTGAGACTGCTTCTGACTGGTCACCAGCTTGCTCTTCTGCACTTGGACATCTGGACTTTCAAAAGCAAAGACCGAGCTAGACAGCAGCAAAAGGAAAGGAGCTGCCACTATAAAGGCAGTGGATAAAAACTTTTTAGGCAGGCGACTATCCATAATGCCAATAATCCGCCGCTTAAGATTAAACTTGTCGGAGTAAAAGCAAGTCGTCAGGGCGATAGGGCTCTTTTTGCTACGATCGATCATGGTCAGAATCGTTTCGCCATAAAAAGTACGATACTCCGTGTCTCGGCTACTTAGAACATCATAGTCACAGTACATTTCTCCTACTTCTTGCATCTCCCGACAGGCAAAGCGAACAACTGGGTTAAACCAATGCAAGCTCCTAGCAAGAATCCCTAAGAGATTGACCAAAATATCTCGGTGCTTGTAGTGAGTCAGCTCATGCTTGAAAATCAACTGCAGTTCTTCTTCTGTATAGTCCAGTTCTGGCAACACAATCAAAATGTCTCTGAAACCAAGTAACATCGGACTTTGAGTCATAGGATAGTGAAGCAGACGAATCTTGCTGTTAATCCCCATTTCCTGCTGAACAATCGGCAACTGAGCAAGCGTTCCCTCGTCTTGAACTTCTGTCCCCCAACGCTGCAACATCTTTCTGAAGCGAATATAGGAATAAACATACCTACCTAAGCTAAAGGCAAAGCCGACCAGCCAGACAACAAAGAGAATTTCAAACCACGGTAGCCTTAAAAAAGCCTCCCACAGATTTGACTGGGCAGCTTTTTCAGCTACTTGCGAACTTCCTTGTGCTCCATCTGTCCCAACAGCAGTGACTGCCGTCTGAACAGCCGGTCCAGCATTCAGCCGAATCAAGCCTGAGCCCAATTGGGGACGAAATGGGACAAGAAAACTCAGCAGGACCAGAAACCAGATAAAATATTTGACCCTGACCGAAATCTTGGTCTTTAAAGCCGCAAAAAGAAGACTTAGCAAAAGAACCAAAATTGATGTCGAAAGACTGGTCAGCAGGAAGGACAAAAGGAGCTGTTTCATGGCTATTACCTCATCTTACTCTTTCTGATTCAGGAGATTACGCAACTCATCTAGTTCATTTTCTGAAAATGAATTAGATGAAAAAAGTGTCTTAACAAAACCACCCATGGAATGACCGCTGTAGCGCTTCAGGAAGTCTGACGTTTCCACTTCTAGGTATTCCTCCTCCGAAATCAAGGCTGTGTACTGCCTTTCACGCCCCTTGCGGACGCTTTCTAAAAATCCCTTTTCCGTCAAGCGTGCTAAGACCGTCAACAAAGTTTGAGGTTTCCAATGGTTGTCTTCTCCCAGTTTTTCCATGATTTGGGCTGAAGTCGTTGGGTTTGGCAAATGCCAAATAATCTTTAAGATAGCAAATTCACCATCTGGCAAACGTTTCATTGAACTTTTCATTGTTTTTATATACTTTCTAAAGGCTATTTCTAACTTTATTCTACACATGTCTAACAAAAAAGTCAATCATTATGTAAAAAAAAGAGCGGGAAATCGCTATTTCCCGCTCCTTTTTAGAAAAATAAACTCAGCAAAGTCAACATTGCCAAACCACCCTGCTTGAGCAGAATTTTCGGATCGCTGGTAACTGCACCATAAGCTGCTACTAAGATGATATAAACCATAAAAATTCCCAGCCAAACCGGATTAGGCTGCACAAAGGCCGCAATTAAAACCAAAATACCCAGCAGACCATTATAAACTCCTTGGTTTTTGAAAAGAGTATTGACCGACTTCTGCTCCAACTCCTCTTGAGACATACCAAAGGCCCGTGCTGTCGTAGCTGAAGTCGTTGCGATAGTCTCTAAGTACATAATATAGAAAAATTCCAAGGCAACCAAACTTGCCAAAATCAGTGTAAAAATAGACATTTTCTTCTCCTTATAGAAATTTATGACGAAAAGAAGTATAACATAGCGCTAGAATTTAGTACCAATAAAGAGGTAAATTATGTTAACCTATGATTTAATTGTCATCGGCTTTGGTAAGGCCGGTAAAACATTGGCAGCCAAAATGGCGACTCAAGGAAAAAAAGTTGCTTTGATTGAGTGTAGCAAGGTCATGTACGGAGGAACCTGTATCAATATCGCCTGCATCCCAACCAAAACTCTGCTTGTCGCAGCTGAAAAAGGCCTAGCTTTCGACTAAGTCATGGCTGAAAAGAACGCTGTAACCAGCCGTCTCAACGAGAAAAACTACGCAGCAATCAGTGGCGCTGGTGTCGACATCATGGATGCGGAAGCTCATTTCCTTTCAAATAAGGTCATCGAAATCACAGCTGGCGATGAAAAAGAGGAACTGACTGCTGAAACTATTGTCATCAATACTGGTGCAGTTTCCAATGTCCTGCCAATTCCAGGACTGACTGAAACCGAGCATGTCTATGACTCAACTGGCTTCCAGAACAAATGTCTTGGGATGTGGAAACAGTCAGGGAAGTGACTGTTTCAATCGGCAGATAGAGATGAGCTTTATTGCTCAAGATTTCGATTCCAGAAAGATCCTAGCTATCCTAGACGGACGGACACAAGTAACGATTCGCAATCACTTTCTGCGCTATTCCAGACAGGTCCGAAACCAAGTTAAAGTCATTACCATGGACATGTTTAGTCCCTACTATGACTTGGCTAGACAACTTTTTCCATGCGCTAAAATTGCCCTCGATCGCTTTCACATTGTGCAACATCTC